>JBGSXN010000021.1:0-9485 GCA_041751355.1 Pyrinomonadaceae bacterium
CTATAGTTTCCAAACATGGTAAATCTCTGGTGAAAATTTGTCCGGAAGTTAAAGAAAATCCGAGTATCATTTCTAATTCCGCTTGCCTCGTACTGATATATACCACCGCGGGTCGGATCCGGCCGAGGAGCATTTAGGCAATCAACCTGTAATGGACAGATCGGAGCATTTATATTACGCAGTCGCCCGACATGCAGAGTTCTCGACGTCGTAAAGAAGACAGTCATCGTTGTTCGGTGCGGCAACTGACGCTCCATGCTAAGAGCGGCCTGCATCGTATAAGGCGCCTGCAAATTGGGATCGATTTGACGGATAATATTCGACTGCGGCAAAAGAGCGAGGATCTGATCAGCCGTCGGAACATTTGTCACACCGTTTAGCGTAAAGACCGGCTGGGCAAGCAGCTGCATCGCCGCAGCTCTGCGGACCGGATCAGGATCATTGGCAGTGACGAGAAGGTTCAACTGATTGGTCCCATTGAATCGTGTAGCTGTCAAAACATTGTTCTCGCCGAAGCGCTCGTAAAAGATGCCCGCTCCGCCGCGAAACACCGTTTTCGGCGGCGTAGCACCACCAGCACCGGGTGACCATGCGAACCCGAACCTCGGTGCAAAATTGAAATTGCTGTTTATGTTGCTTTGATTCTCGTATCTGAGTCCAAAGCTCAAAAGTAGTGACGGCCGAACGCGCCAATCATCAGTAATAAAGAGGCCGACTGTTCGCTGTGAGATTCCGATAAGAGGATTTCCAGTCGTGATGGTGAACTGCGTCGGGTTATAGCGGGCGCCATCAGCACCGCTAACATTCGCGCGATATTGCTCAAGCGGTGAAAGAACTCCATCACCATCCAGGTCGAAAGGATCCGCACCGAAAGCTCCTGCAAACGCGAAAGATCCGCCGAAACCGGTCTCGGAACGATCCTCGATGTTAACGTTTCGAATGCGGGCTCCGAATTTAACTGCGTGTTGAGCATTTCGGCCGAAAGTCGTCGTCGTATTATTGGTGATCTCCCAGACCTTATTACGCGAAAAACTATTGCCGATCTGAGATCCGCCGCCCGTGAATGCCGATGAAACGTTAATAGTCGGGATCGAGTTATCGCCCAACCTTTCATTCAGGTTATCGGAATATTCGAGGCGTGTTTCGTTAACAGTTTTTGAGTTAAGGATCGATGTAAAGGTAAGCCTCAGTTCATGCTCGCGACCTTCGCTTGCAGACGCGACCGACGGCAACGACGTACCGCCCAAACCCTGGTTCTCTGAGGTTCTCCGGCTAAAGCTGTATCGGCCGACGAGGGTATTATTCTGATTTAGAGCGTGATCGACACGCATAGACGTTTGGAAAATACGTGTCGGTACCGAAATGTCCTGTCTAAATTCCACTATATTCAAAGATGGATCCAGGATCAACGCATTGATGATGGCGTTATTGTCTGTATGACGGCTGCTGATATCGAAATTAAAAGATGTGGTTCCCTTTCTGATCGGCCCGCCAAAGCTGCCGCCAAAAGCCCTGAACTGGGTCGGCGCCCGATTCAGGGCAAACGGATTTCTGGAATTAAGGCGATGGTCATTAAAGTTTCCAAATGCAGAACCCCGCCATCTTTCCGAACCAGGACGGGTGAGGATCTCGATGCGGCCCATCCCCAGCCTGTCAAATTCGGCTGAAAACGGATTTTGGTTGATGCGGATCTCACGGATCGATTCTTTTGGCGGAAGCTGTCCGCCGGTAAACCCGTCGATGTAGATCTGCCCGCCGTTAGGACCTGCACCGGCCCCGGCTAACGCTTGAAGAGCGGCCTGTAGTTCATCCGGATCATCGGGCAGTGCTTCAAGATCGGCCCCTCTCAATACCGTCGCGCTAAGATTTGAATCGGGATCGGTCGAGACCTGTTCGTTATTTGAGACCTCGACGTTCTCTTCGACTCCTGAAACTGTGAGGATTACCGCAAGTTCGTTGCGTTCACCAGCCGTGACCTCAACCTCGGTATTCTCATAAAGAGCGAAGTTTGGAGCAATTGCTTTTACAGTGTATGTTCCCGGCGCGAGGCCGGTGATCGCATATTCACCCCTTGCGTTGCTGATAGACTGTTTTTGCAGGCCCGTCGACGATACCGCCGTTACAGTCGCACCGACGATCACCGCCCCGAAAGGATCGGTAACACTGCCGGCAACGCTGCCGACTGCCTGAGAGAACGTCGAACTCGACGACACCAATGATATAAGTGCGAGTAAAAAACCTGATCGAATGAATTTCATAATAAATAACCTTTGTAATAGAAAAAATAAAAATACAGGGCATTTAAGGTTCGAATGCACTGCGAGGAAAGTAATTTTTACGGCCCGATGCTGTCCAGACCGGGGATGGTAAAGCTGCCGTCAACCCCCTGGCCGCGACGTGGGCCGCCCGTCGCCTGTGCCATTCGGAGGAAAGGCTCAACGCCAGCAAGTACCTTTATAGCTTTGACACGGACGGCATCGCCATTCTTACTGCTCGAGAATGCGATCATATCGCCAGCGGTCAGATCAGAGGCCGTTATGTTTGGGAACCGGTCGAGCATATCATCTATGCCGCCGGCCCCTCCGGGCCCACCCGGTCCGGGACGAGCTCCACCGCCGCCGGGTGGACGAGCTTGCATATTCCCTTGCCCGCCAACGGGCCGAGCTCCTCCACCGCCGCCCATCATCTGGGCACCGGCTAACCTCTCCGCCATTTCCTGCGGGAATCGTTTGATGACCGTTATATCGGCGACCACGATCGTCATTTCTTTATCATCCTGGAGACGCTTGATCACGATCTCGTTCTGTGCGGTGTCGATCGATGTAACTGTTCCCGCGATAGTTTGAAATGCCCCAGTAATTACCCGCTCTGCCGCAAAACTTGTCCCGTCTGCACTCTTGTCGCCTAAAGCTCGGAGCATATCACCGGTCTTTACTTCGGGCAGTGAGCTGGACACTGCCTCATCAAATCGGATCGAATCAGGAGCGTATTTCAAAAACTGAGCACCTGCTTTAGGGGTAAGGATAGTATTCGTGCTGCCTGTGAGTCCGCGAACCTCTATCGTTATCTGGCCGGTGTCGACGTTTACGTTCGTAACTTTGCCCGCCACCCCGCGTTGACGCCACTCAGCGGACTCTTTAGCATTCTTGGCGTCGATATCGACCTTTGTCATGAAGTATATCGCCCGGGCCGGCAGCGATTTTCCACCCTCGGCCAATATACCGGTAACTGTCAGCCTATCTCCCGCACTTATATCGGCGGCCGTTCCGTCGGTCGCCGTTTTAAAGTCTGGATTAACCGCCGATACACGTTTAAATACGGTCTGGTCGGTTACTAAAACCTCCACCGGACCCGTTTTTGAGGTCACCACGAACTTTTTCTCACCCACTGACGCGACATCGCCAGCAATGACCGAGGGCTTCACGCCTTGAGTCGGAGTCTGAGCCCCAATAACAGCAAAAATTGATGTGGAAAGTAAAATGACGGTCGTTAACGTTATATTTTTCAACATGTTACAAATCATTTATTTAATAAAGAGCTTCGCGCACTGCGAATTTCGACGCCTTCCTCAAGGCTTAAGACGCTAATTCTATCAGTTAGGTTCAGTGCTATTTGTAAAGAAATGTAAAAAACTGCAAGCGTTAGCCTTATTGATTTTGCCACTTCAGCGAGGTGCGGCCCGTTAGGACCAATCCGATCCCGACGACAAAGACGGCGAAGAGGGCGAAGACCCAAATATATGGTAATGAAAGAAGGAGGGTCCAGAATAAGACCCCGGCGAGTATCGCCAGTGTTTCTGAGCGATTGTTATCCGGGAAAAAGTGTTTTTGCAGCAGTTTACCCATGCTGACCTGCAGTGCCACTCTGCCAAACACATATCCCAGCGTCAGCAGCAAGATACTCATGAGTGCAACCGTGACGCCTAAATAGTTCGGCAACAAGAGAGCACCCGCTATAGTCGATATGATGATGATCAGAAAGACAGCCGATCCAATCGCAGACACCTTCAGCGTCGATAAATTGATCCGGGCGACGGCTCTGCTAACCGCGCCGGGGGCAAGGGTTGTCATTACGACCGAAATGATAAACCAGAATAAAGCGACAACGAGTCTTTGGGCCAAAAACCCGACCGAGAAGGATGGGGAAAAGATATGCGAAGGGTTCTGACCGAAATTCCGAAGCTCATCTTCAAATACTCCGAAACTCACCGTTTCCTTGCCCGGCTGACGCAAGGGGTCGGCACTTTCTGGCTTGTAGGCTCCGCCAAATACGATTATGTCGCCGCCGATGTAGGCATTTTCCTTCTGGATCACGTTGCCACCGATCGTGGCTACATCTCCTTCGATCCGGCCCTCAACCACTACATCGCCTCCCACAGCCAAAACGCCTTTAGCACGTTTATTCACGATCACCGATTTACCGAAAACATAGACCTCCTGGTCAGGAGCGTCATTTACAATAACGGTTGTCTGGTCCTCAGAAGTTGATATTTCAGGTCCGATAGCGAAAGCGCTCGCAGACACAAATAAAATGCCAACGACTCCGAAAAGCCATTGCACACCGGTCAAAAAACGAGGTGGACTGGATACTGTGATCAATACGTTTATCACTTAACTGGGAAAACTTAAATACGCCCTGTTCGCAAAACCCGTTTCGACGCGGCCGTCAGACTAAGGATAATGACGACCGACATTGCGAGAGTAATGACCGTGTCAGGACTGGCCTGAGCCGCGATAGAACGCAGAACGATAATAACGCCGAGAAAAAGCGAATAGACAAGGTGGCCAAAGAATCCGGCAACGATCCCGGCCCGGTCGAAAATATTCACAATACCGCTGAACAAGTTTGCGACCTCACCACCTAGCGCGAATAGGACGAACAAGATCAACCCAACGCAAATGAATACCGCATTAAATCGCTCGTTCGGGCGACGGAGGCCGTTGACCGAACTCTCGGCATTAGCCACGACAAGTCTTGTAAAATTGGCAGGCAGTTCCAAATGTTCTTCACTATTCAGGCTCGCGTTAAGGTCACGCAGAAAACGCTTCTGCTCATTCAATTCAAACTGGCATAATGAACAAGCTGAAAAATGAGCTTCTAACTCGATCTCGCGCTTATGTTCGATCTCGCCGTCGATATACGCGGCGATTTCCTCTGAAGGGCAATCTGATGTCTTAAAATGATTCTCCATTTCAGCCTATTTGAGAGCTCATCGATCAGACCCCCGTAAATCCTCGCTCGATGAAAAGTTGCCGCATCATCTCGCGGGCCCTGAAGAGTCTGTTTTTCACCGTACCCAGCGGCAGGCCCGTGACTTCTGATATCTCGTCATAACTGAGGTCCCGCGAGTGCCGCAAAAGTATCAGATCGCGATATGTCGCCGGCAATTGTCTTACTACCGTCTCAATCTCGCTCCGCCATTCGCTGCGTTCCCTGTCTTGCTCGGGCGACGATCCACGGCTCTCGAGCTGGATCTGAAAACTGCCGTCAGCATTCTCGCTTTCGAGGCTCTGCGGAGTGACGGAATTTCGCCGCAAATGGTCCACGGCCGCATTATGGGCGATCCGGTAGAGCCAGGTCGAAAACTTATATTCCACACTGTACCGGTTTAACGAGTTATAGACCTTGATAAATACTTCCTGCGTTACGTCGAGAGATGATTCGTAATCGCCCAGCATACGATAGACGTAGCTGGTTATCGGCCGTTGGTACCGCCGAACAAGTTCTTCGAACCCGTCAGACTGACCGGTTAGGGCGCCCGCGATAAGCTCAACATCAGTGAGTTTTCTGATTCCCTCTATCGCGATCGTTTGAGACGCCATAATTGCGGAGTATTACGGTAGTTTTATTCAAAATGTTTCATTCCGCAAGTCAAAACATCGGAATAAAGATAAAGGCCCCGAAGGGCCTCAACAAACTAAGCCCTAGACATGTCTGGTCACGCAAAACCGAGAGCGGCGAGACCAGCTGGTGCGGCAATATCATTAAAACTCAAACTTTCGCCCGGCAGAGACAAGCCCACCTCGTCGTGCGACAGCACCTTGAGTTCCTTACCGAGGGCGTCAGAGGCGATCGAGTGAACACGCTTCGGAATGAGGCTCTTACCAATAACCAGCATTTTCTCCAGAGTTCCTTCGCCCGGGGTGCGCGCGAACCTGTCGTTATAGAACATAAGGAGGCGGTAGATCTCGTCATCTATCTCTTCGGGCGTACATGTCACAGAACGCACGACCGCAGGTTCGGCGCCACGAAGCAGCAGAGCTGTGAATCCCGAGTTATTGCCGCTGATCAGCAGCGAATCCGACTTATCGCCTTCGTTCAAGAGCCAGTTAGCTTCACCAACCGCCCTTGGAAGTATTAAACCGGCTTTCCAGCCCATTCGCTCGAAATGAGTTTCATATTCATCGATCACCGAAAGTTTGACCGCAGTCGCGAAATACCGCGTACGCCCTTCCCTCCCCGGTGAGATCTTTTTCCTCGCGATCCTAAGCAGGGCGGCCGGAACACCGAAACTTTGCTCGGCCTTCCAGTCCAGCACTTCCTGGGCCTCGGCTCGGGACGCCGGCTCGCTGTCGAGAGCAAGTATCGCCGTCCGGGCCGTATTGCTCGGCAGGGCGATCGACCATCTTTTCTGGCCAATAAGTCCGGCAGCCTCGACCACTTCCTTTAAACACTCAAAAAACTCGACATCATCAGAGATATTCAGATCGACGAAGCTGGGAACGACAAGTCCGAGCGGAAGTTCGACCGACGCCGCCTGCTTAATTGAGAATCTTGACTTGCCTTCCGATTGCAGAGCTACCGCCGATAAGCCGGAGGCTTCGATACCCAAGGCAGCCTTAGGGTAATTAGGTTGGGTTAAAGATGAAAACATATAGATCGGATTAATATTCCTTGAAGGACTTGCCGTCGGTATCCTCGCCCTGAGCCAACGATTTAACGTTGATAAGGCCTTGTTCGCCATCCGACGAGTTGGGGTCCTCGCCCATGATCTCGTCCCACTCAGCCTTTTCCTCGATCGGATCGACGGGCACTTCGTGGAGATACCGGGCACTGACCAGATCTTCGACCGATTGCGGCAATCTGCCCTTGTCCGCAGCATATTGATCTATCGACCGCCGCATTTGCCACAAATTTTCCTTCAAAACGGTTTCCCGAGCGTGGCGAACGCTGCGCTGGTAGGTCGGTACCGCGACTGAAAGAAGGATAATCATGATAAACATCGCGATCATCAGTTCAAGCAGAGAGAATCCTCTTTGTCTTTTCAGCTTACCAGTCACTATACTTCTCTCCATTCAGGGCTTCCTGGTCCGAACTCGACCTCACATCAAAGACATTAACATCGTCCCAACTTCCCGAGTCCGCGGTTTGATACGAAGATCTAATATTCCAATCGGACTTTCCCGTCATCGGGTCGATCGGCATTTCGCGCAGATAGACCTTTATGATCTCTTTCTCCTCCATCAACTCAGTAGCCTGGGGCGAGCCGTCGCGCAATCCGCTCCCGCCGACCAAATTCATCCCTCTTGCCCTTACCCGAACTCCACTGACAAGCAGGTCGAGCGAGGGCGGATACCGGTCAATATTTTCTGTATCAAAGATCGTGCAGTCGTCGATAACGACCCGGCTTCGCGGATCTGTCGGAGCACTGGCGCCGGGGTTGGGCAGCGTCGGGTTGGTCGACCTGATCGCACCCTGCGGACAGGCTCCGAACGTGTCCCGCTTAAACGCATCAATTGCTGAACGAATATCACGCAAGGTCTCGCGCAGTTTCATTTCCTTTTGACGCTTTACGCCGTTCTGGGCCATGGGTATCGTACCCATCACCAGAATAGCCAGCACCCCGAGGGTCAGCACCAGTTCCAGCATGCTGTATCCGCCTGAGTTGATGCGTTTTGAGATCAATGCGATCTTCACTATTACTCCTGATGCTTAATGGCAAAATTCTTGCCGTCGACCGTAAGGAAATTCAGAACATCACGATCGAATCCGATCTCTGGACGCCCTTCGACCAATGCCTCGATCTCAATAAATGCAAGGATCCCGGCCGCCTGCATTTCCTTGCCATCTCTGGCTATCAGCGATACATACATTTTTCCATTCTGGTTAAGGAATGGTGTTGCCGCCGAATTGGTGAATGTTGGTCCGAATACGTCACCATAGCTGACGGTGCGAACCGCTACTTTTGCAGGGTCAAACTTCAAACCGACCACGGCCGACGAGAAAGAGCCGTCACCCTCGATCTGGACAGGAATACGCATCTTGTCGCCGATTTTCATTTCTGTGATCTGAGATCCGAACCTGAGACCCATTGTCGGAGCGGTAATTGGATTCTCCGTCGCCAGGTTTTCCGTTACCGGAACATCGTTTGAGACGTTCACAGCCGATGACGTATCAGCCGTTTGGTTCAACTGCAGCGTTCTGACACTGCTGTCTATCGGTTTCAGCGCCGGTCCGCTTGTTTGTATCGTATTTACAGCGGTTGGTTCGCTCGCGACGGTGGTCGTAGTGTTCGTTACCGGCACATTTTGCGGTGCCACCGACGATGTTGCTGTTTTAACGTATTCGGGGGTTTCCAACTGCCTGTCCGGAAGCTGAACGTTGGCATTATTGGCCGGGACCTGATTCTGGATCCGACGTGCGGCGGCCAACAACTCCTGACGCTCTTCTTCGATCAACATCGCTTCCAGCGAACTGTTTGTCGGTACCGCAAGACTTCCGGTTGAACGCTCAACTTCGTCCTCAGGCAAAATGTTCGGAGCTCGAATAACACGCGGAGTAACCGCGATCACAATATCGACCTGCCTGTTGTCACGCGTCGGGGCAGTAAACAATCGGCCGATGATAGGGATCAAGCCCAAGAGGGGCAACCCGGCACGTCCCTTTGATTCGATATCCTGAGCAACACTTGCTAAAAGAAGCGTCTTATTGTTCTGGATGCGGGCCGTCCCTTTGATGGTCCGCTCGGTAAAGATCGGATTTTCCGTCGTTCCGCCTGCAACATCCTTGGACTCGATCTCCATCGCCACCTGTACATCCTGGTTCGGAAAGACGAGAGGCTTGAACTTCAATGTAAGGCCGACCTGCTCATAGTTGATCACGTTCGCCGTCTGCCCAAACTGATTGTTATTCGGCGTGCCTGCTCCAACGCCTAAGAATTGCGCCGATTGAACCGGGACCCTCTGGCCTATCCGGGCTGAAGAGTCCTCATTATTGAATGCGTGTATCTGGGTCGAGGCCAACAGCTTTGTATTATTCTTGCTCTGAAAAGCCTGAAAGTTCATAGTCGGCAGAAGTATTCCGGTCGCGATCGCCGTCGGCACGGAGGTTGCGGCACCAGTGCCGGTAATAGCGTTCAGAATGGGATTATTTCCGAAAAGAACCGCTCCGGGCTGCGAACCGCCGAAATTCGTCAACTGATTCCTGGATCCGATCTGATTACCAAACTGCATCAGGTCATTTCTGTTAACTTCATAGATCGCGAC
>JBGSXN010000022.1:0-15746 GCA_041751355.1 Pyrinomonadaceae bacterium
GGCCCGAAGCGTCGAAAACCTCAGCATCGGCCGGTGCCTTAAGGTTCGCTCCGACGGCCTCGATCAGGCCGTTTCTTACAATGACCGTTCCCTTTTCGATCGTTGGGCCCGAAACAGTGACGATCCTCGCATTCGTGATCGCGTAACTCTGTGCTTCTGCAGCCGTGCTAAAGAGCAAACAAATAGCTGCAAACGAAAGCAAATATAGCTTTGATATCATAACTTTTGCTGAAAGGACTAACCGGAAACTTTAGAGAAATTACTTTTACGAGAGAATATATAAAAAATTTCCGTCACGCAACGCCGGGCGGCATTCGTTACGGAAACTTGAGCAAGTTTTAGGATTAATAAGCCTGATTACTTTACATCGCGCTCGCGGTTGAGCAGCGATTGCTTCCTATCCACACCCCATCGGTAGCCGCTCAGTTTACCGCTGCTTGCAACCACCCGGTGACATGGGATCACCAGTGCGACTGGGTTTGTCGCACACGCTCGGGCAACGGCCCTGACCTTTTTCTTGTCGCCAAGTGATTCGGCGATGTCGCTGTATGACCTGGTTTCGCCATAGGGGATCTTGCGAAGCAGTTCCCACACTTGCAGTTGGAAAGCGGTCGCCCGAAGATCCAGCGGCAGCATAAGACGCCTGTGTTTACCGGCGAGATATGAAATTATTGCGTCGACCGTCGTATTGAGATCGCGGTCATCGGCCGACATCTCGGCATTTGGAAATTCAGCCGCGAGACCCTCAGCGAGTTCGTCATTCGAATCGCCGAATGCAACACTGCATATCCCTCGTTTTGTCCTGGCCACCATCAGTTTTCCCAGCTCGCAATCGGCGATCGTATAGCTGATCTGCATTCCGGCTCCGCCCTTTTTATAAGTCGCGGGCGTCATTCCCATATTATCGATCGCATTCTCATACAATCCGCGGCTCGACCCGAATCCTGCATCATACATTGCTGTTGTTACATCGCTTCCACTTCGAAGCTCGCTTTTGAATTTCTCCATTCGTTTCACCTCTCCGTATTTCCTCGGGCTCACGCCGACCACTGCCTTAAAACTCCGCTGCAGGTGATATGGGCTAAGCCCGGTCTCGACCGCCAGCTCCTCTAGTGAATACAGTTCATTTGATTCGATCAGGCCGCATGCCTTAATGATCTTTTCGATCTGCGGATCGACAAATTTGATATCCCTGGGCTTGCATCTGAGGCACGCCCGTAATCCAAACTGCTCGGCCGCTGCCCACGAGGCGAAAAATTCCACATTCTCCCGCTTAGGCGTGCGTGCCCGGCAGGATGGGCGGCAATATATACCCGTCGTTTTTACGCCCAGGAAAAACGCTCCGTCAAAACGAGCGTCGTTATCCCTTACAGCCCGCCAAAAGATCTCCGTATCCATGCTTCTCAGTTTATTCGCAAAGATAACTCAAATCTATCCGAATATTGCTGTAGAATTTTATTATGAGCTCGATCGTGCTTTTCGACGGCGTCTGCAACTTTTGCAACGGTGCCGTCAATTTTATTATCAAGCACGATCGTGCAGGGCGGTTTAAGTTTGCACCGCTGCAGTCCGAGGCGGGCGAGCGGCTGCGATCAGAGCATGACATTAGTGCGGAAACAGATTCGCTGGTGCTGATCGAGGACGGCAAAGCCTACACCCATTCGACCGGCGGCCTACGGATCGCAAAAAGCATGGGCGGTATCTGGCAGCTTGCGTACAGTCTAATATTACTTCCCAAACCAGTCCGGGATTGGGCGTATAAAACGTTTGCTAAGAATCGCTATCGGCTGTTCGGCAAAAAGGACGTATGCATGGTCCCGACCCCAGAGGTGCGCGAGAGATTTTTGGACTGATGCAGAAGCCCGCACGTGAGTAAGGGCGAAAAACGAACATAATATTATGAAAGCTACATGGAATGGAAAAATCTTAGCAGAAAGTGACGAAACAGTAGTAGTCGAAGGAAATCACTATTTCCCGCCCGATTCAATCAAGACGGAATTTTTTCAGCCGACCGAGAAACACACGGTTTGTGGATGGAAGGGCACCGCCAGCTATTACGATATTGTCGTCGACGGCGAAACGAATGGCGATGCGGCCTGGTATTACCCTGAAGCTAAAGACGACGCGAAAGAGATCGAGGGTTATGTCGCCTTTTGGAAAGGCGTCGAGATTACCGAATAAATCATTGCAATTCCTGAATTGCAACATCTATAAGTTGGCCTTAGGGCTTTTTGATCTTTTCCCGCGCTGGGACAAAAAATAGTTCCTGATGGGTTTTTCACTCGAGACATTAGAATTCGAACGGCTGCTCGAACTGGCTTCGAGCCATGCCCAGACCGTGATGGGCGTCGACCGGTTTGCGGAGCTGCGGCCATTCGTTTCCCGACGCGATCTCGACGCGGCACTCTCCGCGATCCGCGAGACTATCTACCTCAACGAGGATCGACAGGTCTCGTGGTCCTTCAGCGGTATGCAGGACCCAACAGACGCCGTAGCGATACTCCGCATTCAAAATGCCACTCTCGAGCCAAACCTGATGCTCGATCTATCGCGCGTTTGCAGCCAGGCACTATTTGCACGCTCGGCTATCCAGCCCGAAAAAGAGGAGGCTCCTACTCTCTGGCAGATCGTCGAGCATATTCCGCCTACCCTACTCGCAGCGATAAACGAGGTCACCAAAAAGCTTTTGCCCGGCGGTGAGATCGATGACAGCGCGTCGCCTGAACTCGCCAAAATACGCCGCGAGATCAACGCCCAGCGCCAGCGGCTGACCCGCTCGCTCGAGGCCGCGATGCGCGCAGCCGGCACCGCCATCCAGGACGAGATCGTAACAGTTCGCAACGACCGCTTCGTTATCCCTGTAAAGACCGATTTCCAAGGAAAGGTTACTGGTGTGGCCCACGGCTTCTCATCGAGCGGCAACACGGTTTTTGTCGAACCACTCGGGGCTATCGAGGCAAATAACGAGCTGCAGAACCTAAAAGGCCACGAGGAACGCGAGGTCGCCCGCATCCTCTTTGCCCTGACCGAAAAGCTCCGCGAGCAGCTCCCCGCCGTCGGGGCCGCCGTCGAGGCCGTCGCCGAGCTCGACTTTATCAAAGCAAAAGTAGAATTTGCTCGCAAATTCAATGCAGTCGTACCCGAGATCACCGACGATGAAACCCTCGACCTCGTCGAAGCCCGACATCCCTTGCTGGAAGAGTCGTTAAAGCAGTTTCAGCCGCAGATTAATGCAGATCAACGCGGATCAAAAAAGGCGGAAACACGACCGGTAGGGAGTGTGCCTTTTCCAACCAACAACGATCAACGGACAACGAACGAAATAGTTCCCTCCAGCTTCACCCTCACCCGCGACCGCTCGGTCATGATCATCTCGGGCGCCAACGCAGGCGGTAAGACGGTAGTGCTTAAAACTGCTGGACTATTGAGTTTGATGGCTATATCAGGATTGCCCGTCCCGGCGGCAGAGGCCCGGATCCCCTTTTACCGCTCGGTCCTCGCCGATATCGGCGACCACCAATCGCTCTCGGCAAATCTCTCGACATTTTCGTCGCATATGTCGAACATCGCGTCGATGATCGACGAATGCGTTTCGCCCTCGCTCGTCTTGCTCGACGAAGCGGGCACCGGTACCGATCCCGAGGAAGGCTCGGCCCTCGGCGTAGCAATCGTCGATCATTTTCGTCGAAACTGCGGTGCCCAGGTGATCGCCTCGACCCATTACCGCGGGCTCAAAATGTACGCCGCCAATGACGAAAGCATCGTCAACGCCTCGGTAGAATTTGATTTGAAGACTTTGCAGCCGACATATCGACTGCTTCTGGGCCTCGCCGGTGCTTCGTCGGGAATCGAGATCGCCAGCCGTTTCGGCATTCCGTCCGACGTGATCGGCAAAGCTCGCGAAAACCTCGATGTTTCAGCACAGGAAGCCGAGAACTACCTGCTAAAGCTCCAGACTGAGACGCGTGTTGCCGAAGACCTGCGCATCGCGCTTGAAGAAGAACGCGAAGCAGTAGCGATGAAATACGCCGGTCTCGAGATCGAGGGCGTGAAGAAGGAAAAGGCCCGTCAAAAGGAATTCGAGAGCGAGCTCGCAAACGCCGTCGACGAATTCGACCGCCAGTCAAAGGCCTTCATGAAAACCATCGAGGACAAAGCCCTCAAGTACAAACTAGAAAAAGAACGCCTATCCCGCAAAGCCGAGCTAAACCGGGCTGTGCTGTCCAAGGTCCAAGGTCCAAGGTCCAAAGCCTTCGCGACGGCATCAGAGGGAGGAACACGACCGGTAGGGAGTGTGCCCTCCAACGAGTCAAACCTCGCGGTCGGTTCCAAAGTAATCACCTCATTCGGCAACATCGGCACCATCGAAAAACTGGACAAAACCGTAGCTGAGGTCCTCGTCGGCGGCATGCGCCTCCGCGAAAAGATCGCCGACCTACGAATCGCCGACGCCGAGCCAAGTGTCAGTAGCCCGCACGTAAGTAAGGGCGCTAGCAAACATTCGGGCATCTCCCGCCCGATCGACGCCCCCGACGTCGACGCCGAGCTAAACCTCATCGGCCACACCACCGCCGACGCCGAATACGAGCTCGACCGCTTCCTCGACGAAGCCTACATGGCCTCAGTCCCCCGCGTCCGCATCATCCACGGCTTCGGCACCGGCGCTCTTAAAAACTATGTGCATCATTTCCTAAAGAACAGCGATCTGATAGAAAAGTTCGAATTCGCCCCGTCATCGCAAGGCGGGAACGGAGCAACGATAGCGGAGTTGAAGCAATGATGGGTTACTTTCATACACTTTTTCAAACATTCAAATGGCACGAATCGCCGAAAAACCGTCCGTCCGCGAAGCGGACTGTATGTTGATAGCCCACCGATTTATCGGTGGGAATGCCGTTAACAAAAATGAAGTCCCGTAGGGACGACTGTGAACAACTAAATGCCACATTCCTACACCTCTCAATTGATCCATTGCGTCTTCAGCACCAAAGAACGTCGTCCCATCATCACTGAGGCCTTGCTCGAACGCCTATTTCCATACATCGGGGGCATCGCCCGGGCAAACGGTATTATATTGATCGCGGCGGGCGGTGTTGAGGACCACGTACATTTGTTGATCTTGCTCCCTAAGACAATGAGCATTTCGAAGGCGATGCAATTGATCAAAGGCGGATCGTCAAAATGGATCCACGACACGTTTCCGGAACATCGTGAGTTTGAATGGCAGGAAGGATACGGCGCGTTTTCTGTGTCAATTGGCAACAAAGAACAGGTTATTGCCTACCTAAATAAACAACGCGAGCATCATACGAAACGTGATTTCAAGTCGGAGTTCATTTCCTTTCTCGATACCCACGGTATCGATTATGATGACCGATATGTATTTGATTAAATTTCGAGAGAATCCCTTCCGGGAAACGTTAGAGTATTCCGTCCGTAAAAGGATAGAGTATTCGGTCCGTGAAACGGACGCAACGTTCATAGCCCACCGATTGATCGGTGGGTCCTATTCGCGAAAGAGATTCGAGTCTCATAGGGACGATTGCATTTTCTCATTCGTCCCTGTCGGGACTTCGAAATCTTTTTCATCTGTTCCCAGCGATAAATCGCTGGGCTAGAAACACAATATCCGCTTCGCGGACGCTATTTTATGCTGCTATCCCAATTTTTCATCGATGACCTGAAAAACCGTGCCGTTCTGTTGCGAGGCATTCGCTTAGTCTTAGCGGTTCTTCTTGTGTTTATTTCTATTGGGAATGGACAGGAACCACCGAAGCCACTTTTGGTAGATGAGGTTGGCGAAGTGTGCAGCGAAGACCTCATGGCAAGAATGGATAATTTTATGGTTCAACTCAATACCAACCCAACAGCGAAAGGGGTCGTGATTTTTCATGGAAGGAATGATACTCACGGAAGAAACCAGCTACTCTCTAGGTATATTTCCACGCGTTACCCAGCGATGCGCGGCTTCGATTCATCGCGATTGAGATTGCTTGAAGGCGAAACTAGGGAAGAACAGATGATCCAGTTTTGGATCGTACCGGCCGGAGCGAAAGAACTGGTTTACAAGCCATACGGTGCTGCTTCCTATTCCGAATCTATTCTTTTTGACCGCGCGTGGGTAGGATTTAACCGCTGGGCAGGATCGCTAGATATATATAGCGATGGGTTTTATGATCTAGGTTGTGATTTTCCTCCCAATCGTGCCCTCTTCGCTAAAATTGTCCGGGAAAACCCTCATCTTGACGCCTTCTTGATTGTTTATACTTCACCTGAAAACCGCTCTCGCGGGGTAAGGCTAGCCTCATTTGCTCTCAACGATCTTGTAGGAAATTTTAAAGTGCCGAGAAAAAGGATTCGGGCGATAAATGGAGGGACTCGAAAAGAACCAGAGATTGAATTATGGCTCATTCCACGCGGTCAAAGGCCGCCACGTCCTGATTCTAGCAAACCGCCGATCAACGACTTTTGATGCTCTTTCCTCAATACTTCATCGATGACCTGAAAAACCGTGCTGATCTGGTGCGGATAATACAGCCGTACGCTCAGGACCTGAAGAAGAAAGGGGCGAACTGGATGGCGTGCTGTCCGTTTCATCAGGAAAAAACGCCTTCGTTCTCGGTCAATCCTTCTAAGGGTTTTTACAAATGCTTCGGCTGCGGCAAGGGCGGCACTGCGTTTAATTTCCTGATGGATATAGAGGGGCTCAATTTTCCCGAGGCTGTAAAACGCGTGGCCGAGATCTCGGGGGTGTTGCTGCCCGAGCCTGAGGACGATGCAACGTACGAACGCAACAAAAAGCGGCGTGAGGAAACAAAAAAGATAGCTGACCAGATCATCGATCTAAACCAGATCGCACTGGAATTCTGGGAAGCGGAACTACAGAAAAAGAACACCAAAGCTCGAGCCGCTCGCGAGTATCTCGCGTCTCGGGGCATATCCGAAGAGGTTCAGAAAGCATTCCACATCGGCTTTTCGCCCGATAAATGGGATGCACTGCTCAACCTGCTCAAGAAAAAAGGTGCGGACGATAAACTGATCGAGCAATCGGGTCTAGTTTCGGTTAACGAGGAAAAGGAACGGGTCTTTGACCGCTTTCGCGGGCGAATAATGTTCCCGGTGCTGGACGTAAACGGCAAGTCAATCGCCTTTGGGGCCAGGGCGATGGGCTCAGACGAGCCAAAATATCTCAATTCACCCGAAACACCTGCCTATATTAAAGGCCAGCATCTTTATGGCCTGTTCCAAGCTAAGAGCGACATTCGGCAAAAAACATTCGCTATCATCGTCGAGGGTTATCTCGACCTGATAGCGCTTTACGAGTTTGGCATCACCAATGTGGCCGCGAGCCTCGGCACGGCGTTTACGCCTGAGCAGTCCAAGCTTCTGAGCCGATTCGCTAAAAAGGTGGTCATTAACTACGACGGCGATTCAGCCGGGATCAAAGCGGCCCGGCGTGCGATCGAACATCTGCTGCCGCAGGATTTCGACATCAAGGTGCTCGTGCTGCCCGACGGCAAAGACCCTGACGATTTTATCCGTGAGAACGGAGTCGATGCCTACAACGACGCACGCGGCAAGGCGGCCCCGTTTCTTCGGTTTGCACTCGACGCAGCGGTCAAAGACCGGAATCTTCACAATGCAAGGCAAAAAGCCGAGGCGATTGAGGATTTCTTGCCTATAATCTCGGCGATCACAAATAATATCCAGCGGCGCGAGAGCTTCGATCAGGCAATGACGTTTTTCCACGTCGAGGACGCCGGGTTGAGACGGGAATTATGGACGACTCTTAAAACGCCCGGCAGAGCCGACCCGCAGTACATAACCCAACGCGTATCGCGTGCGGCCAGAGCAAAGATCACGCTTGCCGAACGCCGCCTGCTTGAATTGCTGATCTTCGACGCTCCACTGAGAGACGTCATACTGCCCCAGCTCGAGCCGAGCGATTACGAGAACCTAGCAACCGGCGAACTTTTTTTGGCATTTCTCGCCCTCAAAGATGAGGGTCGCGAGATCTCGCCGGAAACCCTAATGGACCACATTGGGGATGATGAGGCGTCGGTCGACTTCGCCCATGAGCTGCTGAAGGGCAACCCCCGCCGCCAGGCAGACGATGCCATCGACGATGTGTTGATTCAGGCCGAGAACTGCGTATTTTCGTTGAGGACTATGGCGATAGTGGAACGTATTTCGCACGTAAGCCGCGAGGCCTCGATGGCTGAGCAGGCGGGCGATAAGGAACTGTTTAATCAACTCACATTTGAGCAGCTCGAACTTGAAAAAATACGCCGCCAACTGCAGCGGCCGGGCGTCGAACTATGATATACTTTTCGGTTTGAACCCGCCCCTCCGGATATTAGAGATTTCCGGCAGACAGGGCGTTACATTTCATATTTTGGGAACAACGAATTACCCTACGATCTAATCAAAAACCTTTATCATATATGCCCGATTACGACGAAAAAGAAGACCTTATGGACCGCCTGATGGCACTCGGCCGGCGGAAAAAAGGGTTAAGCCTTGATCAGCTCCACCGTGAGCTGCCTGAAAATATGATGTCGGCCGACGACATCGAAGATGTCCTTGAGCGCCTCGAGGGAGCGAACATCTCAGTCGCCGAAACCGATGCTCAGTTACTCGAACGTGCCTCAAACCTCGCTCTCGATGATGCTGAGGAAGAACCCGCCGCCGACGAGGACGATCTCGATCTCGATCTTTCGGCTGGCGTGCTCGACAAATCGAACGATCCTGTACGACTATACCTGCGCGAAATGGGCATCGTTCCCCTGCTGAACCGTGAAGGCGAGGTCACGATCGCCAAACGGATTGAGCGTGGCCAGATCAAAACACACAAGGCGATCTCTCGCTCGCCGATCGCGGTCGAGCGGCTGCTGAAGATCGGTGACGACCTTGCGGCCGGAAAAGCGAGCATTCGCGAAACCGTTATCTTCTCTGAACAGGCCGAGATCTCGGTCGAGGAAGACAAGGCCGAAGAATATCTTCGCTGGACGCTCGAAGGTATCGACAGCATCCGTCAGAATTATCAGCCTGTTCTCAAGGCATGGATCGCCCTGATCGCCGAACAGGAAAAGGCCGCCGGCAAAAAGACCAAAAAGCTGCTAACCCTACGCAGAAAGACGGCCCGCCTTAGACTGGATATTGCTCAGGAGATCAAGAACCTCAATATCACCGAGCGTACACGTCAGGTTTTGATCGCTGCGATCCGAAAGATCGTCGAGGACATCCGTAAGTCTGAGCGTTTGATCAGCCGGGCAAAGGATAAGCTCGAAAAGAAACCGCCCGCGGCGGAAAAGCGCGAGTTGAATGCAAAGATCGCCGAGGCAAAGGCCGCGATCGCCGAGATCGAAGAGCGTTATCATCTGCAGGCAGTCGAGATCAAACGCTCGTACCAAACCATATTCGTCGGCGAACAGGAAACGAATAAAGCCAAACGTGAACTGGTCGAGGCTAATCTTCGCCTCGTCGTTTCGATCGCGAAGAAATACACTAACCGCGGGTTGCAGTTTCTCGACCTTATTCAGGAAGGCAATATTGGCCTGATGAAAGCGGTTGATAAATTTGAATGGCGCCGCGGGTATAAATTCTCGACCTATGCAACGTGGTGGATCCGGCAGGCGATCACCCGTGCCATTGCCGACCAGGCACGCACGATCCGCATTCCGGTCCACATGATCGAGACGATCAACAAGCTGATCCGCACTTCGCGTTTGCTGGTGCAGGAACTCGGCCGCGAACCGTCGAGCGAAGAGATCGCAAAGCGAATGGACATCCCGGTCTCAAAGGTCCGAAAGGTCCTCAAGATCGCTCAGGAACCCATCTCGCTCGAAACGCCGATCGGCGAAGAGGAAGATTCGCATCTCGGCGATTTTATCGAGGACAAGTCGATATTGAACCCGGCAGAATCGGTGACTTTCTCGAACCTTCGCGAGATCACGGACGAGGTTCTCGCGACACTCACTCCTCGTGAGGAAAAGGTTATTAAGATGCGTTTTGGCCTCGGCAACACCGGTTCCGAACACACCCTCGAAGAGGTCGGCCAGCATTTTGCCGTAACCCGCGAACGTATCCGTCAGATCGAGGCCAAAGCCCTGAGAAAGCTGCGTCACCCATCAAGGTCACGCCGCTTGAAGGCATTTCTTGAAGGGAAATGATAATTAGCTAACATTTATGAATATTACCGGGAATTTGAGCGATCAGATTCCCGGTTTTGACTTCAGCATTCGATGAACGAGCAAATAGCTCCAATGTCCTATTTAAGGGTTTTCGGATTCGGGATACTTGTACTGGTCCCTTCATTTGACAGTGTGTTGAAATACGGTGGGCCAGCCGGGCTCGTTGCTTTCTTCATATTCGGTACTGTTTTCCTGTTGTTAGGTTATCGCTTTTTGTTGCCGGCATTCCTCAATCGGGTGACGGAACGAACTGCGTTGGTCCTGACAGTTCTCACATTTGCTTTCCTTACAGTGATTACTGCAGTTGGATATCAGATCGCAAACTCTGGCAGGCTCGGGGGCGGCAGCGATATAGATGATGCATTGATAATAGGTGCTGGAGAGCTGCTCAGCGGCAATTATCCGTATTACAAGCAAACGTATCTGGGCGGCTGGTTAACCCCCCTCCCTGGGGCGATCATTTTGGCCGTCCCTTTTGTTTTATTGGATCTGCTGCCCTATCAGAATATTTTCTGGCTAGGGGTTTTGTTTCTTGTCGCTCGACGCCAGCTTGGAAGCATCGCTCTCACGCTTGCGATGCTTTGGACGATACTATTGATAGCACCCAGCTTTTATCAATCGCTGCTCACCGGATCGGACCATATCGCGAATACTATCTATGTTCTGATAGGAATGTGGTTCATGATCACCGAGCTGTCGGATCACGAAGCACCAGTTTGGAAGCGAGCCTTGCCGGCCATTTTCCTGGGTATTGGGCTCTCATCGAGATCGAATTTTCTATTTATCACTCCTATACTATTTGCTCTGTTAACTCAGCTCGCGGGATGGAAGATAGCTGCCAAATACTGTGCCTTAACGGCAGTAACTTTCCTTCTGGTCACCGTGCCCTTTTGGATTTATGATCCCGCCGGATTTAGCCCGCTTTTCGTGCAGGCATCGAAGGTTAGTATGTTCGAGGACGTTCTGCCCTATGCCAAGTATCTGGTTCCGTTTTCGGCGATGTTGCTAGCCCTGGTCCTTTCTCTCCGTGATATGAAAAATGAACTTTCCGTATTTTTCACAAGCGCAGCCATAGTACAGCTTTATATTATTTTGGTGACGTCGGTCCTTTACGCTTTGACCATCGGCAAATTTACGCTTTTCCTGAGTACTGTCGGCTACGGGCTATTCGCTTTTTTCTTTGCAATGTTTGGCGGTTGGGTTGCTTTAAAGAGGCGCCCTATGCAGAGGCGCCCTATGCGATCGGCATAAGCAAAACTACTAAGGCTCCACTTTTGTCATCCCAATCATTGCACGAGCTTGCTCGACAGCCTCATCGAGGTCCCTTACGATCCCGTCAAGCTGCAACTCGTAAACTGCGTCGAGGATCTTTTTAAAGTCGGGCGAGGGCTCCAAGCCCAGCTCGATCAAATGGCGGCCCTTTAGGATCGGCTCCGGCGGCTTTCGTTCGATCTCCAAATCCCGTACCTTCCCGATGAACCACTCCTGGGCTTCTGAACCGAACCATTTTTCCTTTGGCAGCCAATCAGGATTGCGGCCAAGGCTGTCAGCCTTTGCAACCCGATAGAGCAGATCCGGCTCAACCTTGCGCGCCAGCCGGCGAAACGCCCCGTCGCCGACCGGATTCTTTGATTTGTAATATTCGCCGGGCTTCAAATGATATCGAACCAGCTGCACAATCTGGTTCCGGACGTCGAAACCGTGCAGCGTGTGTATGCCCAGCGTGTCGAGGAGCGTCAGTGTCGGTTCAACTCCGGCCTCATCGTGCCCGCGAGATCGTATTCGCCCATCGACGTATTCCGTCGTCGGCGGCTTGCCGAGATCGTGGCACAGTGCGCCCAGCATTACCGTGACCTTTCGCGGATAGTCGAGTTCGTCAATGAGTTTCCTCGCCTCGTCGACAACCATCAGGGTGTGAATATCAACGTCGCCCTCGGGATGCCAGTCGGGTTCCTGCGGAACGCCGACGAGAGATTTAAGTTCTGGAAACAGTTGGTCGACGACGCCCAGATCGTACAGCCACTTGAGTCCGATCGACGGCCTAAATGCCTGTAAAAGCATCTTCTCCATCTCGCCCCAGATCCGTTCGCTCGGCAGGTCCGTGACATCGACCGAACGGCATACTTCGGCCGTGTCCACCTCAATATCGAATTCGAGTCTTGCCGCGAGTTGGGCCGCTCGCAAAACCCTTAGCGAATCTTCGACAAAGGTTTCAGCCGCGACCATCTTCAGCACCTTCCGATGGATATCACCTCGTCCGTCATACGGATCAACGATCTTGCCGGTCATGACTTCCTGCAGGATCGCGTTGACGGTGAAATCACGGCGCCGGCATGCTTCCTCAAACGACATATACGGATCGCCCTCGACCGTGAACCCCCGATGCCCGCGTCCCGACTTTCGTTCACGCCGCGGGAGCGAAACATCCAGATCGTTCCCGATCTTGTAAACCGTAAATGCCCCGCCGACCGCATTGATTTCGCCAAACCGGCCGACGATTTCGCGCAGTTTTTCAGGCTCGATGCCGTATACCTCGACGTCCCAGTCGTGGGGCTCGACACCCATAAGCTGGTCGCGAACACACCCGCCATTAAGCATCGCTCGGCCGCCCTGCTCAGAAACTGAGGCCGCAAGACTCGTGACTATTGCCGGAAGTTTTGGATCAGACTTGATGGATCTTGTCATTGACGAGCGTTATGATCTGGGCTTCCAGTTTTATCGATTTTTGCTCGATCTCTGCACCGCGGGCGAGCAGACTCTCTGCGAATGAACGGTCCTCTAAACCGGCGGCATTGGTCTTCACGTTCAGATACGCTCCCATCACCGCTGAACGAGCACAGAGGGCGCCTACGCCGGCGTCGGAAACCGAACTAGGATTACCCTGTTCTGCCATCGCTTTTATAATTTCAAAAGCATCGAAAGTTCGTTCCATTGTGCGGAACGGGACCTCGGTCGCGTATTTCGTCGCCTCTTCAATAGCCGCGGTCCGTGCAGCTTTCTCTTCGTCGGTCGTCTTTGGCATGCCGAAAGCACTCATCACCCGGTTAAACGCATTGGTGTCGTCATCGACGAGGTGCAATAGGTCCTGCTTGATCTGCTGAGCTTTTACCGCCCAATTAGAGAATTCCTCCCAGCGGTCGTCCCATCCGGCCTTGTGCGATGACAGGTTGGCAACCATCGCCGCGAGTGCGGCCGCCAAGGCTCCCATAAAAGCTGCGATCGAACCTCCTCCCGGCGCCGGCGATTCGGACGCGGTCTCGTCCGCAAATTCACGGCACGACATATCTATCAGAAGGCTCGTTTTTTCTTCTGCTTCGAGAACGTACTCTATGATCTTTTCCGCTGGATCGAAGGGTTTTAGATCGTCGAGCCCCATCGATCTGATCGCGATCTTTATGATCTCGGCCTCGGAAATGCCGTGCGAACGTCGTTGTTTTGTTAGGTAGTATTTACCCGCGTCGATCATCGTTTTCTTAGGCACAAGCCCCACGATCTCGAGCCCCGTGACACGAATACCGCGTTTCTGCGCCTTTTCACTAACCTCGTCAAATGCTACATGAAGCGGCGTTTCAGACAGATTAGTGATATTCATCGAAACCTGGGCGATGCCGTATTCCTCGATAAACCAGCCGATCGCCTTTGTACCTTTGAGCGTTCCGGGCAGCATGATTGGCTCATCGTTCTCGTCGGTTACTATCCTGCCGGTTATCGGATTGCCTTCCCGCTTTAACCTTCCTTTTTCACGAACGTCAAATGCGATCGCGTTTGCCCGGCGGGTCGATGTGGTATTCAGGTTAAAATTGACCGCGATCAGGAAATCTCTGGCTCCGACAGCCGTGGCACCTGATCGTGCGACGCTTTCGTTAAATTCACAGTAGCCGAAATCGGGTTTCCATTCGGTCGAGCAGATCCTGTCTTTAAGGCACTCATACTCGCCTTCGCGGCAGTTGGCAAGATTGCGGCGGATTTCCGATGCAGCTGAGTTCTCGTAAAGATAAACCGGAATTCCAAGCTCGTAGCCGATGCGTTGCCCCAGTATTCGGGAATATTCAACCGTTTCTTCCATGGTCACACCCGAGATCGGCACCAGGGGACAGACATCGGTAGCACCAAACCGCGGATGGTCGCCTGTGTGCCGACGCATGTCAATCAATTCCCGGGCTTTTTTGACAGCCTGAAATGCTGCCTCGACCACCTCATCCGGCGTGCCCACAAACGTCACCACAGTGCGATTGGTCGTCGCACCTGGGTCAACGTCGAGGAGCTTGACGCCATCGACCTTTTCGATCTCGTCCGTGATCTGCCGGATAATATGCAGGTCCCGGCCCTCGCTAAAGTTCGGAACGCACTCAATGAGCTTTTTCATAATGTGAAGGCCTCATAAATATACGGGTCCGAGCGGCGTAACGCATTTCTGCTTTTTTCTTAAGCCAAAGGTCAGTAAAGAGCGATCAAGTACTGTTGATCGATTTCCACGATGTCTTTCTCAGCTAACTCGTCTACGATCGTCTGGATATTTTTTCTAAAAAGGTCAATAAGCCGGGCGTTGCTTATATTTCCGGTTCGAACGTAGAGTAATTTATGAGGCTCTTTAGTGCCTGAAAAACTGTTAAAAAAATCCCCGTCTTTTGAGATCACGATCCGCTTCTCGGTCAGAGATAATTGATTTATCTCAATGTCGGTGGTTTCATTTCCCTTCGGCAATTCGCTTGTATGAATAGCGTCGTGTCCTTGCTCGCGCAAAAAAGCCGCCAATGATTTCGGCAGCTGTGCGTCCACGACAAATCTCATCTTACTAATTCACTGATCGATCCTACATTCGCGAGACGTGCCGCAAATAACAGGCATGCATCAAGGTCGGCTTTTTCTAGGTCTTCGTAATCAGCAAGTATTTCATCGTTACTCATTCCTGAGGCCATCAACTCCAGAATGTTCTCGACCGGATACCGTTTATTTCTGATAGTAGGCTTCCCATGACAAACATCTGGATTTATCGTGATACGTTGTAAAAGCTGATCTTTCATACCTTCGAATTGTAACATACAGCATTCAGCCCTTTCCGTGTTGAAAACCACGGGGCAAAGATGCCCAAATAATCAACCAAGCCGCCTCTGCAAGAAACCCTGGAGAGATTCGATGCTGACCCTTTCCTGCTCCCACGTATCACGGTCGCGGACGGTAACAGCGTTGTCCTCGAGCGATTCGTGATCGACCGTCACGCAGAATGGCGTGCCTACCTCATCTTGCCGTGCATAGAGCTTGCCGATGCCGCCCGTGTCGTCGTAGACGGCACGCATCGAGGGCTGAAGTTCGCGTTTGATCTTCCTGGCCATCTCCACGATCTCCGGTTTATTCTTCGCGAGCGGCAAAACGGCCACCTTGATAGGCGCGAGGTCGGGTTTGAGTTTTAGTATGACCCGCACCTCGCCTTTTTCATTGGTCTTCTCGGTGTAAGCGTCCATCATTACGGCGAGCAGCGTGCGATTTACGCCGATAGCGGGTTCGATCACATAAGGATAGAATCGCTCGTTCGTTTGCGGGTCGAAATACGAA
>JBGSXN010000023.1:0-17657 GCA_041751355.1 Pyrinomonadaceae bacterium
ATCGGACCCGGGGGCTTAAGCGGCCGTCCACTTCAGCAGCGCTCGACCGAAGTAGTTTCGACGATCTATCGTCATTCCAAAGGTACCCTTCCGATCATAGGCGTTGGCGGCATTTTTGACGCAGATGATGCATTTCGAAAAATCGCAGCCGGGGCGTCATTGGTACAGGCTTACACGGGCTTTGTTTATGGCGGTCCGGGGTTTGCCCGCGATATCAACATCGGGTTGGCATCATTATTACGGACCGGAGGGTTCGGCTCGCTGGATGAAGCAGTAGGTTCGGCAGTAAAAATATGAACAGATTAAATTGCCATTTGTTTGACAGTGACGGCACAACAGCTATAATTAACCCTTTGCTTTCCGGATGCTTTTGAGCGGAAGAATGCACTGATTGACAATGATCATCGATCTGAGCAGCGTTAGGATAGAGCCCAAGACGATCAAAGGAATCTTCGAGACCGAAGAAATCGATCTGACGGGTGAAGATCTTGAGCTTACAGCACCGGTTAAAATGGTAGCCGAGATAAGCAAATTGGTCACCAAGACGAGTCTGACCGGCAGGATCAGCACGTCTATGACGCGCGACTGCACGCGTTGTTTGGAACCAGTGGCCGGAGAACTCGAATTCGAGTTTGAGACGTCATTTGTCGACGCCGATCACGAGGAACCGAATAAAGACGTTGAGGTCAGCGTCGACGATCTGGATGTCTCCCTCATTGAGGATGGCATGGTGGACTTGGCCGACGTCGCGAGAGAGCAGATTCTGCTCGCGTTGCCCATACAGAATTTCTGTAAAGAAGATTGCAGAGGATTGTGCCCGAAATGCGGTGCCAACCTAAATTTGATAGATTGTAAGTGCGCTGACGACGAGATAGACCCGCGTTGGGAAGCACTAAAAGGTTTAAAGTAGCCGCGAAGAGGCGATAACGTCTTTTTGCGGCGATATAATTTGAGGTAAAAAATGCCAAATCCAAAACGAAGACATTCACATGCACGGACCCGTCAGCGTCGAGCCCACGATGCGCTGAAAACGCCGCAGTTCTACCTGGACAAGGACACGGGCGAAGCCAAGGTTCCGCACCGCATCGATGCCAAGACCGGTAAGTTCAAAGGCCGCCAGATCATCGAGGTCAAAGAGGCAGAATAGATTTTTGAATTAATCCAGTATTTGAGTTCTAATTCTAATCAATGACATCACAGAACGCGGGCATCATCGGGATGGGACACGCTTATCCGGAAGGTATTCTAACGAATGCGGACTTGGAAAAGATGGTCGATACGAACGATGAATGGATCACGTCGCGAACGGGCATTAAGCAGCGTCACAAGGCGGCGGCGAACGAATATACGTCGCAGTTTGGCACAAAGGCCGCGTTGCAGGCGCTCGAAAGAGCAGGATTAAAGCCGACCGACATCGAACTGATAATCTGCGCAACAACTACGCCGGACCAGATCATGCCGTCGACGGGGGCGTTGATCCAGGCCCAGATCGGTGCAACTAATGCGGCAGGTATGGATATATTTGCTGCATGCTCGGGCTTTTTGTATGGCCTGACGATGGTCGAATCGATGATCCGGACCGGCCAGATCCGTTACGCCCTTGTGATCGGAGCGGAAGTTCTGACCAAGTATGTCGATTACACCGACCGCGGGACGTGCGTGATATTTGGTGACGGTGCCGGTGCGGCCGTTGTCGGCCCTGTTCAAGAAGGCAAAGGAATTCTCGCAACCAAGATCAGATCCGACGGCCGCTACGAAGAGCAACTGTATGCTCCGGGGGGCGGAACAAAACTCGGAACAACCCACCAGACCATCGACGATGGAATGCATTTCTTTAAGATGAAGGGCAACGAACTCTTTAAGGTTGCAGTTCGGTCGATGGCTGACATCTCGGCAGAAATGCTTGAAAAAGCTGGCTACACGGTTGAGGATGTTGATTTAGTTATCCCTCATCAGGCGAATCAGCGGATCACCGACGCCGTGGCCTCACGCCTCGGTGTGCCGGAAGAAAAGGTTTACTCCAATATTGCCGAGCATGGCAATACGTCTTCGGCATCAATACCGATAGGCATTGATGAATGTATTCAGTCAGGAAAGATCAAAGAGGGCAGCCTGGTTTTGCTTACTGCGTTTGGGGGCGGTGTCACCTGGGGCGGGACTGTTTTACGATTTTAGAAGGTTGAGCAAGGGTTTATTTAGCAACCTTGAATGTTACGCCCTTGCTGACGCGCGGGCTTCTGCATATGGCGAAAACCGCTTATCTTTTTCCGGGTCAGGGCTCACAGGCTATTGGCATGGGAAAAGACCTGTTTGACAATTTTACGGCTGCCCGGGAAGTGTTTGAAGCCGCGGACGATGCCTTGGGATTTTCGATGTCGGAACTGTGTTTTTCGGGGGATGAAGCTGAGCTTCAGCTCACTGCTAACACACAACCCGCGATATTGACGGTTTCGGTGGCAGCGTATTACGCGGCCAGCGCCGAGGGACTGCCCGAACCAGATTACGTCGCCGGTCACAGCCTCGGCGAATATTCGGCCCTCGTGGCTGCCGGCGTCCTGGATTTTGCGGACGCAGTACGTACTGTCCGAAACCGCGGGACGTACATGCAGGAGGCTGTTCCAGTTGGAGTGGGTGCAATGGCCGCGATATTGGGCCTGGACGTCGACAGTGTGATAGCCGGATGTGCTGAGGCCGCCAGGGGTCAAGTCTGCAGCCCGGCGAATATTAATTCGCGGACTCAAGTAGTGATCGCAGGGCATGGCGAGGCTGTCGATAGGGCATGTGAAATATTGAAGGAAAAGGGAGCAAAGCGGGCGATCAAGCTAAATGTCTCGGCGCCGTTTCATTGCTCGCTGATGATGCCGGCACAGGAACGTCTGGCAGGCGATTTGGCAACATTGCGGTATTCGAATTTTTTGTTCCCGATAGTACACAATGTTGACGCCGGGATAAGCGATAATGCAGTTGATGTAGCGAACCGATTGACCCGACAGGTTTCCTCACCGGTCAGGTGGCTTGAAACGGTTGAGAACCTCAGAGCGGCGGGTGTCGAAAAGTTTGTCGAGATAGGCCCGGGAAAAGTACTCTCGGGGCTCGTCCGCCAGATTGATAAAGAAGCCAAATACGCTAACATTGAAAATACTGAAAGTTTGAGAAATACTTTAGAAACGTCATAAAACAGGAGAAAATTAATGTCAGATGTTCAGGATAAGATCAAACAGATAATCGTCGATGAGCTCGGCGTCGACGAAGCAGAAGTAACTGAAAACGCTCGCTTTATCGAGGATCTGGGTGCGGATTCGCTCGACCTCGTCGAATTGGTGATGCGTTTTGAAGAGGAATTCGATATCGAAATCCCTGACGAAGACGCGGAAAAAATCCAGAGCGTTCGCGATGCGTACGCTTATGTCGAACAGCATAAGGCTGCTTAGTTGATCATGGTCCGTTGATCGTCGTTCGTTGCCAGAACAGATGTTCGGCCGCGAATGACGATTCGCGGATGGTCGACGAAAGATTATGAAAAGACGAGTAGTAGTCACTGGGCTCGGGCTGGTCACGCCATGTGGGAACGATGTTCCCTCAACTTGGCGCGCGATGATGAACTGCGAGAGCGGAGCCGATTTTATCAAGAAATTTGACGCTGAGAGGTATTCGGCGAAGTTCGCGTGCGAGGTTAAAGGGTTTGATGCTCTGAATTTCCTTGATAAAAAAGAAGCCCGGCGAATGGGGGCATTTTCGCATTTTGCAATAGCGGCCTCTGACGAAGCGGTAAAGCACAGCGGCCTCGTGATCGACTCATCGAACGATGAAATGGTCGGGACCTATATCAGCTCGGGTATCGGCGATTTCTGGGCCATCGAGCGTGAGCACGAAAAGCTGCTCAATTCCGGGCCCGATCGGGTTTCGCCATTCTTTATCGTATCGGCAATTGTTAATCTGGCTGCCGGGAATGTATCGATCCGCCACGGGGCCAAAGGGCCGAATTCTGCAACCGCGACGGCGTGTTCGGCCGGGGCACATGCGATCGGTGACAGTTTCCGCCTGATCGAACGCGGTGATGCCGACGCCATGATCTGTGGCGGTGCCGAGAGTGCGATCACGCCGATGTCGGTCGCGGGCTTCGCGTCCATGCGGGCTTTGTCTACTCGAAACGGCGACCCGCAGCATGCTTCGCGGCCATTCGATCTCGAACGCGACGGGTTCGTTATCGGCGAGGGTGCGGGGATCATGATTCTCGAAGAGCTTGAATTTGCCAAGGCCCGCGGGGCAAAGATCCACGCGGAGATCGTCGGATACGGTATGAGCGGCGATGCTTTTCACGTAACGATGCCCGACGAGACCGGCTCGGGAGCTATCCGTGTCATGACACGGGCTATAAACGACGCCGGAATTTCGCCTGATCAGATCGGCTACATCAATGCACACGGCACCTCGACGCCTTATAACGACAAGTTCGAAACTCTCGCTATCAAAAAGGTGTTCGGTGATCATGCTAAGAACGGCCTGGCTGTAAGTTCGACAAAATCGATGACCGGACATGCCCTCGGGGCGGCGGGTGGTATCGAAGCGGTTTTTTCGGTGCTCGCGATCACTGAAGAGAATCTGCCACCGACGATCAACTACGAGGTCCCCGATCCGGATTGTGACCTGGATTACATCCCCAACGCCCCACGCGATGCTAAAGTCGACCACGCGTTGTCCAACAGCTTTGGCTTTGGCGGTACTAATGCGTGCCTGATATTTAAGCGATATTCGGAACGTTAGCTGTGAATATAACAAAGTTCATTTTGCTAGAATGTGTTTGTTGCTCATGTATATGTTAAACCTAAGAAAGCTAATCGAGCTGGACTGTGAATAATATGAACAAAATTTTACAGGGGGATTGCTTCGACTTGGTAATGGATATCGAAGGCGAATCCGTTGATTTGATTGTGTGCGACGGACCTTATGGCGTGACCACGAATGAGTGGGACAAGGTCGGAGGAATTCAAGAATATAACCTTGCTTTAATTCGTAGTTTTTCTCCTAAACTAAAGCCTGGAGGAGCGTTTTACCTTTTTGGAAAGCCTGACTGCATCGATTTTGTCGATTACCGACCTTATTTAAATCTCAATTCCAGGATCGTATGGTATCAACCCAGCCGTCTTGCACAGGGCAGGCTTAGCTTTACAAATAATTACGATGTCATATGTTATTTCAGCAAGGGAAAGGCGGCCACCTTTAATCTGGAAGATATTCGGGTTCCCCAACTGGTGGAACTCGAGCATCGCAAACGTTGCGAAAATGTTCCTTCGGTAATGAACGGTCAATATGGAAAAACGAAATTTAACGAAAACGGAAAAAATCCCGGTGATGTCTGGGGCGATATAAAACAACTGACGTACAAGTCGAAAGAATTGATCGATCGGGACTACTTAAACACGATTCAGAAACCCGAGAAACTGATCGAACGAATAGTTCGAGCCAGTTCCAACGAGGGCGATTTGGTACTGGATCCGTTTGCTGGCACCGGAACAACTTTAGCAGTCTGCGAGAAGGCAAAACGTAATTATTTAGGATTTGAACGCGACCCGAATCTCGTAACTGTCGTAGAACAGCGATTATCTAACACTAAGATCGAAGTGTCGTCACGGCTTTTCTTTTAATGCAGAAGGTTTACCACCAGATAATTGAACTGGTAAAAAAAGCTCAAAGACTAGCTTCGTCCGTTGGGATTCCAAACATCTTGCAACCCGGTCTAGTGAAAGAGATGGTTATGGCTGATGTATTGGGCCATAAACTGATTATCTCAAAACGGGATGCTGATGCCTGCGATCCTACGAATCCATTGATCAAGTATGAATATTTATCATGCTTTGAGGGGGGTTCAGGTCAGCTTGACAGAATGTTCAAAGAGCCGGTGGAGTTACATGAACAGTCCTTACAGCGCATACGACGAAATGCGAAAATTTATTTAGCGATTTTTTACAAGAATGATCCACTTCGCGCGAAGGTAATTTACGAAATTGAGCCAGATGTCTTAATCGTCGAAACTGTTCGGCAGATAGTAGGAAGCCGAAATGCCATCTCGCATTGCGGTTTTTCGGAGAACTGGGCACGCGCCAAAGGTGTCGTTGTATATTCTGATATTTAGAGTTTTGTTTTCGCATGAAAATAATAGTTTTGATGAAACAAGTCGCCAACAAGGACGCGGTCCTGAGGATCGCTCCCGATGAGAAATGGATCAATGAGGCCGATGTGGCCCAGCAGACCAATGAGTCGGACGGGTATGCCCTCGAAGAAGCTCTGCGTACGCGCGAGGCGAAAGGCGATGGCGAGGTCATTGTCTGTACGCTCGGGCCTCAGGGGGCTAAGTCTGTCATAAAGGACGCCCTGGCCCGTGGAGCAGACCGTGCGATCCATGTGGTTGTCGACGACACCAAGAGCCTTTCTGCGTATCAAATAGCGAGCACGATTGCCGATGCTGTCAAAGAAGAAAATGCCGACCTTATATTCACCGGCTTGCAGTCTGATGACGCGAGCCACGGACAAACCGGCGTTATCCTTGCCGAGCTGCTCGGTATCCCTCACGCTACAATCGTCATCGAAGTGGACCGCGAAAGCCTCGGCGAAACTCTAAAGGTCAAACGCGAGCTTGAGAGCGGCTGGTATCAATGGTTCACTTACAAGCTGCCAGCATTGCTGACTATCCAGTCGGGCATCTCACAAATTCGCTACGCGTCGCTAAAGGGCATCATGGCCGCAAAGAAGAAGGAGATCCGCGAGGTAACGCCGTCGATCGAGCCTTTTGCCTCGGCCTCGAAGATCGAGAAGGTCTATATGCCGCTGAAAACCAAGCAGACCCAGATGCTCGGCAACGGCGACACAAAGGCCGGAGCTGCCGAACTCGTCGAAAAACTGAGGACGGAGGTGCGAGTTCTCTAAGAGTGACAGGTGACGAGTGACAAGAAAAAGAAACCTGTCTCACTTTCTATGGCCGAGAATACCGCATACCAAATTTATGATCTTAGTATTTATTGAACACAAAGACTGCGTTCTTAATCGTGTCTCACTCGAGGCTGTCGCTGCTGCGCAATCGATCGGCAAGGACCTTGGACTTCCGGTGACTGCCGTTATTCCTTGCGACAAAGACTGTGCTCTTGCTCAGGAGATCGCGGGCTATGCTCTCGAAAAAGTGATCGTCGCTAAAAACGAAAAGCTGTCCCGATACACGCCGGACGCTTACTCTGATGCTTGGGAGCACGTTATCAAATCGCTCAACCCGCAGTACATCGTGATGTCTCACACTTATCAGGTGCGGGATTTTGCACCGAAAGTGGCCGCGAGGCTGGGACGTGAGGTTGTTGGTGATTGTATTCGCTACAAGAATGAGGGCGGGCGGCTGGTGCTCTCGCGTCGCATCTTTTTGGGAAAGCTCGATGCTGATGTCTCACTTGGTGGCGACGCTCCGTATTTCGTTACTTTCCAGAGCGGGGCCTTCCGCGGTGAAAATGCCGAAAAGGGACGTGCGGCCGTTGAGACGATGGACGTCAACGTCGGTGACATTCGCATGACGCCGGAGGCACCGTTTCAGGAAGCCAAAGCTACAGTCGACCTTACTAAATCAGAGATCATTGTCGCCGTCGGCCGTGGCATCAAATCGCAGGAAAACATCGCCCTGGCCCAGCAGCTTGCAGACGTACTGGGCGCCGATATGGCGGCCTCTCGGCCGATCTGTGATGCCGAATGGCTGCCCATCGACCGGCAGATCGGTTCGTCGGGTCAAACGGTCGCTCCCAAGCTCTATCTCGCTCTAGGTATCTCCGGCGCGATCCAGCATATCGTCGGGATGAAGAATTCGGGCACGATCGTCGCTATTAATAAAGACCCAGAAGCCCCGATCTTCGACATAGCCGACTACGGCATCGTCGGCGATCTCTTTGACGCGGTCCCGGTACTGGTCGAGGAAATAAAGAAAGCGAAGGGCTAATAAGGGCTTTAAATAACTGAAGCAGCAAAAATAGCCGTTTAGGCCAAACGAATCCGATCCTGGCGTAAGGTGACGAGCAACGCGGTCTCTTATACCGCGCCAGACAGCCGAACTCTTTATACCACTTATAGCCTAAAACCGTGGTCTTGCTCAAAATTTGATAGAGTAATACCATAACGGCATCACGGGGTTCATTATGTCAACATCTTTCTGCCAGCTTCTTATCGAATCATTTGAGTCCCGGCCGGACAAAGTCGCGATGCGGATCGTAGGAAGCGACGACGAGGTTTATACCTTCGCCGAAATGCTGCAGCAGGTCCGGTCGGTGGCCTATCGGCTTGGGCAGGAGAATGTGGCGTTTGGCGACCGCGTTGCGCTGATCGGCGAAAATCACCCGTCCTGGGCCATTGCTTATCTTGGCACGCTTTATCATGGTGCGGTTTGCGTTCCGCTCGATCCGCATGGTGAGATCGAAACGATCACGAATTTCCTGGAAAATTCGGAATCGAAAATCGCTTTCCTCTCACCGGACCAGACCGAAAGGTTCGGCCAGATCGAGGAAAAGCTGGGCCGTCATATACCCGCAGTCGTCTGGAACCTCGAAAAATCAGCCAACGGCTTTCAGGATTTTAAGGATTGGTCATCGACCGATTTTCCGGAAAGCTTCGCGAAAGAGATCCCGAAGGCCGCCGGTGCGGATACTGCTTTACTCATATACACGAGCGGCACAACCGGCACCCCAAAGGGCGTTCCGCTGACCCACGGCAATATAGTCGGTGAGCTTTCGGGGGTCAATGACATTCTCAAACTTTCTGATAAAGAACGCATCCTCAGCCTGCTTCCTCTCTTTCACGCATACCTGCAGATCGTAAATCTTTGGGTCGCCACGACTTTCGGCCCGCAGGTCGGATACCTGAAAGAGCTGACACCCGCAGAATTGAGCGAGTCGATGAAGATCTTCAAACCGACGATCCTCACGACGGTTCCCAGGCTATGGTACATATTTCATAAAAAGATCTTTGACGCGGTGGCCGCCAAGTCGAAGCCTGTTCAGATGCTCTTCCGCGCGATGCTCGCTGCGAATGGCCTTATGAGAAATACGTTTAACGTAAATCTCGGATCGAAGCTCTTTGGACAGGTGCATGAATCTTTCGGGGGTAATCTCAGAATAGCGATCTCGGCCGGTTCCCGCTTTGACGAATCTGTCGCGGAGGATTTTCACCGGCTCGGATTCACGATCATTCAGGGATACGGCCTGACCGAAACCAGCGGGGCCGCGACGGCGACACCCGAAGACGATAACCGTGTCGGCTCAGTCGGAAAACCGATGAAGGGGGCCGAGATAAAGATCCTGGAGCCTGACAAAGATGGTGTCGGCGAAGTCCTGATACGCGGCACGATGGTGTTTGACGGTTACTACCAGAATCCGACCGCGACTGCAGAGGCGTTCACTGAGGACGGATGGTTCAAATCCGGCGACCTCGGCCGGATCGACAAGGATGGATTCCTTTATATCGTCGGCCGCGGCAAAGATGTGATCGTGCTCCCGTCGGGCAAAAACGTCCACCCCGAGGACCTCGAGGTTCATTACTTGAAATGCCCCCTCGTCGAGGAAATGGCAATTATCGGTATCGAGGAAGGCGGCGATGCTCGGGCAGGTGCCGAAAAATTAGCAGCCGTAGTTGTACCCGATTTTGCCTATCTAAAACAAGCCGGCATCTCGAATTCGAAAGAAGCGATACGCCACGCCCTCGACAACATCGGCCGCGAGCTGCCCGAATATCAACGCGTTCGCGACTATATTATCCGCGTCGAGCCGCTTCCGCGTACCGCGACCAACAAGGTAAAGCGGTTTCAATTAAAAAAGGATGTCGAGTCGGGCGAGATTTCTACAGATGTCAAGGAACTGAAGGCGTGGGAAATGTCACCGGACGAAAAAGCGTTGATCGAGTCCAACGCCGGCAAGTCGGTGCTTCAAGCGATCAGGCAAAACGCGCAAGGTGCCGAAACGATCCACCCCAACATGAATCTAGAGATCGACCTCGGCCTCGACAGCCTTGCTCGTGCGGAAACTTTTGCCTCGCTCGAACAGGCGTTCGGAACCGAGTTCGAAGGCGACGAAGCTGCTCAGGCCTTGACTGTCGCTAACGTGATCGAGCTTGTAAACAAACACGGCGGCGAGGATGTCAAAGCAGTCTCGGTCGAGCTTAATTGGGGGAAGATCGTTCGCGAGACTGATGACGATTTTCCCGAGGTCCGTGCCGTATTGCGTGATCGTCCGGTGTTTTCGGCTTTCGCGTTTATTGTCTATCAGGGATTCAATCTGTTCTTTCGCGTTTTTATGCGGCTCGAGGTTGCGGGCGCCGATAAGCTTCGCGATCTGAAACGCCCGTACCTGATCTGCCCTAATCACCAGAGTTTTCTGGACCCGTTCGTTCTTTGCTCAAATTATCCCTACCCGCTTTTCCGCAATATCTTCCATGTTGGGGCCAGCGAGTTTTTCAACAATTCGTTCACGCGTGCCATAGCACGAATGCTGAACGTGGTACCTGTGAACCCCGACACCGAACTTATGCGAGCTATGAAGGCCGGGGCGATAGGATTAAAGCACGGCAAGGTCCTCAATATTTACCCCGAAGGCGAACGAGCATTCGACGGTGACCTCCATGGATTTAAGAAAGGAGCAGCAATACTTGCGACGGAACTCGACCTGCCCATCGTACCTGTCGCTCTCGATGGCCTACACAAGGTCTGGGCACGTCGGTCGTGGAGGATCCGCCCATCGAAGGTAAAGGTCCGAATCGGCGAACCCTTTTATGCTCGTGAAGTTCTTGCCGGCCTGGAATCAGTAGAAAAAATGTCTGACGAAGACCGCTATGAGGCGGTCACGGCACATCTGAAACAATCGATCGCCGATATGATCGCTGAAATGCGAAGTCAAGATCGAACATCTAAATAAAGGAACTTTTTTTATGACCTCAACCTCTATATTTTGCGGTGGAATATTGATACTGATCGGCCTGATCGGCTATCTCTACGGCAGCGGCCAGGGCACTGGCAGTGCAACGGCACTGATCCCGGCGGCCTTCGGTCTCGTTCTATTGTTGTGCGGAGTGATCGGAGCAGCTAAAGAAAACCTTCGCAAGCACGTAATGCACGTCGCCGTCGCTGTTGCACTTTTGGGTTTTATAATGATCGTCGGCCGATTAGTTATGCGTCTAGGTTCCCTGACTATGTCCGCGGCGGTAATTTCACAGCTTGCGATGGCGATCGTATGTCTGATCTTCGTGCTGGCGGGTGTCACATCTTTCGCGAGGGCACGCGGCGAACGGCTGAAAGTTTAAAAGCATTACTTCTGGATACGACGCAGAACTATCTCGACCGCCAGTCCGTCCCGAGTGTTTTTGGCGGTGATCGATCCCTTATGTGCCTTTACGGCACGCTCCGCAATGGCGAGGCCAAGGCCGATGCCGCCCGTTTTACGCTCACGGGCTTCGCCTACGCGGTAAAATGGCTTGAACAGATTTGCCAGTTCTTCCTCCGGAACGCCGCCGCCGTGGTCGGAAACCGTAAGTACCGCGTTTCCATTCTGTGCGGTAAGTGCAACATCGACGACCGTTCTATCAGCCGTATATTTGACGGCATTTCTAAGGACATTTTCGACCGCACTTCTGAGCAGGTTTTCACTGCCCATAACCGCACAGCTGTCAGCCGTCGAAACCTCTACAAACTTACCTTTCCCCTGAGCTTCAAAGTCGGCATCGGCGGCGACATCCCGAACGATCTCAGCCAGGTCCAAACGCACACGCTCAACTTCCTCAGCTCCGCTTTCCAGTTTAGAGAGAGTCAGCAACCGCGAGATCATGTCGTTCAATCGGGTCGATTCGGTTTCTATGCGATCGAGTATCGGAGCACTATCGGAACTTGATTTCTGCTTTGCTATCTCAAGGGCAACGTTCATTCGAGCCAGCGGCGAGCGAAGTTCGTGCGAGATGTCGCGCGTCAGCCGCTGTTGCGAAGTAATTAACGACTCGATGCGTTCAGCCATCTCGTCAAAATCGCGCGCGAGGTCCGATATCTCATCGCGCCTCTTTCCGATCCTGCCTGCAACCCGGGTCGACAGATCACCCGCGGCCAGCTTATTCGTTGCCTCTCTCAGCTTTCTGATCGGAGACGTCAGATATAGCGCCAACAGATAACAAAGAAGGACGGCGGTAAACAGAAGGCCGGTCAACCGTACGTAGCCGGGGGTAGATCCCCAAAATAAGGCTTGCGGAGGCTGCCGCTCCCATTGAAACATCAGCAGATAACGGCGCCCATCAGGAAAATCGACCGGAGCGGCCCCGAGTGAGCGCTCCTCGGCAGAAAAATGAGTCTCAACCGCACCGCTGGCAAGGGTTCTGCTTATAAGTTCGGGGGCTCCCGGCGCGTCTACAGGCGTCCCGAACCAAACCGAACCGTCCGGGGCCACCAGGCTCACCGGCCTTGGCGGTTCGAGGTCTCTCAGACGCGCCAAGAAAGTTCTTAGTCCTGCTTCGCCCTCAACATTTACGATCTGAGTCGCCGTTCCGCTGTAAACAATAAGTTGGTTTCGGGTCGACCGCTCAAAACGGCTTACCATCGGCTGCGTCTGAAAGGTCCGTGTGACAAAAATGATCACGCCTACCATCAGGGCGATCGCCGCCAGAAACCAAAGGAAGATCTTTATGAAAAGTTTCATACTACTGTGTATATATATCCGACGGATCGAATGGTCTTTATTCGCTCACTTCCGTCGGCACGGACGCCGAGTTTTTTCCGCAAATTGCTGATATGCATATCGAGGCTTCGGTCAAAAGGCGATAATTTCCTTTCGAGTACGCTCTCGCTCAGATCTTCTTTCTTGACGACCTTTCCCGCCTCTTTCAGCAGATCGAGCAGCAGCCCAAATTCTACCGAGGTAAGGTTCAACTCCGTTCCGTCCAGTGTTGCCACCCGCGACGACGGCGAGATTCTGACTCCGTCTATCTCAATGGTCTCATTTCCGTCCGCGTCATCTACGGCAATCACAGTCCGTCGTAAGATCGCCCGCAACCGGGCCGCTAATTCACGCGGATTAAACGGTTTAGGCAAATAATCGTCGGCGCCGATCTCGAGGCCGACAATACGTTCCATGTCATCACCCCGGGCTGTCAGCATAATTACCGGCAGCTTCGACTGCTCGCGAAGATTTCGCAGGACGTCAAAGCCGTTCATTTTTGGCAGCATGACGTCCAGGATGGCCATGTCGTATTCGCCAGTCAACGCCTGCTCAAGACCCGATTCGCCATCGTTCACGCAAGAGATCTCAAACCCTTCAACCGTCAGATATTCGGAAACTAATTCGCAAAGTTCTTCGTCGTCATCGATGATGAGTACCTTATCCATCCAAGTGCATTCTACGTCATAAAACCGCCGAAAGGTGGCGTTTTACAATTCTTTACAGAAACTAACATTTTCCTACACTAGGAACATCTTCGATCAAAAAGTTGAATTAGGATTAATTGAGCGTGAGTAATTACGACGATAAGGAAGTACTACAGGTCAGTTCAAAACTGCTGGGATCTGCTATTATTCGACCAACTGGCCGCCGATCACAGTGAATGCTAATTCACCTTTTTCGTCGAACGCGACCAAGTCGGCGCGTTTTCCGATCTCGATCGACCCACGGTCATTCAAACCGAGCAAAGCAGCCGGATTTGTCGAGGCCATTCTCGCAACATCGACATGTGAAAACCCGAGGTTACTCATCGTCCTAACGCATTCAAGGAGCGTTACAACCGAACCGGCTATGCTTCCCTGTTCATTCCGGGTTCTGCCGCCTGCGACAGAGATAGTTTCGCCCCACAATTCAAATTCTCCATCGCCCATGCCGGCCGGAGCCACAGAATCACTGATCAGCGTTACCATTTCGGGCTTCTTTGCCCGGCATGCTATTTCAAGGATCTCGGGGGCGACGTGAATACCGTCCGCAATGATGTCAAATGTTACTCCGCGGTTAGCGAGCCCCCAGCCGACCACCCCAACATCGCGATGATGCAGACCCGTCATGGCGTTAAAGAAGTGAGTCATATGCCGGGCACCGGCCTCGAATGCCCTATCGAGCGTCTCGGTGTCGGCACTTGTATGGCCGATCGCAACCACCCATCCATCGGCAACCATGGCCTCGATCAACTCGATCCCGCCTTCAATCTCAGGGGCAAGCGTCGTCATATGCACTCCGCTCTTCAGTCTCGGTAACTGTCCACCCGCAACTGACCACTGGCCGCTAGTCTTAAAAAACTCCGGTCTCAGAGCCCCGCACATTCTTTCATTCGCAAAGACACCTTCATAGTGGACACCGACGGCCTGGGCGACAGGCCTGTCAGTCTGTAACAGCATCAACTCGTCTATAGCAAGGATCGTGCGGAGGTAAGCCTCGTCGCTGTCAGGCACCAGCGTTGGCATCCACGATGTAACTCCGTTAAGCGCCAAGAATTCGGCCACCTTGTACAAGTCCCCTGCGTTCGCGAGATTCACATCAATCCCAACTGCGCCATGGTTGTGAATGTCTGTGAAGCCAGGGAGCAGCCGCAAAGGTGCCTGATCGTCGCGAAAGATCTCTTTAATCTCGACTATAAGACCAGCATCTAGCGAAATCTCGATAAATATCTCATTTTTCGCAGAGCGGCCGGTAAATTTTCTAACGGATGACATACATTAGATTCTTTCACGAGTCAGACAAATGAAAAAGCGCCGCTCCCGAAAGAGCGGCGCATGTGAAGAGAAACATCCGGCACATTAAAAATTATATTTTAATGATACTTGAATATTTCGCGGAGCATACTGGGTCGCCCCCGTGCTTAACAGCCCAAAGGATGAACTAGTATATGTAGTGTTTGGAAATCCCCATTGGAACTGGTTAAAGGCGTTGAACATATCTGCCCGGACAAGCAGGCTATGCCGTTCCCATGGCATCGGGAAAACTTTCGAAAACGCTAGATCCGTCTTATTCAGGCCGTCGAGGAAGAACGTATTTCGGCCAAGTATACAACAGCCGTAATCGCTCGCCGAGGTTGGCGTGCGAAATGCACTTGCCGGCAACTGATCCCTTGATGTTCTCGGGTCCGATACACTTCGACCCAGAACTGAAGGAGCCAATAAAACCGGCCGGACCTCCGAAAAACCGTCTAGGTTGAGGTCTATGCCGGTTCCGGTAACTGTAAAGGGAGTTCCATGAACTAACCGTACTACGGCTGTCATCTGCCAACCGCCGAGGATTTGTCCTTTCCATCCTTTATCATTAAGGAAGAACGGGAGACGATAAGTGCCGAAGAAGGTGAATCGATGCGGAGTGTGAAATCGTGAGTAACCTCTAGACACAGCGGCATCGTTTCCGTTCTGGTTACTATCGCCCGCGCCAAGGAACGTCGCCTCCGAATTCGTATCGATCGATTTGCTCCACGTATATGCGGCCGAGAAATTCAGGTTATGACTCAGTCGCTTTATCAACTCCAACTGCATACCATGGTAATAGCTCCAGGCACCGTTGGTCGTCATAATGTTAGTCGAATAACGCGGGTCAGGTCGTCGTTCATTGATTCTAGGAACGACTCGGCTGTACTCCAGGGCACCGATCGGCACGGCGGTCGGACAATTGGCATTGACCGTCGTGGTGCCGGCACAATTAATGTCGGCCGCCGGGCGAATGACCTGCCCTCGAAGGGCTGCAGGATTATTCGGATGATTGGCCACTAATACACCATTTTCCGGATCATGGATCGGCAAATTATCCAGTCCAAATTTTAATAATCCAATGCCTCGATTTCCGGTATAACTTGCTCTAAGGGCCGTAGACCACGGAAGCTTACGCTCGACCGTAAGATTCCACTGCTGTGTGTAGGGCATCTCCAAACCCGGATCGATTCTGGTGATCGCATGACGGGTCGTCTGCGGGCCGGGAACGAAAGCAAATCCGTTGGTAGGATCGGCGAGATTCGTGGGCGTGAAAATCGAGGTCGTAACGCCGGATTGATTGTAGAAGAAGGCATTTGGCGGATTGAACCGGACTGTCGCACCAGACTGGGAAAAGATCGACTGAAATATACGGCCGTGATAGATACCATAGCCGCCGCGTATTGAACTGTCGCCCGAATTGCCGAAAAGCTGCTTTAGCCAACCGTCTGAAAATTCCGGGCTATAAGCAAAACCGACTCGCGGCTCAATGTTGTCCTTGTCATCTTCGAATCCGTAATCGATCAGATCGCCAGCTTCCGAGGGTGCCTTTACATATTCGTAACGGACACCCAGATTGAGGGTCAGGTTTCGCGTGATCTTCCAATTGTCCTCGAGGTAAATATTACTTTCACCTATCCGATTTTCGAGGAAAAAGGGCCCGTAACCCTTCTGGAAATTGGAGACACATCCATTGATCAGGGCGAGAAATCCTGAGGGATTACCGAGCGGCACAGTGGTAGTGGCAGTGGTCGGTTCCCGGTAGGTAAACCCGTTACACAATCCATTGAATGTATAAAACCCTCTGGAAAAATTGTCGGCCAGATCGTCGAGATTCTGTTTTCGGACGTCAAAGCCTGCTTTAACAAAATGGTTGCCCCGGAAGATCATCGACAGGTTGTACACAAACTGGTGATCCGTCTGATATCGCTGTATGGGAAATGCTCCGGCGTTTCCAATAATCGAACCGCTGACCACAGGATGGGGGTTTTGAAACCGAATTATAGGAGTGTCATTTCCGGCTGTGATATTAACAAGCGTCGTTCTCAACCCAAGTCCGTAGCGGAACTCGCCCAGAATGTTGGGTGAAAAAATATGTGTCCACGTGATTCCGTAATTCTGTTGCTTATTATTCTGGTCCGCACGCTCACCGAGGATAATATCGTCTGCCTGAAACCGCTGCCGGGTGTACTGCCATCTGGCGAATACCGTATCTTTCTCGCTTGCATTCCAGTCAAACCTGGCTGAGTAATCGTTGGCTGGAAAACTGAAAGGCTGTGCGCCAACGTAGGTTCGAGGGCTGCGAGAGTCATTAGGGACCAGCGAAGTTGGAAAACGAGCGAGGACTGATTCAATGAACGCCCTGTTCGCCGGCGTGTTGTTTGCAGGCGTAATTGCAAACCAATTCGCGGGGTTCCTCTCGAACGGCAAAGGCAGGTCGCGCGTGTAAGTATTGGCACCTGAGTTTTCTACCCGGTCAACACTTAAGAATCCGAAAAGCTTGTTCCTCCAAAGCGGAAATCCAACGACGCCGCCGTATTGATTGCGACGAGTGACAGGTTTCTTGCCATGGGAAAAATAAGACTTAGCATTGAGGGCCTGGTCATTATGGTACCAATATGCGCTTCCCCTCACATTGTTTGTTCCTGAGAGGGTTTGAACTAGCACAACCGCCCCGTAGCCGCGACCGAATTCGGCGGTATAGTTATTTGTGATCACCTGGAACTCTTTGATCGTAGCCAATGAAGCTCCCTGGCGATTCTGATTTTCAGACGAATCATCATTGTTGACGCCGTTGATCTGAAAAGTCGCGCCCCGAGTGCCGGTACCATTGAAGTTGATAGACGATCCAGATGACGCGGTCGGGTTATTCTGTCCGGACGTTGGATTTTCCTGATATCCGGTGAAAGTCTCAGCGAGCGAGAGGAAATTACCCTGATTCGCGACAGGACGTTCC
>JBGSXN010000024.1:0-7996 GCA_041751355.1 Pyrinomonadaceae bacterium
TGCCCGAGCAACCGCTGCGGCTATGATAGCAAGGGTCCATAGAGATGCGAGGGTAAGCGTAATGCCCCATACTCGGACCGCCTGTTTTCGCATTGCTGCCTCTGACGCTGCGGGATTGTACCTCTCCCTCTTTTGGGTCATGTCCGAAAATCCGCTAAATGGACGGCTGGCCATTAACCATCTTTTCGGTCGCGAGGATCTGATGGGTAGTTTTGATAACAGTGTCGGGATTCAGCGATATCGAATTTATGCCTCGTCTCACCAGAAACTCGGCAAATTCGGGATAGTCCGACGGAGCCTGACCGCATATGCCGATCTTTTTCCCGGCCTCTTTAGCTGCATCGATCGCCATAGCGACCATCTTTTCGACAGCACCGTTGCGTTCGTCGAAAAGGTGGGCGACCATCTCGGAATCGCGATCCAGGCCCAGTGCGAGCTGTGTAAGATCGTTGGAACCAATAGAATATCCGTCAAATACTTTTAGAAACTCAGCGGCGAAAACGACGTTGGCCGGCAATTCGCACATAGCATAAATCTCGAGTTCATTTTCACCCTGGACGAGGCCATATTCGGCCATCAAGGCGATGACCTTTTCACCCTCTTCGACCGTTCGGCAGAACGGGATCATTGGCTTGATGTTGGTCAAGCCCATTTCCTCGCGTGCCCGGCAAAGTGCGAGACATTCCAGCCGGAAGCCCGGCTTATACCGGTCATCGTAATAACGCGACGCTCCGCGAAACCCGATCATCGGATTTTCCTCGATCGGCTCAAATTCCTTTCCACCGATAAGCATCGCGTACTCATTCGACTTAAAATCCGACATACGCACGATCACCGGCTTTGGATAAAAGGCCGCCGCAATGCGGCCGATACCCTCGGATAACGACCTGACAAAAAATTCCTTTGGGTCTTCCTCGAGTATTCTGGAAGCAATAGTTTCTACATCGGCCCGGTTCCTGAGATTTGGGTAATTGACGAGCGCCATCGGATGGATGCCGATGTGGTTGTTGATGATAAATTCGAGTCGGGCGAGTCCAACGCCGTCATTCGGCAGCCGCGACACGGCAAAGGCGTTATCCGGATCGCCGACATTCATCATTACCTGCGTTTGGGGCCGTTCTTTGTCGGTGATCTTGTGTTTTTCTACCTTAAAATCGATCTTGCCGTAGTAAATGTTGCCGCGGTCACCCTCGGCGCACGAGACAGTCACCTCGGTTCCGGAGCGGATCTTTTCCGTGGCGTCACCGGCTCCGACAATACATGGAATGCCGAGTTCGCGGCTGATGATCGCGCTATGACATGTGCGGCCGCCCCGGTCGGTCACGATCGCGGAGGCACGCTTCATGATCGGTTCCCACGCAGGGTCCGTCATTGAGGTGACAAGTATCTCGCCTTGTTTAAAGGTCCGCAGTTTTGAGGGGTCAAGCAGCACATGGGCCGGGCCCTGGCCGATCTTTTCGCCAACGGCAACCCCGGTCGCAAGCGGCGCCCCATGAATGCCGGTCAGGCTGTATTTTTCGTAGTGGTTCGTTTTATTTTGCCCGTGAACCGTCTCGGGTCTGGCCTGCAGAATAAAGAGCTCGCCGGTCACGCCATCCTTGGCCCATTCGATGTCCATCGGCTGGCTCTTGCCTGCCCGTTTGGAATAGTGTTCTTCGATCTTACAAGCCCATTCGGCAAGCTGTAAGATCTCAAAATCGGCGAGGCAATACCGCTTACGCTGTGACTCAACGACGTCTCGAACCTGTGTGCCGGCTCCATCATCGGCAAACACCATCTTGACCTCTTTCACACCCAATTTACGAGTGATAATCGGCCGGAAACCCAGTTTCAGCGTCGACTTGAACACTATCCACTCGTCGGGGGTCGCCATTCCCTGCACGACTGCTTCGCCGAGGCCCCAGGCTCCATTTATTACAACGACATCGCGAAATCCGCTCTCAGTGTCCAAGGTGAACATCACCCCGGAACAGGCAAGGTCCGACCGCACCATCGGTTGAATACCGATGGAGAGGGCAAGATCGAAATGGTCAAACCCCTTCGCGACACGGTACGAGATCGCCCGGTCGGTCCAGAGCGAGGCGTAGCATTCGTGACAGGCCTCGATCAGGCGGCCATCGCCCCGGACGTTTAGGATGGTGTCCTGCTGGCCGGCAAACGACGCATCCGGCAAGTCCTCGGCGGTGGCAGATGATCTGACTGCGACCTCAAAGGATTTTTTGCCGATCCTTTTCCCGAGTTCTCCGTGCGCCTCGATGATCGCAGTCTGAACGTCCTCGGGAAAAGGGGTTTCCAGCATCATTGACCTTGCAGTCGCTCCGACACGCGCCAGTTCGTCCAAGTCATTTGTATCCAGGCCTTTTAATAGCTTTTGAAGTTTCTTGCGCAGGCCATCAGTCTCGAGCAGACGATTATAAGCCTTGCTCGTTGTCGAAAATCCGTCAACCGAGCGGACGCCCTGTGAGGTCAGCTCGCGAAAGAGTTCGCCGAGACTCGAGCATTTGCCGCCGACTAGTGCGACATCGTCGGCAGATACTTCGCTTAAGTTGAGAACGTATGGTTCTGAATTGGTCATTCGTCTCCGGGTGACCTAAAACCGAATAACCGCGTCGGGGCCGCCTTCGACATGGACCGTATCGACAAACCTGATGCTCTTACTGTCGGATGTCATAACTACCGAGTGTGTGCGTTTGCCTTCGCCGAAAAAGCGGACGCCCCGCAGCAGCGATCCATCGGTAACACCTGTGGCGGCAAAGATTATCTTCTTGCCGGGGGCAAGGTCATTCGTATCATAAACCTTGTCAGGATCGGTAATTCCCATCCCTTTCAATCTTTCCATCAGTTCCTCGAAAGGCGGAACCTTTGTCCTATCGACGCCGAGGCGTTCCGGATCGAAGACCAGTTTAGCCTGTATCTCGCCATTTAGGCATTTCATCGCAGCGGCGGTAATTACCCCTTCAGGGGCACCGCCAATACCCATCAGGGCGTGAATATTTGTGCCGGCGACGGCCGCCGAGATGCCGGCGGAAAGATCGCCGTCTGAGATCAGCCTGATTCGAGCCCCGGCTGACCTTACGTCATCGACGAGCTTTTTATGACGCGGCCGATCAAGACAGATCACCGTGAGGTCGTCAACATCTCGGCCGAGACGTCGGGCTATATTCTTGAGATTATCGCTGACAGGTGCGTCGATATCGACCGCCCCTTTGCATGATGGGCCGACGATGATCTTATCCATGTATATATCAGGCGCGTTGAGCAATCCGCCACGTTCCGATGCGGCGAGCACTGCGATAGCATTATTAGCGCCCAGAGCGCAAAGGTTGGTGCCCTCGAGCGGATCGACGGCTATATCGACCTCGGGAAACTCATCCCTGGCATCGTCTGAGTACATACCGCCCCCGACCGGTTCGCCGATGTAGAGCATCGGGGCCTCATCTCGTTCGCCCTCGCCGATAACAATACGACCCCGCATCGGGACGGTGTCCATAACCTCCCGCATTGCCTCGACCGCAACATGGTCTGAGTATTTGCGGTCGCCCTGTCCCATCGTTTTGGCCGATTCGATAGCGGCAGCCTCTGTCACTCGCAAAAAATCAAGCGACAGATCACGTTCTGCTCGTATGTTTTTCATCTGGTTTCCTTAAGAGAAGTTTGCGTACTAACCCGTTTAATAAAGGCATTTTATCACTTGTCTGCCGTGATTTGACAACCAAGCCTCATGATATTACGGTTTTAACTTGGCTTTCGCTCTGAATCACGAGGAGAATTTCTAAAGTTAATGACCTATATCGTCACAACGCCGTGCATCGACTGTAAATACACCGACTGCGCCGCCGTTTGCCCTGTCGAGGCTTTTCACGAAACACCCGACCGCCTGCTGATCAATCCCGACACTTGCATCGACTGCGACGCGTGTCTGCCCGAGTGCCCGGTCGAAGCCATTTTCTCGGACATGTCGATCCCCGAGGAATACCTCGATTGGCTCGAGAAAAATGCCGAGGCTGAAAACTTCCCGATCATCAGCACAAAACAGCCGGCCCTAATGTCACCTGGATGTACCGGCCCGCCGGAATAGACCCAAAATATCTGTGTTCGCAAGGGCGGCCATCGGCGGCCCTTTTCACTTCCACCGCAGCCCGAACCTCACACTAAATGGTGAGTTTACGGTACGCAGCGGAGTTCGCCCGGTGGAATATCTCGAGTTAAATATATTCTCAATAGCTCCGTAAATCTGGAGATTCTCACTTAAGCGTCTGGCTCCGTACACATCAACCTGGCCATATGGTTCAAGTCGAAATTGATTTAGATCGTCATCAAATTGCGAGCTCGACGCCCTTGCCTGCATTGCCAGTGTCCACTTTAGGGCGGTAAGACGGGTCTGCAGGGTGAACTGATGTCGGGCGACCTGAGGGACCCTTAGCCCCTCGAGAACAGGATTCGCGGGGAAACTTCTTACCGTCGAATCCGCGAGCAGATACCCTGCCGTGACGTCCAGGCGCCAGAGCCTGAACTCGCCTTCGATCTCGACGCCACGTGATCGAGTGCGGCCTGCATTCTGCCTCTGCCTGGTGATCAGGTTTGGGGTGACGGATAACGTGACATTCGAAACAGGCCCGTCGATGTTTGTCCAAAACACATTCCCCCGAAGCGATGAGCGTCCGCGGGAAAATCTCGCTCCGGCCTCGGCATTGACGGCCCGTTCGGCGGCCAGGTTCTCATTGGCAAGGGTCTGCACGTTTCCAACGCGAAAGCCGCGATAGAGTTCATTGAGGGTAGGCGCTCGAAAACTTCGAGAGGCCGAGGCAAAAAAGGAAAAGTTGTCCGAGACATGGTAAAGCGCGGATAATTGGGGACTGATTGTACTCTCTATCCGATCCGGAAGGCCCGATGCCGTCGTCTGCTCTGAGCCGATAGGTCTTGCCGCCGTCAGAGCGCCAAAATTTCGCCAGCGGTCGTAACGAAGACTCGCGGCAACAACAACCTGGTCGCCCAACCGCATGAAATCCTGCACGAATACGCCGATGGTATTTTCGCGGCCTCCGGAATCGACAAGGGTGGTCGGGTTGCCCGCCACATACGCAACCTCGTCGGTCGCTCCGCGTACGTTCTTGAAGTCTGCTCCGGCGAGCAGGACATGGCCGCCCAGGACCAGTGATATTTGTCCCATGCCGCCAACCATTTGCGCCGGAACACGTTGCAGCCGCGTGATCGTTTCAACGGTCCGGGCCGCTTTAACAGCCGTAAAGACTTGATCGTACGTCTGGGTACCGCCATACGCCCGCCAGACAAGCCGCATATCTCGGCCTGTATCTATAATATGATCACCGCCCGCCGCCAATTGCCGAATGTGAGTCTGGTTTGTCTGCAGTACTGTCCCGTTAGTTCGCCGTTCGCTAAAATAGGTCGGCCGAAGGAAAATAGCTCCGTTATTGCCGAGACTTCGTGCCACCTTTATCGAAAAGCTCGAGCTGCTCACCCCTGCCAGATCGTCGACGGGTCCGCGAACGGCGGCATCCAGAGGTTTGTATCCACTCGTATGAAATGCACCCGCGGTAATATCGGCGGTCCATCCAGAGGCATTAAATCCAGCAAATGTTGACCCCGAGAGGGTCTGCTGCGAGCCTCCGAATATATCCGCGGAAAATTCATATCGCGGACGAGCGATCCGCGGCTTCACATTGATGGCGCCGCTTAATCCGGCGTTTCCGTAAAGGCTCGATGCACCGCCGCGTTGAACCTCGACACTCGCGACACCGATCGGCACTACGCGGTTCCATTGGATCCAGCCACCGAACGGATCATTTAGGGGAACGCCGTCAAATAGCACGATGGTCCTGCTCGCTCCGCTCGAACCGACACCGCGAAGACTGACGCCCTGGGTCGTCGGATTCGCCGCCCTGCTGCTGGTTCGTCGAAATATCGAAAAACCCACCGTCTGCCTGAGCACCTCGTCGATAGTCGGCGCGGCGGTTGATCCGATCTCAGCTTTTGAAACGACATCGACGCTGGCGGGCGTGTCCGAGATGCGAGTTTCTATTCGGTTTGCGGTCACAGTGACCTCCTCTCGTATCTCAGGCGGGGTGGGCGAGGGCGTTTGAGCATCCACCGCCGCGGCGCCTGCAAGAAAATAAATAAATACTGCAAATTGCTTCATAGAATCCCAACTGCGGAATCGCCCGACGTTTATAACTATATTATCACTAGGTCTCGAGGCCTTTTCGAAGACAAATATGTTCGATTCTTTACCATCACGCTCCGTAAACCAGGCACGCAAACTTGCCAATCGGGGTTCAAAGGTCCTGGTGCTGTTCGGCACCCGGCCCGAGGCCATAAAGCTCGCGCCGGTCATCCATGAACTTCGCCGTCAGGGAATTGAGACTCTCGTGATTTCGTCCAGTCAGCACAAGAAACTGTTATTGCCGTTTCTTAAGACATTGAATGTTGATGTCGATATAGACCTGAGCGTGATGAAACGTAACCAGAGCCCCAACGAGGTATGCGCCAAGGTCATTGCCGGTCTCGACAAGATCCTGGCTGCCCAAAAGCCGGATATGATAATCGTCCAGGGCGACACCACGACGACACTTGCCGGAGCAATGGCCGGTTTTAATCGCAGGATACCCGTCGGCCACGTCGAGGCAGGCTTGCGGTCGGGAAATCTGATGAGTCCGTTTCCCGAGGAAATGAACCGTCGGCTGGTTTCACAGGTCGCTGCGTTCCATTTTGCGGCTACGGAAGAGAACCGCCGCAACCTTCTTTCCGAGGATGTTCCGCAGGAAAAGATATTCGTTACCGGAAATACGGTGGTTGACTCGCTGCAAAAGATGCTCAAGGATCTTAAACCTTCCAGGGAAATCGATGAGCTGATCAAACGAACTGAAGGTAAGAAACGGCTGCTCGTCACCACGCACCGCCGTGAAAGTTTTGGCGAGAAATTGACCGATAATCTGAGAACGATCGGCGATTTTGTCGACCGGCATGATGATGTCTGTGTATTTTTCCCGGTACATCCAAACCCCAACGTAAAGGCCATCGCGCGTGAGATCCTGGGCCGCCGCGAACGCGTCCATTTACTTGACCCGCTGGACTATCCCGATTTTCTCGCCCTAATGCGGTCCGCGTGGCTGATCGTTTCGGATTCCGGTGGTGTACAGGAGGAAGCTCCGAGCATGGGCAAGCCGCTGCTGATCCTTCGTGAGAATACCGAACGCCCCGAGGCGGTGACAGCCGGTGTTGCAAGACTCGTCGGTGACGGATCGTTTAAGACCATACTCGAAAACACATACGCAGTAAATACCTGGATCGATTCGGTGCAAAAGATCGCCAACCCGTTTGGTGACGGCCGGTCTGCCGAACGGATCGTCAAGATCATTGCAGAAAAGCTAACGTCAGCGCGAGATATTCATGCGGAACGCGAGGCGAATAGCGTTGCACCGCCCTCTTGCGCAGCATTTAGCCCAACGCCTTATCAGAACGTCGTCACACCTGTTTGACGCATACTTCCTCAGCCCTGCCGGGTACTAAAATATCCGCGCAAAACGGAAATTTGTCATTGTTGAAACTTTATTATCCCCGGGAGGCTCCCGAGGATGATCGCACTCTTCCCCTTACATTGAAACAATTTAACGGCCACCTAAACCGTATGAGCCTTGAAAACAATACAAGAAAAAACCTGCTCACCATCCTGGTCGAGGACTACTTCCATGTGGGGGCATTTGAAAACCTCATTCAGCAGCGGAACTGGCAGAATTTCGAGCCTCGCTACGAGCAAAATACCCTTAAGGCTTTAGATCTGCTTGATCGTCATAAAACTAAGGCGACATTCTTTGTCCTTGGCTGGATAGCAGACCTTAATCCGGGGCTGGTTCGCGAGATCGTTGCCCGCGGGCACGAGGTCGCAAGCCGTGGATTTTATCACCGCAGCCCCCGCAATCTGACCCCCGACGAATTCCGTGAAGATCTCAGACGAGCGAACGATGCGATCGAAGACGCT
>JBGSXN010000025.1:0-3591 GCA_041751355.1 Pyrinomonadaceae bacterium
TATTGTCTCTTTACCATCCGAGGATAAGATCGCGAACGCGTTCCGTGCCGTGCTTCCCGCAAAGGCCGCGTACGCGCTTACGCGTTGGAAGAACGTGCTCAGGCAGATGTTTTTTTACGAACTCTCGCGAAGGCGTCCGTCGGTCATGAAACGGCTGATCGCTAAGGGCGTCAAGAAAGAGGTGGGCGGCGATGTCGCAGAAAAGCACTTCAAGCCGAATTACGATCCCTGGGACCAGAGGCTATGCGTCGTGCCTGATTCAGATCTTTTTACCGCCATCCGCGTTGGGAAAGCGTCGGTGGCGACCGGCGAGATCGATGCTTTTACAGAAACGGGCCTTAAACTCGAGAGCGGCGAAGAACTCGACGTGGACGTGATTGTCACAGCTACCGGCCTAAATGTTAAGATCATGGCCGGACTCGATCTTGTCGTGGATGGCGAGACCGTTGACCTCTCGAAAAAGATCGCCTACAAAGGCATGATGTATAACGACGTGCCTAACCTAGCCCAAGCGTTTGGCTACACCAACGCCTCGTGGACGTTGAAATGTGACCTGACCAGCGAATACGTTTGCCGGCTGCTAAAATTCATGGACGCCAACGGCTACGCGAGCTGCACGCCGCGGATCAATGATCCCACAATAAAGCGGGAGCCCGTGCTCGATTTCACATCGGGCTACGTCCAGAGGGCACTTCATACTTTGCCTAGTCAAGGCTCCAAAATGCCCTGGCGGCTGCACCAAAACTATATAAAAGATTTAAGAATGCTTCGCTACGGCCGCGTCGATGACGGAACTATGGAGTTTCGTCCGTGAACCGATGAGGAAATATGACGATCAGAAAAGATAGTATCGCTGTCATTACTGGGGCCGGATCAGGCATCGGCAGGGCCCTGGCTATGCGGTTTGCCGCCGAAGGCGTTGCCGGCATCGCGATCGCCGATGTAAACGCCGATGGCCTCGCCGAAACCGAGAGATTGCTCATCGACATAACAAAAGTGACCGTTCATAACGTCGATGTAGCAGATCGCGAGGCAATGGCGGCTTTTACAGACGATGTGATCGAGCAGCACGGCCGCGCGACACATTTGATAAACAATGCAGGCGTTGCCCTTGGCGGCTCAGTTCGCGAAGTCTCGCTCGACGAGATCGAGTGGCTGATGGGCGTCAATTTCTGGGGCGTTGTTCACGGCACAAAGTTTTTTCTGCCTCACCTCGAGAAAGAACCGTCAGCCCACATCGTCAACATCTCGAGCCTTTTCGGAATGATCGCCCCGCCCGGCCAGGCAGCATACTGCGCCAGCAAATTTGCCGTCCGCGGCTTTACCGAGGCCCTTCGCCACGAGCTCGAAGGAACGAATATCGCCGTTTCGGTCGTCCACCCCGGCGGAGTCAAAACTAACATTGCAAACCGGGCCCGAATCAGCGCTGGTGTTACTCTTACCGCCGAAGAGATCGAGAAACAAAGAAAGTTTCAGAACAAGCTCCTTGCTCGCACATCTCCTGACCGCGCCGCCGAGATCATCGTCAGCGGCATCAAGGCCCGCCGGTCCCGTATCATCGTCGGCCCCGACGCCGCTCTTCTGAGCCGAATTGCACGCATCTTCCCCCGCCGTTATCTGGCGGTGGCGAATATGCTGAGTGGCGGTGCGTTCGAGCAACGGTAAGCGTCCGAAGCACTAAGATGGGTGAACGCTCGTTTCACGTGTATCATTAATATTTTATGAGCGCTGAAAGGATCATAGTTACCGGCGGGGCCGGGTTCATCGGGAGTGCGGTCGTCTGGCGGCTGAATCAGCTCGGGCAAGAAAAAATTATTATCGTCGACCGGATGGATGAGACCGACAAGTGGAAGAATCTGGCACCGCTGAAGTTCGAGGACGTTATTGATGCAGATACATTCCTGCTTGAGCTCGATGCTTACGAAGACGCGTCCGCCCTTATCCACATGGGGGCTTGTTCAAGCACAACCGAGCGTGATGCCCGGTTTATGTTCAGTAACAACTATCGCTACACGACCGAGCTGGCTGATTTCACACGCGAGCACGACATGCGATTTGTCTACGCTTCATCGGCCGCTTCATATGGCGACGGCTCTGCTGGTATGGCCGACGGAACGGATCATCTTAACAAACTTCGGCCGCTGAACGTTTACGGTTTCTCGAAGCACGTTTTTGATCAATATGCGGCCCGTCACGGGATGTTCGACCGCATTGTCGGGCTCAAGTTTTTCAACGTCTTCGGCCCCAACGAGGACCACAAGGGCGATATGCGCTCGCTGGTCAACAAAGCTTACGATCAGATCAAAGAGACCGGCAAGCTACAGCTTTTCAAGAGTGCCAATCCGGATTACGAAGACGGAGAATTTGGCCGTGATTTTGTTTATGTGAAGGATGCGGTCGAAATGACGCTGCACTTTCTGGACAACGATATTGGGGGGATCTTCAATGTTGGCTCGGGCCATATGCATACTTGGAACGAGCTTGCTGACGCGATCTTTCAGGCACTCGATCTGCCGCGTAATGTCGAATTCATCGACATGCCCGAGCCTCTCCGCGACCGTTATCAATATCGCACCGAGGCCGATCTGACGCGGATTCGAGAAGCGGGCTATACAAACGAGACCACCCCTCTCGAATCGGCCGTCGCCGATTACGTGCAGAATTATCTCATTCCCGGGAAACACCTCGGCGATGAATAATGGTTTTCCAAGCGATCAAAACTGGCGCGGCCGCGTGCTGGTGTGGGACGAGCAGGCAATTTTCCTCGGCGATGCGGCAAACGCCAGCCTCCACGAATCACCGGCGATAAAGACCTGCATTGCCCTCGACGGCAATTTCGGCCTGCGAGCAAGTGTCGACGAAGAGTGGACAGACTATGATTCGGCTATAATCGCACCCGGCAAACCGCACGCGATCGACGGGCGGCATAACCGGATGGCGATGCTGCTGCTTGTGCCCGAGGCCCGGCTCGCCCAGCCTCTCGCAGCGATCTTCTCTCAGAGAGAAATAACAAGGCTCTCGCCAAATGTCGTCACAGTGGTTCGTTCGATATTTAGCGATCTTGATGTCGAGACAACCGATAACGTGTGTGATCAAATGGTTGCAGCCATCGGCGGCCGCGATCCCCAACCCATCGACCGACGCGTCGCTCAGAGCATCGACTGGATAAGATCAAGCCGCGACGAAGGCATCTCGATCCAGGAGATAGCTGCCGGCGTCGAACTTTCCGAGAGCCGATTTTCGCACCTCTTTACCGAAAATGTCCGCATTCCCGCCCGCCGTTACCTGCTATGGCTTCGACTGCGCGATTCGATGCATCTGCTTGCACAGGGAAGGTCGCTGACCGAGACAGCTCACGAAGCGGGGTTTTCGGATTCCGCCCACCTGACCCGCACTTTTCGGGGTATGCTCGGTATCGCTCCGTCTGCCCTTATAAAAGAGAGCACCCTAACCTCATTTCTCAAATAGCGGAATCGTTCAAGTATTACTGAGATTGCCCGTGCATAATCGGTCCATAGACGAACTTATGTGCCGCTGCATCTCTGCGCCTTTGCGGGAGAGTTGCTGAAGACTTTGGGGACAGCGATCCAA
>JBGSXN010000026.1:0-5036 GCA_041751355.1 Pyrinomonadaceae bacterium
TCCTGGGACGAATACGAACGCAAATATCTTCGAAAATAGTGTCGGTCAGGGGGCGATTGTCAGCACCGCACTTCGAATGATATTCTTCAAACACGCTCCCGCAGCCCTTTGCGGATGCGTGCCGAGGTGGCGAAATTGGCAGACGCACTAGACTTAGGATCTAGCGTCGAAAGACGTGCGAGTTCGAGTCTCGCCCTCGGCACCAAATTTCTTTTTAATTCAGTAACTTAACAATGCCTTCTAGTTTTTAGTGCAGATTTTAACACGACCAGTTCTGGGACAAGAAATCCTATAAACAAGGCCTTTGGAACTACTGGTTAGAAAGTGGCGAAGAAATTGAAGGACTTCTTTCGAGAGAAGATATGGATTTAGTTTGGGATGTATTTAGCAAATAGAAGATGACGCCGAAAAGCGATTTAATCCTTCCAAGGTTCCGACAGACTGTTCAAAGAATGGCTCCCGGTGTGATAGATGAAGACCTTCCGACAATTCAGCAGAAAGATCCTCTCTCTGATAAAGAGGTCGAGGGAATTCCTTTCTAAATTCTCACGTCAGACAGAAAGCCCCTTTAAGGGGCTTTTTATATTAAAATTCAAAAGATGAAGAAGCAATCTTTTGAGGAATTTGAAAAAGTTTATTTGTTAACCTTGCATCGACTAACGAACGGAAGATCCTATGTTCCAATAAACACGTTGGAGTTCGGGTTCGCACTACCGGAATTTTCATTGGAACATAAAATCGAAATGGACCGCTTAGCAAAAAAGCGAAAGTGGATTGAACTATCTATGGAAGCGGGTTTGTTATTAAACGTTAGCCTTTTACCGGCTGGCGTAATTGCAGCAGAAAAGGTTATGGCGAAAACATACGCAGAAGAAGAGTTATTGGTACTTCAAAAGATTCATGAACTCGGTAGCGATTCCTGGGCTGGGGTGTTGTTAGGTGACCTCCAAAAAGCTCTACCAGATTTAACCTATCCGTTACGGGAGTATCTGATCGAGCTGGAAGATGGAAAGGGATTCATTGATAGTCCTACTGGCGAAACTGTGAAAGCGAGCAAGAAGGGTGTTCAATTTTTGGAAGGACGGACAAATCGGGATTCCGGCTTCTCGTTTAATATAAACACCGGGCATGGCAGTCCGGTGACCTTTGGCGATCAAAATACGATTATTAGCAACACGAACTTGAACCCAGAATTCGACAAGGCCCTCGTTTCTTTAGTGGAGATAATCAAAGCCTCGTCAATGCCGGCTCACGAAATGCGGTTAGCGTTAGACGATCTTGTTGACCTGCAAAAGCTGGCGAATGTAGAAAAGAGTCCTGGGATAATCGCTCGGGCAACAAAGATTATTGAATCTTTCAAAGTTCTGGCTGAGGCGGCGGGACTCGCGGCTCAAATTGGCCCTTACATCCCACATCTGCTTTCAGCATTCCGAATACAGAGTTAATTGATAAATTTACCGTAAAGTCCTAACTCCCGGAAGAGCTGTCCTTTAATAGTGATACGTTGCTCAAAATCCAAATAGACGTAAAAAATACTATGTTCGGCACTTCGCATCTTATCGTTAAGATTATTTATTGTTTGTTTTGAGGCGAATTTGGAGATCGCTCGCCAACTGACAACCGCTAACTGACAACTGCCCGCGAACGCGCTATCCTTTTTCTGTAAATGAAAAGCGAATTAAAGGATATTTCACCGACACAAAAAGAGATCCATGTCGAGATCGATACGGAAGTATTGAAAGAGTCGTACGGACGTGTCAGTCAAAAATACGCTAAGCGTGCAAACGTTCCCGGATTTCGAAAGGGTTATGCTCCACTTGACGTGGTCCGGATGCGTTTCCGCGAAGAGATCAAGAGCGAGGTCTTGCAGGACGTCGTTCCGGGCGAGGTTGCGGCCGCGATACAGGAGCATGATCTCCACCCTCTTACCGAGCCTCGACTCCACCTGGAGGACCAGGAAAACGTAAAAATTAATGGCAGCCAGACGGTCAAGCTCCACGTTCATGTTGAGGTAATGCCCGAGATCCCGGTGCCGAAATACGAAGGTATAGAGGTAAAACGCCGCGTAACGCCCGTCACCGACTCAGAGGTCGAAGACCTGATTTCCGAGCGGATCCAGAAAGAAGCGGCCCTGATCCCGGTCGAGGGGCGTTCATCGGAGCTGGGCGATACGGTAATAGCTGATCTTGAAGGCCGTTTCGATGATAAACCCGATGCCGAGCCGATAAGGGCTGACGATCTGGAAGTGGTTTTGGGCGACGAGGTTATCGAAAAATCATTTACCGAAAATCTGGTTGGCGTAAATCAGGACGACGAGAAGGAATTTACGGTGGTTTATCCGGAATCGTTTTCTTCCGAGGCCCTTGCTGGAAAGACCCTCCACTACAAGGCGAAGATCAAGCAGGTCGGTAAGGCTGAACTGCCGGAATTGAACGACGATTGGGCAAAAAGTCTCGACGAGGGCTATGAATCACTCGCCGATCTTCGAAAACAGCTTAGGGACGATCTGGAAAAATATGCAGAGGCCGATGCCGACGCGAGGCTTCGCAATAATGCTATCGCAAAGCTCATCGAGGAAAATTCTTTTGAGGTCCCGGGGACGCTGATAGAGAATCAAGCCCGCAATCTGTTAAACGAGTTTGCCCAGGACATGCAGCAACGCGGAATCGACGTGAATAAGGTCGAGAAAGAATTCATTCAGATGGCGTATGGCAATATGCGTTCACAGGCAGAACGCGACGTTCGCGGTGCGATGCTCCTGGACAAGGTGGCCGAGATCGAAAACGTCGACGTGGCCGACTCAGAGATCGATGACGAGATAACCAAAATGGCCGAATATTACAGGGCATCGGCCGATGAGATCCGTGCTTCACTGGAAAAACAAGGCGGTGGCGTCGACAGTATTCGCAACAATCTTAAGACCCGAAAAGCGATCGAAGCGGTAGTGGCTAAAGCAAAAGTGACCGACGGCCCCTGGGTAGATGAAGCAGCGGGTGAAACCGAGGCTGAACCCGAGAAAAAACCGAAAAAGGCGGCCAAGCCAAAGGCGGCGAAAAAGGCTGCCAAATCTGACGGTTAGTATAACGGAACGAACTTCCGATTTGATTTTCTCCGCAAAAATTGTAAAATCGCCCGGTCGGTACTGTTATCAACAGTTTAGGCTTAATTGTTTCAGGTAAATTCTAAAGTAATCGGTAATTGAGAATAAATATGGCACTTGTACCAATGGTTGTTGAGCAGACGTCGCGAGGCGAACGAGCCTTTGACATCTACTCGCGGCTGCTAAAGGACAGCATCATTTTCATCGGAACACCGATAGATGATCAGATCGCAAACCTCATCGTCGCTCAGCTTCTTTTTCTCGAAGCCGAGGACCCCGAGCGAGACATAAATCTCTATATCAACAGCCCTGGCGGTTCTATTACGGCCGGAATGGCGATCTATGACACGATGCAGTTCATTAAGAACGACGTGACGACAATTTGCGTCGGGCAATGTGCGTCAATGGCGGCCCTGCTTTTGTGTGCGGGAGCACCGGGCAAGCGATTTTCGCTGCCGAATGCTCGCGTACTGATCCATCAGCCGTCAGGCGGCGGCTCGGGCCAGGCGACCGACGTTCGCATCATGGCCGAAGAGATCATTCGTATGCGTGAGCTGACATCGCGGATCATCGCGAATCACAGCGGCCAATCGTTTGATCAGGTAGAAAAAGACGTAGAAAGAGACCGCATCCTCTCGCCGATACAAGCAAAGGAATACGGCCTGATCGACGAGGTCATCGAGCACAGGGAGAAGTAGTTGTCGGTTAACAGTTGTCAGTTAATGGCCAAACGCGCTCTATCCGAAAATTAAAATCTGTGACCGATAACTGACAACCGACTACCGACAACCGACAACTATACGAATATGCCCCAGTTTCAACGTCCAGAAGAATTATTGACGTGCTCGTTCTGTGGTAAATCCCAGAATGATGTTCGCAAATTAATTGCGGGCCCTGGTGTCTATATTTGCAACGAATGCATTGATATCTGTAACGAGATCATCAATGACGATGAACAAACCGCGACAACCGCTGTTCGCACAAACCTGCCGAAACCGCAAGAGATAAAGGCCTTCCTCGATGAATATGTTATCGGGCAGGATGAATCTAAAAAACGCCTGGCAGTTGCCGTTTATCAGCACTACAAACGACTTGAATTAGCCAAGCGCCGCGGTGATATCGAGCTTCAGAAATCAAATATTCTGCTGATCGGCCCGACGGGCACGGGCAAAACGCTTCTCGCTCAGACGCTGGCTCGTGTCCTGAGTGTTCCATTCTGCATAGTCGATGCGACCAGTCTTACAGAGGCCGGTTACGTCGGCGAAGATGTCGAGAATATACTTCTTCGTTTGCTGCAGTCGGCGGGCGGTGAGATTGAAAAGGCCCAGCAGGGGATAATTTACATCGACGAGATCGATAAGATCTGCCGCAAAGACGATAATCCGTCGATAACGCGGGACGTCTCAGGCGAAGGCGTTCAGCAGGCGCTGTTGAAGATCCTTGAGGGAACGGTCGCCAATATTCCCGCCGGGGGCGGGCGCAAACACCCGCAGCAGGACTTTCAGCAGCTCGATACGTCAAATATCCTGTTCATCTGCGGCGGGGCATTTATTGGGCTCGAAAAGGTGGTGGAAAAGCGTTTCCGCAACAAATCTTTAGGCTTTCAGGCCGATGTCAAGACGAACAAACAGCGTCATAACGACTCGATCAATAAGCTCGAGCCTGAAGACCTGATCCATTATGGCCTGATACCCGAATTTGTCGGTCGTCTGCCGGTGATCGGCACATTGACCGAACTTGATGAAGCCGCACTGATCAAGATACTCACTGAGCCAAAGAACGCGCTGATTAAGCAGTATCAGAAAAAGTTCGAGTTCGATAATATCTCGCTCAAATTCACCGACGGTGCATTGCAGGCGATCGCCCACGAGGCCCACAAACGTAAAGTTGGGGCACGCGGACTGATGATGATACTTGAAGAGATCCTGCTTGAGTC
>JBGSXN010000027.1:0-13670 GCA_041751355.1 Pyrinomonadaceae bacterium
ATGGAGGAAACCATTCGCTTACCAGGACGGTATAATTGAAGGTGCGCAGAGGATCCACGCGGATCACACCCGTCGAGCCGAAGTCTGGCTCGGGCGGACTGTTACCTTTCAATATAGTAGAGTCAGACTTCCTGATCTCTAGCGCGAATCCCGTTCGCCTGTTTACTCCCAAGTGCACGCTGATCGGCTCATCACTATTGTTCGTGACTTCAAGTGTTAGAATAATCGGTTCGCCCACCGAAAGGTGCTTATTTTGGAGAGAGAATGCGACGTTGATCTTTGGTTTTGAAACCGAGTCTACGTAATTCTTTGAAATTCTTGAAGTCTGACTGTCATCCGAAAAACCATTTTGCTGGTTTGTATAAGCGACGATCAAAACGATTGCCATGAATTGTATTGCGACAAAAAAGAATATCTTCATTTCCACCTCCTCACGGTAATGTGTAACTTACAGAACTGCCGGACTTGGTAAGGGTGTACGTCCATATACCGTTTGCTTCGGAAACAGTTCTGACAATGTTTATGTTCGGTGTGAGATCAGTCCAAACGGCACCATTATTACAAGGACATTTAAACTGATATTTTTGCATCCCTGTAAAGCTGTTCGCTACGTACGGAGTGCGAAATTCTGGCACTGGATTCCCCTCTGTCGTGCCGGGCACTCTGTGACGGTCAAACATATAAAAATATGCCGCTGAACCGCCGCTGTTACGCGTCGGATCAACAATTCCCATGTTGGCACGATAGGGTGGGCTTGGCACAGGATACACAGAAGTCGTTGCCTGCTCACACGTGGTATTTCCGTATCTTGTGCATTCCCTGATTTCGCACGCGTAGAGATGATCAACAACGCCATCACTCGAGTCCCACTTGTATTCAAAATACAGTACCCCATTTCCGGGCGTTGTTGGAAAACCGGGCTTTATGCGGAAGTTAGTAGGAAACGCATTGGGGTAATTAGTCGAAAAGGGTGGACATTGAACGCCGACCGGCGCGAGATTGCAAATTCTGTTCGGAGCAGGATCGCAGTAGCCGCCCCCGAAGTGGTACCAAATCGTACGATCAATACACCCTTGGATAGAGGTATCGCCGATGCTGATACCATCGGCGAGACCGCTCCAGGCGACTGTGGCGATGTTGCTATTGTAGCTTGTCCAGTCGGCGTCGTCGGCCAAAAACGGACCAAAGGCCTGGCTGTAACAGTTTTGTACAAACTCGTCTGTCGAATACGGTATCTGTTCGCCTACTTCCACCTCTTCATCCTCCGGGATCACGCGAACAGATGTGGTCGTATTGGGACAGCAGTTAGCACATGCATATGTGCTCGCCAGGCCACCGGCAAAACTGATCTGCTCGCTTCGGGCGCTAAGCACCTTATTCTCGGCACCGCGAACAGACCAGCCTATCTGTCCACGGTCGAGAGTAAGCGGAATGGTATTTCCCTGGCCGTCCGGGGCCTGGTTGCCCCTGAGGCCTCGAAAATCGATGGCGGCGGTTTGGCCTCCCGCAGTGCGGCCACGGCCGTCGCCTCGCCGGCGTGGCACTCCCAAACTGCCTCTCCGCCGCCGAGAGAGTGGCCGAGCGATCTCGGTAGCAAGGCCGGGGAAATCAGAATCGCGAGAATCGCAGGCGCGACCCGTTTCTGTTTATCTGTTTAACAGCATTCGAGTTAATGGTTAGATTCCAGTATCGTAGACTAACCAAACTCGTGGTATGCATTGGGGCTGACCGATCCGTCAATTTATCTCTGCAACGGTTAACTTTTCGGGGTTACTTTTAAGCCGCCCCTTAAAGCAATCCTCTCCGTATTGATTGAAGTAGATAACCGTTACGTCGTAGGAGCCCGACTTCAAAGAATAATTTTCGAGCAAAAAATCCTTCAGGTTGAGTCTTACGGTATACGTTTCATCCTTTCCCAATGTGAAGTACTTTATTGAATCTTGTGACAGTGAGATTTTGCCTCCGCCTAAAGTTTCAATGGGCGTGCCTTTACTGTCCGTCATTTTCAAATGAAAGATGATTCGCTGGGCCGCAAGGTCGTCAAAAATTCCTAGAAGCCTTACAGGCTTATCTCCAACATTCCTGAACACGACATCAATGGGAATGTCCTTGTCGTTCAGATAAACCGTTCCGTTCACGAGTTTCGCTCGTAAATCTAAAACAGGCTTGTCGCTTTTTGTAACGATAATCTGCGCCAAGGTTCCAAAAACTATGACCATTGAAACAAGAACTAAAATCGCAACGAAATACGGCTTTTTCATCATATCATTCACCCTTTAATAAGACTTGGCTACCTAATTCCTATTCCTCCGATCACGGATTGTAAGCCGAAAACTGCTGATAGCAGGGATTGGCCACATTAGGATTTGCAGTAGCAACTCCAGGCACACCGGTCCAGTTATTTGTCGCTGCTAGTGTTACGATTGTAGAAATATGTCCATTTAAAACTATCTGGCCAGCGGCATAAGGCCTGCTCGCAGCGTTATCGGCGAGTGTGCCCCAATAAGTCAGCGACGCAGTTCGGAAAGCAGCCATTTTAGCATCCGCTCCGGTTGCTGCGGCTTTGATCTGCGTAATAGCCGCAGCCTCGCTGTTATATGATGCATAAGACACTTTCAACAACTCCAGGGCCGTTTCGGTCGGACCCCAATAATGGTTAGCCGTGCAAGTCCACTCGGTATTATGGTAGTTTTCGTGAGCTTCCGAAGCTGCCGTCGTATGCCAACTCTGCTTTACACCGCTGGTATAATACGCATTCATCTTGGTGTTAGCATCAATAGCTTCTGTTTGGGAAATCGGAGGATTGGCGGACGGGTCTCTAAAACCCCCGGTATAGATCGTAATGTTTGTCTTTGCCTCCACTTTCTTGACCCGCAATTTCCATTCATTAGTCCCTAAGTCAGCGCAGGCGATGTACTCCGGCACAAATGGGGCTGCAGACGCGGTCGATTGGCCCGAGCCGGTATTTGTAGTTACGGCGGGGGCTAACCACGTTAGAGTGATGTTGGCATTGGCAGGGCCGACATTTACCATTGTAGACACGCTATTACCAGCAGTTGCGGACACCGTTCGTGAACCGGCGGTTGAAAAAGTAACTGTTTTTTCGACTCCGTTTCCACTTGCGTCTCCGCTCCAAGTAGGTTGGCTACTTGGAAACGATCCACTCGTTGGGATAGCCTTGAAGGATACGGAAGTGCCGTTGCATACAGGCCCGATCCCGCCTGACGGTATGTCGGTCCACGTGGAACCTACCTTATACTGTATCTTCTCAACGCCAACGACCTCCACCGAACCGTGCCGGTACACTTCATCGTACCAGGGCTCGCAGTAACCACCTCCCCAATGAAACCAAAGAACCGTGGGAACCGTGGCCCCAATCTCCGAGTAGCCAACGCCCGCACCATAAACCAAACCGTCGGAAACAGTAGCCACATCGGTCTCGGTGCTGCTCCACATCGAAACATTCGCTACAAATGGACCGTACTGCTGCTGGTAACAGTTCGTCTCCGTTTGGTTTGCCATGAACCACGTTTCCGCTTCACGGACAATAGCGGCGGCCTGCGGATTTATCCATGTATCCGCCGTACTATTCTCACAGCAGTTGAAACAAGAGTAGGTATTGACGACGCCCCCATACATACTGATCTGCTCGCTCCGCCCGCTTAGCGTTTTAGCTTCCCTGCCGCGAGCTGACCATGCGATCTGGCCGGTCATTATGTCCAGCGGTATAACGCTACCCATGTCGTCTGGAATTTGCCTGTCCCGTAATTCCTGGAAATCAATCGCGACTGTCTGTCTGGGTTTGATCTCCTTGATGCCGGGCGTGTATTGTCCGCCGTCATACTTCAGATGAACAATGAAATTTCGAGACATATCTGTCTCGTTCTTGATATACACAATAGTTCTATTGTCGCTTTCCCCCTTCCAAGGTGCGCCCCCCGCGCTGGAGGGCATGTTCTGCGGGTCGAACATCGGCACCTGAAATACATGGTCGCCGTTCTGGCTGATGCTCTGTACCGAAGTGACTACCGTGCCATTTGGCGTGTCGTATTCAAGCTCGATCCCGCCGTAAGTTGCGTCGGAGGGTAGGTTCTTGACGAGATTTTCCATGCTGAAGGTCTTTGTCTTTCCGGCGGCGACAGGTTTTTGGGGAATATCGACCGTACCTGTCGTGCCGTCCGACCTCGTATAAATGATCCGGCCCTGTATCCTCGAGAGTCCCGGGGCCGTATTCCTGACCGTCATTACTGGTTCAAGCTTTGCCCCGTCAAGATTTTTCAGCCTCAGCCCACTGCCATGCCAACGCTGCGAAGCCGTGGTTTCGGGGTCGATGAAACTGTTGGCCGCAGAGTAGCCTTTACCCGGCTCTGAGATAAACATCCGGGCAAGTACCGCACCCGGTGCTCCCGAATGTGTGATCGAAATGCCGCCCTCCGATTTGACGTAACCATTGCCGTGTCCGACGAGATCATTCATTATGTCCAGAACGCGGGTTTCCCACGGGGCAAGAGCAATATTCACCGGCTCGTGCTGGCTTGGGGCCGTGCCCTCGACCTCGATCGTCACAGTGACCGTGTCGTTAGAGGTGTTCGAAACCGCAACGCTGGTTTACGTATCGCCGAACGGCAGCCACCAAACCGTCTCGAGACGGCTGGAGACGAATTTTGTTCCGTAGACCAACTGTTCGGCCCAAATCAGCTTGTTTGCCGCATCCACCATCTTGACCTGAGCACCGAGCTGCTGGCTGATGCCCTCATACGCAACTCTGAAACTTCCTTCCTGAAAGTCGTCGCCCGCCCCGGCAAGCAATTGGTGCATATCCACATCAAGATAAGATGCCGCTGCGACCGTGATGGGTGCAAGCTGAAGCCGCGTACCCGCCAAGCTGTAAAACGTCGGAATCGCAAGGATCGGCTGTCCCCCCTTGTTATTGAGCATCAGGGTCGTGGTCAGACCGCCGCGAAGACTGTAGTAGGTCGCCGTCAACCGGTAAGTTTCGTATTCGGGAGCCGCAAATGGCGTAAAGGCAGTCGGGTCTTTCTCTGCCGCATTACAACAGCTTGCTTTCTTACGGCTAAGATCAAGCAGATCCGGAACATTCGATCCCAGAAAACTGCCGACCTTCTGTGCATTTGAATATTGCGGGATGCCGATAGCAAACAATGAAGCCGCGAACAACCATAGAAAATAGCGGCGAACAGGACGATCAGGTCGGAACATTTTGCCTCCGTGTAAGAGTCGGGAGAAAAGGCTGCAACACTTTCTCTCGGGTTGTGGGTTAACCGAAATCGTCGTCAAAAATGCGTCGGCGACGCGTGAATGGTAAAGCTATGCCGATAACTTATATTCTCATCGAAATGAAAAGTCAAGAAGTTTTTTATCGATGTGTTAGAACTCTATGAGAATGTCCTAGATTGAACTCAATAGAAATTTCTCAATCTAGGAAAGCCTGTGATGATCCGATGAGGGCATCAGAACCCTACAGTATAAGAAAGTTTACCTGAGCGATTACGAAACGCAGGCCGAAGCACTTCGGAGCATGGGCCATTTTATCGAAGAAGTGTACAATCAAAAGAGCCTTCACTCGGCCATCGGCTACCTGCCTCCGGCCGAGTTCGAGTGCCCGCTTTTACAACAAACTGGTCGAGAGCAGCCGAGGCAGGGCAGCTGTTGTGGCTCCCAGGCGGCGGGTTATCATTGTTTTTTTTTGGTAAGTTTTTTGCGAACGGCGTGTTTTAGAATCGTAATAAAGTAGGCATGGCCCCCTATGATCCCCTTTCTGCATATGATGCTTTATCTGTCCGAAATGGTCTCGATCTCTTAACGACAAATGAACGAGTTAGCTCTCTTCCCGCAATTATCCGGTTCGTACACTATTTCCGTAAAAGTCAATTATCCACATACCCTGGTCCATTCGGGTTTTGAAATTTATAGTTCAAAATATGGACCTTCCCAAACCCACTTTTTAGTAATGTTTCTTGTGCATATTCTCCATCTTTTTCGGAAATGCCATAAACAACAATTGTATCGTCCAGGGAAAGTTCGTTTACACCGCGAACGTCAATCTCATCGGCGGGGATATTCTTGGCACCCTTAAAGTGATTTATTTCATAAAGATCGCGACTTTGGACGTCAACAACCACTACGGTTTGTCCAACTTTTCTGAGTTCGTCCACCTCTGATTCCTCTATATACCACGAGTGAGCGGCAAGGCCCAACGCTTGCTTAACTAAGGCCTCTCGGCGGCGTGAAAGTCGTCCATGCCAGATCTCCTTTACAACCCCAGAACTGTCCGCAAGAGCGATTGTCGGAGTACCTTCAATTCCCAGATCCCGATAGTCCATATTAATCATGTCGAGATCCGAAAGGCCCAACTCGCTCAAGTATTCGGTCGCTTGTTTGTCGGAGGAAGAGAACACGGCAAGGACGCGAATATCATCGGATCCTTTAAGAGCCGTTGAAATATCTCTGTAAAAGTCCCCGCTCTTTGTACAATAAATACAGCCAGACCGCAGGAAAAGAAGCAAATGCCGCTTCCCTCCTTCCCCTTCAGCCGGTCGGATAGCAATCTCATCTCCAATCTTTATGACTTTTGGTTCGGAAGAAAAAAAATATTCTTTTGTAATAAGAACTGTCAGAACAACTGCAAAAAAAATAATGCCAAAATTAAGTACAATCCCAATGTGTCTGCGGAATTTTGAGATCTGCACAGCTAACTCCGATCGAAAAAAGTCTATTGAAATTGCTTCGGATTCTTAACTTCCCCTTTTCCGCGTTCATTAATAGAAAAATAGAAAGTTATCTTGCCCCTTACGCTAATCGGCTTACCTTCAAGTTGACTCGGCTTGAATGTCCATTGCCGCATAGCATCAGCAACAGACTTGCCAATCGGAGAATCTGGGGATTCTAGTATTTTGACATCTGTCAAATTCCCTTCTCCGTTAAATTGAATCTCCGCAACTGCAACGCCACTTATCTTTTTCTTAAGCGAGTCGGTGGGATAAACGGGCATAATTGCCTTAACAGCTGACCTCCGAATTCCTTTCTCGTCCACGATCACAATTTTTTCCTGAATTTCTAACTTAGCGACAGTGGGTTTCTTGGCGAGAATGGCCTTAGCAAGTGAAACATATGCCATGCCTTTTAGACGTTCGTCAGCTATGTCGTTTACCAGCAGTACCGCATTCTCTTCGTCACCCTTTACAGCTTTCAGAAAAGAACTTTGAAATCCGAGATTTACGTCTTTTACCGGGAGTGGAAATCGCAGGGTTTGCGACATCGTAATCTTACGTTCAAACGACGGATCTTTAATGCCATCGAATCTGTTGAACGATTTGGTGGCTTCGGCAAGAACGGTGTCTGCTTGCGAATAGGCCTTGGCCTTCATCTCTCCGCTAATGTGAAGAAGCAAAAAAGGCGCAACGTCATCAGTGATTCTGTGTGCGGAACCGCGCGCCGAATCAAGAGAACTAATTAGAAACTCCTTGTTCTTCATTTTGTCGGCTATCGCAGCCACAGCGAGCCATAAGAGGCACTTCTCGAGGCCCTCCGGAACCTTTTCAATGCGTCGGATAGCTTCATTCAAATCGACGGACTTGGTTTTAAGCAACGCATTCGTCTCACCAAACGCGACCAGTATTTCCAGTTCGCTCTGAAGTTTTTTGTCGTCGATCTTCGATGTCGCAAGCTTGGCTATCTCAAAATCGTCTCTTCTATAAGCCCAGTAGACAACGTCGAGAAATAACTGGTCACGCGTGTTCGAGTCGGTCAATTTCTCGATCTCCTCGATTCGATCCCTTGGCGGCGTTGGTTTTTTATTGAGATATTTATAGGCGTCACCGCCAGTGAATTCGGCAGGTACGAAGGACGCGAGCGAATGCATGGCTGCAAGAAGTTCGCCGCTCAAATCGGGCGCTAATTCCTGCGCTTTCGGAACCAATAAATGCGCTAAAGCGTACTTTACCTTTCTTTGCTCACTATCGCCCGGGATCCCATTGAGAAGTGATATCGCATTTCGGATATAGGCTCGTATAAGATCAGGCGGAACGTTAGTTCGATTTCCGCTAATGTCTGGCATTAGGATATCACCTACTACGATCATTAAAACAGATTGATCGCCATCAGATGGTGTGACCCGCGAAGATCTAAAAAGGTAGGTTCCGAAAAGGGCGTACTCACGCGCGTCGTAATTCGTTTGGACGGATCGCAGAATTAACTGTAGGAAAAGCTGATTTGCCTGGTTCTCATCCTTTTGCCTGAGGTTCTTTAAAAACGAAAGAAACCCCCGATTGATATCGTCCTGAAGAGATTGCTTCGCAAGATCGGCAGCTTGTGCAGGATCGGTATCAAGCAGATCCGCGGCGACCTGAAGTTTGGCCCCGGTTTTCTTCTTCGGATCCTCTGCGAAGGAATCAATCAATCGCCTTGCCCAAAGCGGGTCATGTTTTGCTATCAACCCAAATAGTTTGCGAGAAACTATCCTCTTTGATGCTGCCTCCTTTTCCGAATCACTTTGCCCAACAGCAGTCTTAGTGAGGGAGATTCTAAAGAGACTACGAGCATATTCCTCATCGCTATTCCACGACAAATCAGCGATTCGGCCAATTGTCTCCGCGCTGACCAAATCATCCCGAAATGCCATTGCCGATTGGGCAATATTCTGAATGTTCTGGCGTGCAGGAAAAGGCGTGATATTTATTGTTACTAACTCGGCTTGTTTAAGTTGAGGAAACGTCAACAACACCAAGAATGGTAAGCAAAATAACGCAATTATGATTCTGGTCATGGTATCGACACATCAAAAGAATGAAAACCCGCTCCTATTCTCAAATACCATTAATATGCTTAGGTCAGTTTATGCAACGTTCGCCAATATTCTGACACCAACATTCATCCTGATTAATTTGACACATCGGGTAACCATTCGGAGCGTCATGCAGACAACCAACACAAAGTGCGCCGCTCAAAAAGACACACTCTAACCCAGTACAGGCCTTTGCCTCTCTGGCCGACAATCCCAAATTCAATGTGAAACCAATAAGTATCACGAGTACAACTACCCTTACCTGAATACTTACAATAATTCGCTTCATTTTTTTCCTCCTCCAATTATTTCCTGCTTCTCCCATTTGACTCGCAATTAGCTCGCTTTTCAATAGTACCGTCGAATAATTCGGGTACAACGTATCATACAACCACCCACCTGTCAAATCGGGACCACTAATTTGTCAAAACTCTATGAGAATGTCCTAGTTTGAACTCAATAGAAATGTCCTGGATTAGAAAAGCCTGTGATGATCATTATATCGGGGTGATCGCTGGGCAAGAGAGGGACGATTCTGATGAGTGGAAAAGAGCGGGATTCGCTGGTGGTACTGGAGAGGGCGAAGCTGGGCGAGCTAAAGCTGAGCGAGGCGGCGTATGTTTTGGGGATATGTTTCCGGCAGTGTATAAGGCGGGGTGGCGGTATGAAGACGAACGGGCAGCGGGGCTGGTTCGGGTTTTGACATCTGCCTCCGACTACGCCCGCAATGTCTTGAGAAGTTGGAGAGCCTCTTTATTACTGGGGGAAATTTCGAGCAAGCGATTCAATTCGCCTTCGGCACGCTTGAGCAGACGGAATTCTATGAAAAATTCAACCAGGAGTATCCGAAACGTCGTGCTATTCGGATCGAGTTTTACCGCTGCCTGCAGCTCCGATTCGGCCTTGTACCGCTGAGCTGGATCGAATGAAAGGGCCTTGCCGTAATAGGCATGGTACCGTCCCATCTGCGGGGCCAGATGGACCGCCCTCGAAAAGTACGGAAGAGACTCGCTCGGGTTGTCGTCCATAAGCAGGGCGAACCCACGTTCGAAGTTGTTGGCCGCTTGTTCCTTATGAAGGGATTCATTACCGGAATTGTCCGAGGCGTCGCCCTTTTCGCGTTCGATCAACTCCTTCCGCATACGATAATCGTAGATTTCGCGAGTCTCGACATTCTTTAGCGTCTCGTGAGCCTGGGCGAGTTCTGTGAAGGCCTTTTGCACCCGTTGAAAAGTTTTTCCGCCCTCGGCATGGAACCTATCAGGATGGAACATTCGGGCCAGGGCAAAGTAGGCTTGCTTTAGTTCGGCGATTTCCGCCTTGGTGTCGACACCCAGTACATCATAGTAGGTCGCGGCATTTTCTACCCGATCCAGATACTCGTCGACAGAAATGACTTTTTCGGGCTCCGGTTCTGCCGGCGTGACGATTGTCTGAGCGGACTGCTCGTCAACCGGGACCGATCCGTCAACTGAACGTTTTGCCTCTACTTTTAACTCGAGCTTTGCATTTTTCATCAAAGAGACAGCTTCCTCGGCAAATGCCGGCTGCCAGTCCTTTCTATCGAGCAGGCCGCCAAGCCAAAGAGTGTAGATCGACTGCAACGCACTGGATTCAGTCATCGCGGCGACGGCGATCAATCCCGCTGCTGTAAGGGGGCCATTGTCGGAACGCGAAAGGACAAATGCCTCGTCCGGGGTTAGTCCGACCTCGATCTCAGAGACACCCGAACGGCTAAAACTCTCGTCCAGGCTGCGGAAGCGTCCGAGCATCTTGTCAACTGCGAGGCTTCGCCCGTATTCGACAAGCAGGGCTGTTACGTTGATCGGAAAAAAAAGGCCGTCTCGGACACGGGCGAGCGGGCTGAAAACCCAGTCGCCCGACGACCACGACAGGCAATCGATTACGATCGCCTCGATCTGGTCTGCAAACAGACGGTTGCTTTCTTCAACGGTAAGCAGCTTATTTTCTTTGAGAAATTCGACAAGTTCCAGATCGTTGCTGAAATTGGGTATCCTGGCCAAGTCCTCTTTTGCAAGTCTTTTTCGCCTGAGCAAGATATCAAACAAACGGGAGGCCCTGGCATTTGAAACCGCAAAAGCGAGGCTGCCGCTTTTAAAATAGAATATACATTTTCTGTCTTTATCCGAGATGCGAAGACTACCGTTGAGGCGCGCCCGACCTATCTCAGTCAGCAGTTCGGCGAACGGATGGGTCAGGAAATTTCCTTTTATCTCTAGTTCGGGACGTGGAGTCATTGTGGCGGGTCAGGAGGGGCGAAGGCCCAGTTACTAATTCTAGCAAATTCATACTCGGAAAGTTAAGACATATTTTCGCGTTTGATCCGGTGATTTGGTAGCATTTTGGATTCGCGGGCGAGAAAATGAACAAAGAGATAGAAATAAAAGAATGCGGCACTCTGGAAGCCCTGGCAGAGTGCGTTGATCTGCAGCGAGAGGTTTTTGCCCTGCCAGAGGTTGAGTTGTCGCCGGTCAGGCATTTTGTCGTGACAAAAAACGCGGGAGGATTCACTCTTGGGGCCTATATCGAAGGCCGTCTGGCGGGATTTGTTCTAAGCGTGCCTGCATTTCTGCGGCAGGAGCGAGCGTTCTATTCGCATATGACAGGTGTCAGGAATGAGTTTCAGAGTCTCGGGATCGGAGCAATGCTAAAATGGGCTCAACGTCGGCGGGCCCTTGATGAGGGCGTCCGATACATAAAATGGACCTTCGAGCCTGTTAAAGCCAGGAACGCCTATTTCAACTTTGAAAAACTCGGTGCGCAGGTTTCGGAATATCAGCGAAATTTTTACGGGATAGATTATGCGACGGCCGGGCAAAGTGAGCACCAGATCGGCCTCGCCAGCGACAGGTTGTTTGCCGAGTGGGATCTCGAAAGTCCAAAGGTCAGCGCTCTGGCGGCCGGCGAGTCGTATATAGAAGCCCGGACACCGGCGGCCCGGATCGCCATTCCGAACGATTGGAATGCGATCGTCGTTTCGGACCCCAAAGCCGCTCTTACCGAGCAGTTGAGAGTACGGGATGAATTTGAAGCGGCAATTGCCGATGGGCTTGTTGCCCGAGGCTTTCGCCGCGATGAAAAGCTCCCCGAATACTTGCTTTTTGCTGACTGAATATGTCTCTTTCTGAGATCGACGCTAATATCCGCAAGGCCCGAACACTCTCGTCGGACTTTTATACCGATTCGCAATATTTCGAGTTATCTAAAGAAAGGATCTTCGCGCGGGCATGGCACTTTATGGGTCACGTCGACGAGATTGACGGGTTAAAGCCCGCGATGTTGCTCAGCGGTTGCCTGGACGAGCCTGTCGTGCTGATAAAAGGCGGCGATTCGGTCACATGTCTTTCAAACGTCTGCACGCATCGCGGCAAGATACTCGTCGAAGAACCATGTCGCGCCGATCTGATCAGATGCCGTTATCACGGCCGGCGATTTTCACTTGATGGCAGGATGATATCGATGCCCGAATTTAATGGTGTCATCGACTTTCCGTCCGAAACTGACAATCTGACGCGTCTCGAATGTGGGCAGAGGGGTGGGTTTGTTTTTGCCGCTATTAAGCCGGTCGTTGATTTCGACGAATATGTACAGGACGCGGCAGCTATACTGATTGATGTCGAGCCGCAGGGGCTCAAGCTGACCCAGACCCGCGAGTACGCAGTTCACGCCCATTGGGCCTTGTATTGCGAGAATTACCTCGAGGGATTTCACATTCCGTACGTCCACCGCGGTTTGAACGAGGTGGTTGATTATGGCACTTACCGGACCGACCTTTTCCGATATTCCAGCTTGCAGACGGGGTTTGGATCCGATGGTGAGGTAGCGGCGAGATACTTGTTCATTTTTCCAAACCTGATGTTTAATATCTATTCATGGGGTATATCGGTCAATATCGTACGGCCGGTCGGTCCCGACGAGACGGTTGTTGAATTTAAAACGTATGTCCGTGACGAGAGCCTGATGGATCAAGGTGCGGGTGCCGATCTTCATACGGTCGAGCTTGAGGATGAGGCCGTTGTGGAAAGCGTTCAGAAAGGTGTCAGATCGAGATTTTACAGCTCCGGAAGATACTCGCCGACCCGGGAACAGGGAACCCATCACTTTCATCGGCTGATCGCTGAATTTATGAATGTCCCGGAATGATCCCGCGATGAAGACCATCCAAAACACCAGCGACGAGATCACTCATTTGAGGTCAGAGATCGAACGCCACAATGATCTCTATTACCAACAAGCTGAGCCTGAGATCTCGGATCTTGAGTTTGACCAATTGCTGGAACGCCTTAAAGAGCTTGAAGCTGCAAATCCCGACCTGATCTCGCCCGACAGCCCGACGCAGCGGGTAGGTGGAAAGGCGACGAGCCTGCAGCCGTTTGAGCATCGGGTGCCGTTGATGTCGCTGGATAACTCCTACAGCCTCAATGACCTAAAAGCATTCACGGAAAAATGCGAGCGGCTCGCCGAAGGGCGGAAACTGGAATACGTTGCCGAGCTCAAGATCGACGGGCTGAGTGTCTCGCTGCATTACCAGAATGCTCTGCTTGTTGCCGGAGCTACGCGCGGAGACGGTTCGACTGGCGACGACGTTACCCGTAACGTCAAGACGATCAAGGCGATCCCGCTACGCCTGAAAGCAGACGTCCCCGATCACGCAGAGGTGAGGGGCGAGGTGTTTTTGTCGCGATCTCAGTTCAAAAAGATAAATGCCGAACTCGAAATGCAAGGCGAAAAGACGTTTGCCAATCCGCGAAACTGCGCTTCCGGAACCTTGAGAATGCTCGATTCGGCCATAGTCGCGTCCAGAAGGCTGAATATGTTTCCATACGACGTATTGCGTGGACGGCAG
>JBGSXN010000028.1:0-2044 GCA_041751355.1 Pyrinomonadaceae bacterium
AGCCCGACGTGCACTCAAAGATCTATACAAGCCCCTGTCGAAGCCTGTCGCCCCCATAAAGGAAGGTCAGTTTACAGGACTCAGATGAGAATTGAAAGGTCTAAGTTGCAGATATTCGGGGTCGAGCCAGCCGCCTTTAGGCCCGACTCGACGGTATTGTTCCTTTGGCGAATAGCCACGACTATTTCTTCGCGTTACGCGGGTCGTCAGCCGGATTTACATAGGTGATACCCCATGGTCCGATGCCATGGAGCTGAAGCACAGTTTCACCCTTGGCCCAGGCAAAATGACGCATGCCGGCGGGCCAGTAGCCAAAAGTTCCTGCTGTCATTTCCCGGGTGGCGGCCTGATCGAATTTTTCACCCATGCCCAGGTTGAAGCTGCCTGAAAGTACTGTAACGCGCTCAACTTTTGGGTGCCAATGCGGCGAGATCTTAAAACCATCGGGCAGCGAAAGCCGCATGACAAAGGGGCCCTCCTTGGACGGATCACCCTCGAGCACAGCCATCTTAGCCCCGGCCGGAAGCGAACCTGGGCCATTTTTCCATTTCGTCTCGCTGAGCGAGTAAAAGCCCATGTCTTCAGTTGCCGGCGCCGCCGCTTTCTTTTCGCTTCCCGATGCGTGGGCCATCTCTTGAGCCGAAACAAAGGACGCGGCACAAATTACAGATGCCAGAATATATAGAATCTTTTTCACGATATGTCTCCTTTTATTGTGATTATTCAGGCCAATGGGCCGCTTTCATGCGAACGACTTTCTCGCCCGATGGAGGCCTTCGCAACTCGCTCGTTCATTCGAATCAAATGATGATTGTACTCTTATACTCTCGTGAGTGATGCTTCGTCAAGAAAATTAATGCGACGATCAACCAGCCTGGGCACTGGCGATGAGAGTGGGATACTTCCCAGTCCAGCAGGCGTTGCATGACGAAGCGGCATCAATCCCGATCGCTTCCAGCATTCCGTCGAGCGAGAGATAGCCCAGGCTGTCGGCGCCGATATATTCGCAGACCTCGGCGACTGACATTTGCGCGGCGATCAGGTCCTTGCGATCAGGTGTATCGACGCCGTAGTAGCATGAGTGAGTAGTCGGCGGACACGATACGCGCATATGCACCTCGGCCGCCCCGCACTCGCGGACCATCTGGACGATCTTTCGCGAGGTCGTGCCGCGTATGATCGAATCGTCGACGAGAACGATCCTGCGGCCTCTGATGAGGTCCTTGATCGGATTAAGTTTAAGGCGGACGCCGAATGATCGGATCGACTGCGAAGGCTCGATAAATGTCCGGCCGACATAATGATTTCGAATGATCGCCTGGCGAAAACTAATCCCCGATTGGGTTGCAAAACCGATCGATGCGGCAACGCCGGAATCGGGAACGGGCACGACAAGGTCGGCATCGACAGGGTGCTCGATGGCAAGCCGCTTACCCATCTTGTGCCGCGATTCGTTTACCGACTTGTTGAAGATGGTCGAATCCGGCCGTGAGAAATAGACGTGCTCAAAGGTGCAGACCGACACAGGCTTGATATCGAACGGTTTTGATGAACTCAACCCATTCTCGTCGATGACAAGCATCTCGCCGGGCTCGATCTCGCGAACATATTCGGCGTCGATCAGGTCAAACGCGCAGGTTTCTGACGCGAGACACCATGCCCCCTGGAATTTGCCCAGCACGAGCGGGCGGAAACCGCGCGGGTCGCGAACGGCGATCAGGGCATTTGGCGTCAGGAATAAAAGCGAAAATGCTCCTTCGGTCTCCTTTAACACCGATCTGATAGCGCTAACGGCATCTTTAGCAGGGTTTCGTGCGATGGCGTGGAGGATCGTTTCGGTATCGGATGTTGAGGAAAAGATCGCTCCGGCCTCCTCCAGTTCCAGACGCTTTTGCGCGGCAAAAGGGAGATTGCCATTGTGACAAACAGCGATCTTACCGTGCTGGCAGGTGACGGAAAATGGCTGGACCTCTTCGATCGTGTTCTTGCCCGTTGTCGAATAACGCGTATGTCCAATAGCACTGGCCCCGATAAGCGATTTGAG
>JBGSXN010000029.1:0-4020 GCA_041751355.1 Pyrinomonadaceae bacterium
CCTTCCCTGCTCGAGGAACATTTCATAATCGATCTTCGATGCAAACGTGCCTCCGGCGAGCTTCATCATCGTTCGGCCGATCACGTGGGGGTCCTGAGTCACGAGCAGAGCGGCCCGGTCGCACGATAGCTCGGCCCGCCGGGCCCACGCCAACAGAGCACTCGATATGCCCATGGAAACCACTAGTTTTAGAATTTCTGATCCGGGCACCAGTCTGGCCACTGAAACATTCGCGAGCAGCTCCATCAAACGGGCCGCCGTCAGGTAAAGCACATGTTCGGCATGAATGTGCCCGACCTCATGGGCGATTACGGCCAGCGTCTCTTCGTCGTTCAACCGCTCGATCAACGCCGAATGAAGAACAATGATCGGTTTTTCCACGCCGCCGGTGAATGCATTCACCATCGGATTCTGTTGGACAAACATATCAGGCGGTTCAACGCCGAGCGTGGAGCACGCGATCTGCAGCTTTGCGTAAAGGTCGGGACACTGTTTCGGAGTTACCTTGACGGCACTCGCCATGAATGAAACCCGAATGGCCGATTCCCCTGTCCATGCAAGAAGTTTCTTCAAAGCCGAATCGACACCCGGTATCGCCTTAAGCGCGGCCAATGCTCGGCTGTCAGCAGGATGAATATACTCATCCTTGCCGAGAGCGTTAAATTTTTTGTGCGGCTCGTTGGATAACGGCAGCTTGCACTTGCCGCAATTGGCGGCATTGTTCACATAATCCGGCTTGACGGAATTCTTCTGTCCGCAATACCGGCAGCGGACAAAATGTCCTTTGGTGATCTCGGACGATGGTTCTTCTGAATCAGGTTTTTTTCGTGCCATATGTTGAGTCTATTTGAATCCGGAATAATTTCCAACAGATATCAGGATTTTGAACGAATAAGTCGGCAGCTTTGTTCACGGGCCCTGCTTCGTGCTCAGCCGAACAACAGTCTCGACGTGATGGGTTTGCGGGAAAAGGTCCAGGGCGGTGATCGAATCGATCGAATAGCCGCCGTCCAGCAGCTGCCTCAAGTCCCGGGCCAGAATCGAAGGCTCGCAAGAGACATATGAAATGTTCCGCGGGGCCAGAGCTGTGATCGCTGCGATGGTGGCCCGCTCGGTTCCGCTACGCGGAGGGTCGATGAGCAGAAATTCCGGTTTGACCGCATTCTCACCCAAAAAACGGCCGACCCCCGAACGCCGTATGCGCACATTCCCGAGTCCTGTAGCTTTCAAATTTCTCTTGGCGAAATCGACCGCAACGGCATCGCCCTCGACGGCTATCACGCTGTCGAATCTACGTGCAAGCGGCAATGTAAACAATCCGACACCGGAATACAGATCGAATGCCGCTGCACCCTCAGCACCGCCTGTAGCTTTGTCGATCAGGGCCGGTACAAGCAACTGGTTGGCCTGAAAAAAGGCTTCAGCAGAAAAGCTGTAAGCTTCGCCCGCGGCCGAAACGGCTATCTCCATCGCCGGCTCTGCCCCGACTGATGAACGTATTGAAACACTGCCGCCATCTCCCGCGGCGGCCACGACCTCGGCGTCGTTGGGAAAATTTGCCCAATCCATATTGGCCCGAATGTTCCGCAGCGTGTGTTCGAGCGGTGGGGCAAGCACGGGGCAACTCTCGATATCGACTATCTCATGCGAGTCACGACGAAAATATCCGAATTTCCGCCCCCTAGTCTCCAATTGCCACCGGACACGGCTGCGATAGTCGTATTCGCGCGGGCTGGGAATGATCTGGATATCACCTTTGAGAGAGATCTTTCCGATCCGCGTTAGACAGTCGGCAATTATATCGACCTTCGCGCGAAGCTGTGCTTCATAACTGAGCTGCTGAAAATTGCATCCCCCGCAGGTACCAAAATAAACGCACGGGGGCTTGACCCGGTCGGGCCCGGGCGATAAGACCTCAACGATCTCCGCAAATGCGGTTCGCTTTTTCAATTCGGTGATGCGTACCCTCAGATGGTCACCAGGAGCTGCAAGGGGCACGAAAACCGTCAACTTCTCAACGAACCCGAGGCCGTAGCCGCGCGGAACTATCTTTTCGACCCGAAAGTCGATCACATCACCAACCGTATAAATTTTGCTCAAGCTATGCTCTCTACCTCTACCTATCTCGTTCCCACCGACGAAGTTCGAAAATATATTATATAGCAATGCCCCGATCGCCCCGCCGATAAATCCGATCAAAGATAATACAATCCCAGCCTCGGCATCCCAGCCTCATCCCTTAGCCGCTTGAGCAGCATCAGGTCGAACGTGTTCTTATAACTCTCGGGTTCCATTTCTGTTTTATATGCTCGAAGCTGGCCGGCGACCTCTTTCTCTAAAGCCTTTAGATTCACACGGTCCCAGTTCGATAACATTCCTCGATCGAGCACCTTTTCTATATCGCTAAGTGTGCCGTCGACGGTTTCGAGGTCACTGGTAAGAGCTGCATCCAGCTCGCGCAGCCGAGCGATGGCCCGGGAAATGTCTTCGTCTAGTCCTGATACGGTTACATCCTCGAGTTTCGCGATCGCCCCGGCAATGTGATCCCTGATAGTCTCGACCGGATACTGCGGTTCCGCCTCGTCGTCCGCCGAACTTCCCGCGTGCGCCGTGATCCACTCTTTGTACTGGACTTCGATCTCTTCTTTGCAATAAAACAAACTCTTGATCGTTCGCGTACCCGTCGGCTGCTTGTCAAACACATCAAATACCGACTCGATCGACCTGAGAACAATATGAAGCGGTATTCCACGGTCCTGCCAACTCTCGATCAACGCCCAGTCCAGCGGGCTCAGAAACAAATTCTTTCCGCGCCTACGAACAAATGTTTCCTCGATCTCTGTAAAGTAGTTGTAGTAATTCAATTTGTGGAATTCGAATTTTATACGGCCATGCCACGATTCCCTATCGTCGTTTGCAGATCGCGTTCGAAAATCTTCGTTCGGAAACTATGTTATATCAAATTTCAATCAATCGCTTCGAGGGTCGGGCACTTTACTGGGCAGATAATAAAACCTCTAATATCGATCCAACGTACAACACAATTATGAAAATCCTGTGGATCATCATGGCGTTTGTTGGTATCTGGTTTTTGGCGAGTGCGGCGACTGAGGACGGGCTGCTACCGAGCGGTCACGGTGTCGGCCGAACGTCCGAGATCGTCGTGGGTATCGCGCTGCTCGGCTATGCTGCATTCAGAATATGGCGCAGCCGTTCGCGGCCGAAGGTACAGAGATAGAAACCCGCCTAAATTTGCCAGCCCGAACTCAATCGAACTTCATTCCCTAGTATTGCCGGTGGAAGAATGTCCGCCGCAGCTTGCACTGGAAGCATCGCCCCGGCCGCCCGATTGCGGCCGTTATCCTTCGCGGAAAATAGAGCGTCGTCACCGCGTTTGATCCATTCATCGATAGTTTCGCCGTGATCCAATTCGCTAACGCCAATGCTAATTGTGATCACACGATCTTCGATCAAGCTTGCCTGCTCGACGCAAAACCTCAAGTCCTCGGCCATGCTGGCTGCTCCGATGCCGTCGGTATCCGGCAGGAACAGCATAAATTCTTCGCCGCCCATTCTGAATAGCCTATCCAAACGCCGGGCACGGTGGCTCATTAATGAGACGAGTTCCCTTAAAACTTTGTCGCCGGCCGCGTGCCCATACGTATCGTTCACACTTTTGAATTTATCGAGGTCCAGGATCAAAAGCGATGCAGGCGTATTGGTACGTCGCTTCCGCTCGATGGCATCCTCAAGAATCGAATCGATCTCGCGCCTGTTGAGAGCACCCGTCAGCGGGTCGATTACCGATTGTCTTAGCAGTTTCTTTTGCAGCTCATCGATCGAGCCGAGAAAAATATTGATCAGCAGGGCCGTCACAATCAACCCCGTCACTGCCCGGGCCGCCACGGGAAGCTCCAGGACGTAAAGTGCGATTCCGCCGATAAAAGCAACGAATACCCCGGTATAGATCCGTGCCGGCCCGCGATTCGCGACAAAATTTATCATCAGAACAGCGGGGAA
>JBGSXN010000030.1:0-16613 GCA_041751355.1 Pyrinomonadaceae bacterium
GAAACGCCGGCAAGTTCTACCTTTACCACCCAGCCATCAGGCGTCTGGTAAACGTCGGCCGCAGGATACCAAAGCTTGCCGGACACCTGGGCCTTCTTGGACGTCCCGGTAAATTCAAAATAGCGGTTGGTAGATTTGGCCATCGATTATGTAAAAAATTTCCCTGATTACCTTATACCGCGTCGTTCTTCTTCCAAAAACCCGCGCCGCTCGAGATTTCCTCGAGCGTTTCGGCGATATCGCGGTCGTCCTCGGTCTCGAGCGCAATGTCGGCCATCGCGATGATGCCGGCAAGTTCGCCATTCTCGCCCACGACCGGAATACGGCGCACCTGTTTATCACCCATCAGCCTGATGGCATCAAAAACGTAATCATCGGGCTTTACAGTAACGAGATCGGTCGACATTGCCTCACTCACCGGGGTATCGGGTCCCTTTCCCTCGGCCAGGACGCGCACAACCATGTCGCGGTCGGTCACGATTCCGAGCAATCTGCCTTCGTCAACCACCGGCACAGATCCCATGTCGCCGTCGCGCATCATTGCCGCCACTTCGCGCAAACTAGCATCGCGCGGCGCGGTTCGAACATCCCGGGTCATTATCTCGCTGCACCGCATACGCGACATAACGGCTTGTTCTCTTTCGTTCATCGGACCCCCTTTTTACTTTATTTTGGTCGACGGGGCGGAATAAAGCAAGAACTGTGTTGAGCGGTAAGATACAGCGAGCTTTGAACTTGTGAGTTTACGAGGCGGGCCCGCGATCACTATTTCTCGGTCAGGTCGATCATTCGCTGCAGAGCGATATAGGCAAAATGCTTCGTATCGTCATCGACCGTGATCTCGTTGACGACATTGCCGACAATTAGATTTTCGAGAGCCCAGGCGAGGTTTTGCGGGGCGATCCGGTACATGGTGGCACACATGCAGAGGTCGGGGGCTAGCAGATGGATCTCTTTGTCCGGAAACCGCTGCTGAAGCCTGTTGACGAGGTTTACTTCGGTTCCGATCGCCCATTTTGATCCTGGAGGTGAGTTTTCGACCGTCTTGATAATGAATGAGGTTGAACCATCGAGATCGCTGATCTCGACAACCTCGCGAATGCATTCGGGATGGACGAGCACCTTGACGCCGGGGATCTCGGCCCGCACCTTTTCGACATGCCAGGGCTTAAATCGTCCGTGCACCGAGCAGTGGCCGCGCCATAATATTAATTTTGCGTTATGAAGCTCTTCTTCGGTATTCCCGCCCAGTTCCAGGTGCGGGTTCCAGAGGGCCATTTTGTCGAGCGGGATCCCGAATTTCGCACCCGTATTCCTCCCCAGATGCTGATCCGGAAAAAAGAACATCTTGTCGAATTCTTTCAGGTAAATATCGAATAGCGGAATTGCGTTCGAAGATGTACAGACCACGCCCTCGTTCCGGCCGCAAAATGCCTTGATCGCGGCCGAGGAATTCATATACGTTATCGGAGCAACCTTGTTGTCCAGCACGCCGATGTCACGAAGCTGTTCCCATGCATCCTCGACCTGGTCGATGGTTGCCATATCGGCCATCGAGCAGCCGGCACCGAGGTCGGGCAGGATCACTCGTTGTTCGGATTTTCCAAGGATATCGGCCGACTCGGCCATGAAGTGAACGCCGCAGAATACGATATACTCGGCCTCGGTCTGCGATGCCATCACGGATAATTGGTACGAATCGCCCGTCAGGTCCGCGTGACGGATCACGTCGTCCCTCTGGTAATGATGGCCGAGGATGATAACGCGTTTGTCCAGTTCACGCCGGGCGAGATCGATACGTTCATCGACCTCCTCGTCAGGCATGATAAGGAAGTCTTCGAGAGCGATAGTTCTTTCCAGCACAGAAAGCATCAGATCGGGTTCAAGCCGTAGGGATTCTTACGAAAAATGATGTCACTTTGCGCTGTGAGTAGCAAGCGTGCAATAGGGTCATTCTTGTTGGGTCTGCCGGACAAGCGCAGCCGAGTCAACCGTTTCGCCCGCACGCGAGATCACCTGGAAATGCAACAGGTCCTTAGCGAGCTCGACCATCATAAATGAAAGGTCCCGGTCGAATCCCACAGCCGTCAATGGCGAACCACGCTTGATGTCGCCACGTCTGATCCTGCCCCCTGCCCCCGTTACAAAATAATATATCCCCTGTTGAGGCATGATGCGTTCATAGAAATGATCATGACCCGTAAATACCGCATTGATACCGTGCTGGAGAAAAAGTGGTTCGGTTACTCTTCTGATGCTCATCAACGACCCATGCTTGCCGCCCGACGAATAAGGCGGATGATGCATAAACACGAACTTCCAGCGTGAGTTATCGGACCCCATCTCTTTGTGCATCCACTCAATCTGCTCTTTGTCCATGTAATTACTGTTAAGCGCGAAAAAGGCGGCATCACCTTTCTTGAATTTGTAATACTCGTCACCGCCCATATTGAACAGTTCGTAATGGCGTTGTATCGCCTCGTCGTGGTTTCCCAACGAAGCATAAAACTTTACACCCTTATCGAGAAGCGGCCGATAAACATCTTCAAATTTTCGCTTAAAATCTTCGGGCTTTTCGCTACCGTACATATTGTCACCTGTCAGGATGACAAACTCGAAGGGAAAGACTGCGTGGTAATCGAGCATGACCTTTGCCAGTTCGTGCTGCTGACGGCTGCCGGTTCCGGTGTCTCCCATAGACACGAACTTTACTGAATCGGCCGCAACCGGCAAGGTGAGCTTTAGCGACCGGCCGGAACCAGACGAATCGGCGGCAGCGCCTTGAGCGTAAACAGACGGGAGACTAACGGCTAACGCGAGAAGCAAAGATATAAACCCTGCTGAAATTCGATTCATGGTTAATTCCTCTCAGTCGGACGATCACGGAAGTGCATTCGTCATGTAATCAATAATTAGTGCGTTGTCCCGGTCCATCAGGACGAGGCTTCGCCCGATAAAACGATATCGGAGCCCCTTTGGAAGCTGGGGCAGGCTCAACAAAAGCGTTGGTGACATTTCAACGAGCTCTGCTGAGTCAGGATATGGAGTATTTATTCTCACCACGGCTCCTTGTGTTTCGGCCTCGAGCACACTTGCCCTGATCTCAGACCCATCCCACGTGTCGGTAAACTCCCGTCGGATCATTCGCCGGATCATGGCCGCCGCTTCCGGTGTAAAAATCTTTCCGGGCCGCTCATTTGCCCGTGCTTTCTGGATAGCTGCCTGAAGAGTTGACTTATGTGCGGCGATCTGTTCGATCGTAGCTGCTTTGGGGAGCTTAGGCAGGCGTCGCTCTATCTTCACCCTCGTATTCGCATAGTCCGTTGTTCTCTTTTGGAACGACTTGACAAGTTTCTGTTCCTCATATGTAAAGGCATTCTGAGCTGGCGTTACAGAGGAAAAAAACGTGATTACGGCAAAAATAGCAACATATCTCATATCGATTACCCCACTCTCGTTACCCCGGTGTCCGCAGAACGAGACTCAATAAAACTAACCAATTCAAATATTTTTGACTGTAATGCGACGGACATTAGAGAGGCCATTTCAGGCCCGTCGGTCTCGCCGGTGATCACCGTCAGAGAGGAATCGAACGAAAAAACCTCGTGAGATTTTGGTAAGGGAATTTGGAAATGCGGAATCGACCAGGAAACGGGTTTAAGCAGCAATTCCTGGCCGAATTTTAACCCGGAATCGAAGGTCGTATGAGCGGCTGCCCCTTTTTTCTAGGAAACGACCGGCGAGCCGCTGTGCTTGATAAACTCTGCTTCGCAGAGATAGACCGTCAGTTCACAGATATCTTTGACATAATCTCCGATCCGTTCGAGATGCTTGGCTACGAATAATAGTTGGGCGGCGCTGGCGGTGACGGACGGGTCGTTGATGATCATCCCGATCAATTCGCCGAAAACGCGCCGGTACGAATCGTCAATTACTTTGTCCTGCAAGATGATAGTCCTCGAGGCTTCGGCATTCTCTGAAATGAAAGCGTCAAGGGCGTCACGAAGCATCTCGGTGGCCTTACCGGCCATGAACGACAGGTCGGAAAACGGCTTTAACTGAGGTTCTTCATTGATGATCAGCGCTGCTTCGGCGATATTGCCGGCGTGGTCGGCCATGCGTTCCAGTACGGGCGTGATCTTGGCAACGGCAATGACCATACGCAGGTCATGTGCCGCGGGTTGGTGGAGCGCCAGGATCTCGATACTTAGACGATCGATCTCAAGCTCCATCTGGTCGATAACCTTGTCCTCTTCGAGGACGGCGTTGGCTAATTCGCTGTCGCGGTTATTGAGCGACTGCATCGCACGCTGAACAGCTTTTTCGGTGGCTCCACCGAGTAAAAGAATCTTGTCTCGTAATAGGTCGAGCTGTTGGTCTATGATTCTGTTTTCCATTTCCTTACTTATAATTTACCACACTGACGCAACCCCTTTTGGGGAACGCTCAGCGGACCTGGCCCTATCCAAACCGTCCGGTTATATAATCTTCAGTCAATTTTTCGTCCGGATTGGTGAACATTTTGTCAGTCCGGTTATATTCGACCAGCTTGCCGAGCATAAAAAATGCGGTGCGGTCCGACACGCGGGCCGCCTGCTGCATATTGTGCGTGACGATGACAATCGTATAGTCCCGTTTAAGCTCCACAACGAGTTCCTCGATCTTCTGAGTAGCCATCGGGTCCAGGGCCGAAGCCGGCTCATCCATCAGGATAACCTCGGGCTGAACGGCAAGAGCACGGGCGATACACAGACGCTGCTGCTGGCCGCCTGAAAGCCCGAAAGCCGAGGTACTAAGACGATCCTTTACCTCATCCCAGAGAGCGGCATCGGTAAGTGCCTTTTCGACACGTGCCTGCAGGTCAGACTTGTTCTCATACAGGCCGTTGATCTGGATTCCGTAGGCAACATTATCAAAGATCGACTTTGGAAATGGGTTAGACTTCTGAAACACCATTCCGACCTTTCGGCGGAGGGCGACAACGTCGGTTTTTGAGGTATTAATGTCCTGGCCGTCGATCAGTACCGATCCCTCGATCCGCGTGTTTGGGATGGTATCGTTCATCCGGTTCAGCGTTCGGATAAAGGTCGATTTACCGCATCCTGAAGGCCCGATAAAGGCAATTACTTCGTGTTCGGGAATCCCCAGCGTTATATCGTGAAGCGCCTGGACCTTCCCGTAAAAGAAATTTAGATTGGAAACGCTAATTTTAGTCATCATGCAAAAATGTCAGTCGCCATCGATCTACTAATACTTCTTACGCGTCGTGAATCGAACCAATATATTGATCACCAGGATCATGAAGATAAGCACCATGGTGGCTGCCCACGCTTTCGCGTGCCACTCTTCGAAAGGCGAAATGGCATAGTTATAGATCTGCACAGGCATCGAGGCCATTGGCTCGTCCAAATAAATATTGTAAAAGCGGCTGCCGAAAGCTGTAAACAACAGCGGCGCCGTCTCGCCAAGAACGCGTGCCACGGCAAGCATTGCACCGGTTGCGATACCGGTTTTGGCTGCAGGCAGAACGATATCCCAAGTGACCCTCCATTCGGGTGCTCCCAGGGCAAGCGCCCCCTCGCGCATCGTTTTAGGTACCAGTTTTACGATCTCTTCGGTAGTCCGTGTCACGATCGGGATCATGATCAATGCAAGGGCAAGCGAACCCGCCAGCGTCGAGAAATATCCCTGCTGAACCACAACGAGAGCGTAGACAAAAACCCCGAATACGATCGATGGTATGCCTATCATCGCATCGGCAACAAAGCGGACGATGTTGCCGAACCAGCCGCTGCCAAGTTCCGAAAGGTATGTTCCGATCGCGATCCCGAGCGGGATTCCGACGAGCGAAGCCAACCCGAGCAAGATCAGCGATCCGACGATCGCATTGCCGATGCCGCCGCCCTCACCTACAGGCTTGGGAGTTTCGACCAGAAATTGCCAGCTAAGCGACGAGACGCCCTGGATCGAGATATAACCGAGAATGATGATCAAGATCCCGACCACGCCAAAAGCGCACGCGGCCGTCACGCCGGTCATTAAAGAGTTTGTAAATCGCCTTCTGTCTATCATCCCGCTGACTTACGCAATATTTTGAGTTTTTCGGCTGACGCTCATGATCAAAAGTTTGGCAAGGGCGGTCACAATAAAGGTGACTACAAAAAGGATCAGCCCCATCTCGACCAACGCGCTCAGGTAAAGGTCGCCGGTCGCCTCGGTAAATTCATTCGCGATGACCGATGCGATCGTATATGCCGGGTCAAACAGCGATGCGCTGATCTGAGGCCTGTTGCCGATGATCATCGTTACTGCCATCGTCTCGCCGATGGCCCTGCCGAGGCCGAGGATAACCGCGCCTGCTATACCCGACGAAGCATTGGCCAGTACTATCCTCGTCGTTTCCCACTTGGTTGCCCCGAGAGCGAGCGCCGCCTCTCGCTGGGTAACCGGGACAGCCTCCAGGATGTCTCGGACGACCGCGGTAATGATCGGCGTTATCATGATCGCCAGTATCAAACCGCCCGTGAACATCCCGATACCGGTCGGAGTTCCCTGGAAAAAAGGCAGCCAGCCGAGCGATGCCTGAAGCGGTGGTTGGACGTACTCTCGCAAAAACGGAGCCAGTACAAAAATCGCCCATAACCCGTAAACCACTGACGGTATTGCGGCCAGCAACTCGACCAAAAAGCCCATCGGCCTCGCCAGGGATTTTGGTGCCTGTTCAACGAGAAATACGGCCACACCGATCGAAAGCGGAGTGGCGATCAGAACCGCCAAAACTGACGAAACTACCGTTCCATATATGAACGGCATCGCGCCAAATTCGCCCTTAACCGGATCCCAAACCTGGCCAATAATGAAACCGAACCCGAATTCCTTGATCGACAGCCACGATCCCTGGCCGATCACAACGAACATCGACAGGATAATTACCAGTATCGAGGCCGCGCAGGCGGTCAGAACGATCCGATAAATCTTATCCGAGGATGACGATCGCCGTCGGCCATCATCCATCTGAGCGGGTTGTTTTTCGTCAGTCGGCATTGCTCTTATTGACCTCGCAGGGAAACGCCATTGTAGGAAACCAGGCCGATCTTAGCCGAGGCCCGTTTGACCATTTCCTCCGGCAGAGGTGAATAATAAAGAGGCCGGGCAAACCGCTGGCCCTCATTTATCGACCACGTCAGAAAATCGACCATCGTCCTGCCGAGAACTTCATCGGTCTGGTCCTTATACATCAGTATGTAAACGTAACTCGATATCGGATAGGCATTTTCCCCAGCAGCGTCAGTAATAGCCATCCGCAGGTCATCGGGTGTTTCGTTTATCGATTCCGCGGCCGCGTTCGTAACGGTCTCGAAATTCGGAAGAACGAACTTACCGAACTTGTTCCTGATCTCCGCCACCGGCATTTTGTTCTTTACCGCATAAGCCAGTTCTACATAGCCGATGGTATTCGGCGTCTGCTTGACTTGGCCGGTAACGCCCTCGTTGCCTTTGCCACCCAGGCCGACGGGGAAACTGGGCGACGTCCCTTCGCCGACTCTCTCTTTCCATTCCGGGCTGACCTTAGACAGGTAATTAGTGAACACGTAGGACGTTCCGCTGCCGTCCGAGCGATGTACCACCGTCAAAGGAACCGCTGGAAGCGGAACGCCGGGGTTATCCGCAAGAATGCGTTCATCATTCCAGGCAGTGATCTTTCCCAGGAAAATATCGGCGATTGTTTCCGGTGCAAACTTGAGAGTCTGTTCGACGTTCTCCAAATTGTAAGTCAGAACCACGGCACCGAGGATAACCGGAATGTGAATGATCTCGCCGGGCGCTGATTTTAGGTCCGCGTCGCTCATCGCCACGTCAGTTGCTCCGAACTGTAACGTCCTTTCCTTGGTCTGCTTTATACCGCCGCCTGAGCCGATCGACTGATAATCGATCCTCACGCCCGGGTTGAGATATCCATACTCACTCACCCATTTTTGCATTAACGGATTGATAAATGATGAGCCGCCTCCCTGGATCTTGACGGCGTCGCCCTTGCCGCGCCGACCGCTAAAACACGAGTTCGACACAAGCAGAAGCAAGATGAGAGTTAGGGAAAAATATTTCTTTGAATGCATTTAGATCTGGTTCTCGCACCGAACCGCAATCCGAGCCCAAACGTGCCTGTAATCCTCAAGCCGCATTTTAATTAGCCTGAGCCAGTATAGTGCAGAGCTTCAATTACGAAAGTTACATTCTACTGAATTTTGCGAATTGGCAATGCGTGGAGAGACATCTTGTAACATTCTATTAACATCGTGCAGCCAGACGCCGACGACGATTATGGCGAACGAACCTACTTACCGGGTTCATCAAAGCACGCGTTGGCGTTACTGGCGACGCACGTTAAAATAGAAAGAACCCCTGGGGAGAAAATTATGAAAAGAAAAGGACTCAGTTTTAAATGGCTGACCGCATCCGTAACGGCCTTAGCTCTGTTCCTGGTGCCGAACGTCGCGATCGCACAGCAAACTGTCATCAAGGCGTCGAGTAACAAATACAGCGTCCAGGACGATGTTAGGCTCGGCCAACAGGCCGCGGCCGAGATCGAGAGGCAGTTCCCGATAATGAATGACCGCGACGCTACTGATTACATCGAGCGAGTTGGCCAGCGGCTGGTTGATTCCATTCCGGCCCAATTCAATCAGCCCGCGTTTAATTACCGTTTCAGGCTAGTCAATGCTCGTGATCTGAACGCTTTTGCATTGCCCGGCGGGCCGATGTACGTGAATCGCGGCATGATCGAATCCGCGCGAAATGAGGGCGAGCTCGCCGGCGTAATGGCCCATGAGATCAGCCATATCGCTCTGCGTCATGCTACGGCTCAGGCCACGAGACAGAGCAGTGCAAAGAGCGTGCTTGGAACTATCGGATTGATCCTGGGCGGGGCGATACTGGGCGGCCAGACCGGAGCCCAACTCGGCGGCTTGTTCGCTCAGGGATGGCAGACCAAATACAGCCGCGAATACGAGTCAGAGGCTGATATGCTCGGAGCACGCATAATGGCCGATGCGGGATATGACCCCCGCGACCTGGCAAATGTTTTCCAGACCATACAACAGGAGCAAAGCAGGGGCAGGGCGCCGGAATGGCTGAGCAGCCACCCTGATCCGGGCAACAGGTATGACAGGATCAATCGTGAAGCAACTTATCTTCGTGTTTCTTCGGAGCCGATCAAGATGACCCGCGATTTTGAGCGGATCCAGGCCCGATTTCGAGCGATGCCGACCGCACCATCGATGGCAGAGATAGAAAAGGGATACGGCGGAAGCCAGGGCAGCACCAGTCCGACTGCGTCAGGCCGGTATTCATCTCGCGTACAGGCACCGTCGAGCAGGATGAGGCAGTACACGGGACTGAACTGGCTCCGAGTCAATGTCCCGTCGAATTGGCAGGATTTTCGGTCGCAAGACACTGTGCAGTTTGCTCCGCAGGGTGCTTTCGGGCCGCAGGGGATCACACGGGGTGCGATCATAGGTGCAATGCAGAGTAACACCCGTGACCTGCAGCGTGACACTCAGACGTACGTTAATCAGATCATGCAGGCAAATCCTTACCTTCAGCAGCGGACATCGTTTAGCCAGGTAAACTTGGGCGGCAGGCGTGGATACGTCATGTCAGCCTCGGGCCGCTCGCCGATCACCGGCGAGACGGAGCTCGTCTCCATCTATACGACGCAGCTCCGAAGCGGCGATCTGGTTTATATCGCCACCGTCGTGCCTGAGCGTGAAGCTGGCTCATACAACAACGCGTTCAGGAACATGCTGAATTCGATCGGTTTTTCCGATTGATAAACAGAATGATCGACTCAAAAAAAGTGCCGTCTGGAAACAAGGCCGAAGAAAGTGGAGGAGAACAGAGTCAAGCCGGAATCTGACAGTCAGGAAGGCGGGTTTACCCCCGCTCTTCTGTCCACGGCAAAGAGCGGGGGCAAGCCCGCCTTCCCAACTGCAAATAATAAATTTGAAAACACTACACTTAGAGGCACCTTCGCCCCGATAGATATTCTCGATTACATCTACGCCGTCCTGCACCGCCCGACATATCGCGCTTCCAGCTCAACGACACCCAATACCGACCACCGACCAGGATTCACTATTCTAATGATGACTAACCTTTGGCGATCTGACAGTCGTAAGTATGAAAACCGCGGCCACTGAGATACATCCGCTAGAGATAAATGCGGCGGTTGCTCCGAATTCGGTCCAAATTAATCCGAATAAGAGTGAAGCCGGAAAGACAGTGATCCCATAGGCCAGGTTGAACAGACCATAAGCCGTCCCGCGTTTCCTGGCCGGGACCATGTCGGCCACGAACGCCTTTTCAGCCCCTTCGGTCAATCCAAAGTACGTGCCATAGACAATAAACAGTGCCCAGCATTGCCACGCGGACTCGACGAATGCGAATCCCGCGTAGACAAGAGCGTATACCAGCCATCCCGCAACAATTAGCGTCTTACGCCCGATGCGGTCAGACATATCACCCGCGATCAGAGAGCTAACGACCTTGCTTAGGTGAAGAGCCATCCATAAGAGCGGCAGCATCACCGGCGAGATCCCTGCGTCGCTCGCCCTAAGCAGCAAAAAAGCGTCGGTCGAATTTGAGAGTGTAAAAAGTGCGATCACCCAGAGATATCGTTTGAAGTTGGAATCGAAGCCCTTCAGCGAGAGGTCGATCGGGGCGTGATGCTCAGCCGGATGCGGCTGATCGTGTACAAAGAAAGCGATGATCAAAAGGCCGATCACAACAGGCACCGACGCAAATAGGAACACCTGCTGATACTCGCTGACAGAGGGGTTCTCGGTGTCGGCAGCGAAGATCATCAACAGTGCGAACGCGGCGACCGGCCCGAATACAGCCCCTAGGTGATCGGCCGCGCGGTTAAAGCCGAAGGCCATTCCACGCTTGCTCGCAGGCACGCTATCGGCGATCAATGCGTCTCGCGGAGCGCCTCGGATACCTTTTCCCGCCCGGTCCGCCATGCGCACAACTAGGACCTGCGGCCAGCTCGTAACAAACGCCAGCACAGGACGCATGATCGCCGACAGCGAGTAGCCGAAAAATACCGGCAGCTTTCTCGAAGAAAACTTGTCGCTCAGGTAACCCGAAGCAAGTTTTAAGAGACTGGCGACGGATTCGGCGAAGCCCTCGATCAGGCCGATAACGAATGGTGTTGCTCCGAGAGAAAGAGCTAGAAACGCGGGCAGCAGAGGGTAGATGATCTCGCTCGAAGTATCGTTGAGCAGGCTGACAGCACTTATAGCAAGAACGTTTCGGGGCAGGGCCCGGTACCGCTGCCAGCGGCTCTTTTTCGATTTATCACGGGTTCCGGCCATGGACGGAAACTAGCGTGTGCGGGTTGGGCGTGGTGTTTGCTTTGCGGGCACGCCCGCGCTCAGGGCCCAGAAGGCTATGCTGCCGGCTGCCGCTATGCCCATGATGATGACCACAACAACGATCCGAAAAGCCATTTTTACGGTCCGCTTCAACATCTTGAACGCAATAAACGCGACTGCGGCCGCGATCAGGAAAAAAGCACCGGCCGCAACGGCTCCTACACCGTCGCCGATCTGGGCTCCGACGATCTGAAATAATGTCATTTTGACCTTTCCTCCATGGCTTGTTCGATCGCCTCGACATCCTCTTCGCTCAATGCGGCCGATTCGGTCGGAAGTCGAAATTCCTCGTCTGCCCACGCACCAAAGTCGAGCAGCTTACAACGTTCCGAGCAGAAGGGGCGAAACTCATTTCCGCTGAATTCTGTTTCTTTTCCGCAGTGCGGACACTTAACTATCGGCATATCTTCAGATTGCTAGGATAGCAAATTTGAATCAGAAATCTATTGAATCGCCCGGCGATAGGTGGGATGATATGGGGGTTGCGGCCGATTTGAGCGAACCTCGTGCGATTTCCTTCGTATCTAATACACGTGCTGTAACGATTAATCATATGAGCGACTATAAAGAAAAATTTGAGCGTTGGCAGAAGAAGGCAACTGAGACATTCGATGAGATCGACGCCCAACTGGGCCTAAAGGAAAAGATCGAGGGCGGTGCCCGTGTCGTGGTGGAAACCGCTCAAAAAGGCGCCGGAAAAATAAAGACCGAAGCCGAAAAGACGGGCGTCGGCAAACAGGCGGTAAAGGTTGCCGAAGATGTAATAAACACAGCCGGGAGCACGGCCAAATCGGCATGGAACGTTAGCGAGCCGATCCGCGATGCCGCGGGTGACGTGGGCTCAAAGGCTGGCGGTGCAGTCGTCGATGCAGCTGAAAAAGCCGGTGAAATATTTGACGATGCCCGTGACACGGTCGAGACCAATGCGAGACGGGTGTCGAAGGTCGTAGGATTCGGGTCCAGCTTTACCTCAACCGTTGATTCTGCCCGCAGATCTCTCCAGAAAGCATCCGAATGGGTCCAGGCCGATCCTGTCAGGGCCGCCACGACCGGGGCCTCAATGGCGATCGGTGCCGGGCTCGGTATTGTATTTACGGGTTTAAGTTCGCATTGGCTTTTGAATTCAGCCATTCCCGCGTGGTCAGTTAAGAAGCTTGCGGAACAATTTGACGGCTATCTGAGCCGCCGGGAAGACCTGATCGCCAAGGGCCGGCTCACGGACGCGGATGCCGAAAGGGTCAAATTTGAGCGCGACATTGCACGACGCATCGGGGCCCCGCTCCTTGGAGCATTTTCGTTCGCCTCGGGTGCCGTAATGATGACGAACATCTTCAATCCAAAAACTATTACAGGATTCCCTCTGGGGTCGATCATCGGCGGAAATCCGGTTCTCGAGGGCGTCTGGTTCTTTGGGAACGGAATGGTTTGTTTTAAGACAAGCTATGATTTCTTTATGATCGCTCTCGACGGTCAGGAAGATGTCGAGTCGATGGTCAGGGAGATCCGCGGAATGCTGCCCATTGGCAGCGAGTCCTAAAGATTCGACGCCTAAACTATTCGAATCGGGAAAGGCACAAAACAGAGCACGAAGATAATTAATGTCAGGATCGCGACGATCATTCGCTTCGTGTCGAGTGGTGTCTGGTCGTAAGGCTGCGGGTGTTTGATCCGCATCATCACACCGAGAATAATAGCGATTAGAAACCCGCTTGGGCTATTAAAGAAATAAAGCCCAACCACCGATAGAACGGCCATTACCGCAAACGCGATACGGCCTGTCCAGAAGTGGACTTTTTCGCCAAACACAGCGTAAATCGCATGTCCGCCATCGAGCTGACCTGAAGGAATTAGATTTAAGGCAGTTACCAACAGGCCTACCCAGGCCGCGAAGTAAAAGGCATTCCCGATACCAAAACTCAGGTCGATCCCCAAAAATGACGCCATGAGCTTCATCAGCAGAGGGTCGGCGAATACAAGCCCTCCCTGAGCGCCGGCGACCTGCTGGGGCGTAGCGACCTGCATCGTGGCCAGACCGATAAAGGCGACAGGCAACAGAGCGATAAATCCGGCGATCGGGCCGGCAACGCCGATATCAAAAACTGCTTTTCTCGATGGCATTGGCGAGAGGATCCTTATAAACGCACCAAACGTTCCCGCAGGCCCGATCATCGGCGGCGTCGGTATAAAAAACGGCAGAGTAGCGTCGACCTTATAGATACGGCAGGCTATGTAATGCCCCATCTCATGACAGATCAGTATAAAAAGCAGCGAAACCGAAAAGCTCAGGCCATAAGTGAGCTGGGCTGGATCAATAAAGAGCTGTATTACAGCATTTACGATCAAAGCGCCGTAAAGCGTCGGCAGGGCAAATAAGAACTCGAAAAACTGGATGAGGGTCTGCGGGTCCTCCCCCGGTATTACGAAGTTCCGCCCAAATGGATAAAGCGTTCCGGCAACCGTCGCCGTACAGAAGGTGACGGCCAGCAGCAGAAGATGCTTCAGCCACGTTCGGGCAGATGGCCGGGGCAAGGGCGGCGGCTCGTAAATGGGGTATCTGTCTAAAAACTCCTGTTCGGTCATGCCGGTCAATAAAAAGATCGCAGTTCGTGTGTCTACGCTTTCGCGCTTTCCGACGATCTGCGATCGAATTGCTAATCAATCGATAAATAAATTTCCAAGAAGATCAGACGGCCTTTGCCGACAAATCTTTGCCCGGCTTAAATCTAATTGTCTTACCTGCCGGAATAGGTACTTCTTTACCCGTGCGGGGATTTCTGCCGACTCCTCTCTTTCGGGGCTTTACAACAAAGACGCCAAATCCGCGAAGCTCGATCCGCTTACCAGCGGCGAGGGCTTCCTTCATTGCCTCAAAGAGCGAATCGACCACCTGCTCGGCCTTTTGTTTAGGAACGCCCGTGCGATCCGCAACCAGATTGACGATGTCTAGTTTGATCATTATTCCTCCTGACGAAACGAGAAAAGGAGAGAGAAAAAACTTCAACGCCCTAGAATCATAATCCTCTAACTCTACATCTGTCAAGATTTAACGGTGTCAGGCTCGCAACCATTCAGTAGCTACCACCATATATTGTATTTGGATGGTAAAATGATGAAAAGTCGGTAATAAATGGGGGAGAAATGAGTATATGCGGTGGAGCGATCTAAGACAGAGCCGTAATATCGAGGACCGCCGGGGCATGGGCGGCAAAGGCGTTGCCGTTGGCGGAGGCGGGATAGGCATTCTCATTTTAGCGGTGGCGATCTACCTGTGCGGCGGCGATCCTACACAGCTTTTTCAGGGCGGAATTCAGCAACATGAGCCGCCGGTTTCGACCCAGACATCGAATTCCACTGCGGGACAGCCGGACACGAACCGGCAGTTTGCCGGTGCGATCATCGGCAGTCTTGAGGATATGTGGCGCGACGTTTTGCCGCAGCAGGCGCGGATACGTCTTCGCGAGCCGCAGCTTGTTTTGTTTACCGGGCAAGTTTCGTCCGCCTGCGGATATGCGAGTGCGGCGACCGGCCCATTTTACTGCCCGGGTGACGAAAAGCTCTATCTGGATTTTGCGTTCTTTGACGAGCTGAGGCGCGAATTCAAGGCACCGGGCGATTTTGCCCAGGCATATGTGATCGCCCATGAATACGGCCATCACATCCAGAACCTCACGGGCATGATGTCCAAAGTTCAAAGCGCCGGGCAAAATAACCGACTGTCAGTTGCCCTCGAGCTTCAGGCCGATTGCTACGCGGGCATCTGGGCAAATCACGCCCAAAAGCAAGGCAGGCTCGACGCGGGCGATCCTGAAGAGGCTCTTCGCGCCGCGGCGGCTGTTGGCGATGACATGATCCAGAAACGTACACAGGGACACGTGATGCCCGACTCATTCACTCATGGCTCCTCACAGCAGCGCATGCAATGGTTTACCAGGGGAATGCAGACGGGCGATATGCGTCAATGCCAGACTTTGCGTTAATTTCACGGGGCAAACGGGCGGCCGTACATTTCCTGATATACCCAGCCCAGAAAGCGAGCCTCTGCCGAACAGAGAACCTCGAGCCAGCAGCTCGTCAAATAGAGGCGTTTTTCAGCATTGGTCGTCAGTTTCTCAGACTTTTCAAGGGCGGAAGCGTCGAGATCATCGTTCAGCCGATATGATTCGGCGATCTGAACCCGGGTCTCGCGAGATTCGTGCAGGGCGCTGAGCAGGTCTGATATCCACAGTTTCAAAAGCGGTTCCGATCTGTTTTCGGCGAGTGCCTGAAAAGCCCCGATAGCCAGCCGGGCCTCAGCATTCTCAAAGGGATATATAGCGATCCCGTTTGCCTCGTCATCAGCCTGCTTCCAACGGAACAACTCGTCTGAATGCGGGTGCCGGATCCGGGCCGTTTTCTCGTCATATGTCAGGAACCACTCGAGCAGATCAGCCAATGAGCTAAGTTCGGTCTCACCTGATTCCGGGTTTCGCCGAAGTTTGGGCGGCTCGTTTTCTTTCGCGGATGATTGGGGCATGTTTTTTATTCAAACATCAAACTCCAGCTTAGAACAATCTCGCTTTTTAAAATATCTGCATCCACGGCTATAATCCCAATACTGCGGTCGAATCAGGAATTATCCGAATCAGAAATTGCACCTGGCCGAGGACATAAACAGGAGGAAAGAATGCAAACTCAATATGTGAGCTGCCCTAGCTGTCGAACACAGAACATAGCCGGCGGCGGTCTCTGTTCAAACTGCGGAACGATGCTGCCCGTCAACCCCATGCCTATGCAGCAGGTTTACGGCCAGAAACCGGTGGGGGCCGATAAAAAGATCGCCGCCGGAATTTGCGGCATTCTGCTTGGCGGCCTTGGCATTCACAAGTTTGTCCTTGGCTATCAGCAGGAAGGGATGATCTACCTGGCAATGTTCGCAGGAGCGTTTATTTTAGCGTTCATTACCTGCGGCATCGGGTCGTTTTTGCTTTTTATCCCGGGTATTATGGGGCTCGTTGAGGGAATTATCTATCTCACAAAATCTGACGAAGAGTTTGTACAAACCTACGTCATTAACAAAAAGCCCTGGTTTTAAGCCGTGTTTACCGGAATAATCGAAGAGCTCGGGCAGGTAAAGGCTGTCGACACCCACGCGTCAGGATCGCGCCTGGTTATCGAGGTGAGATCGGTCACGTCCGATGT
>JBGSXN010000031.1:0-6696 GCA_041751355.1 Pyrinomonadaceae bacterium
TCAGACGTACCAGCATAATTTCGTTCGGTACGATGATGAAGAAATGACTTATGTCTATGCTCATACCCGGCGGGGTTTTCTCGATCTCATCAATGAGATAGAACGTTATGCGGCAAAGAGCGGAAAAGGAAAAGACGCCACCATAGAGATCGTCTCACCCGACTATTGGCCGATGACCTGGTACCTTGTCGGATATAGCCGGGCTAATTTTCACGGGAACCTTATAAATGCGAGCACCGCCGAAATAATTATCACGAAGAAGAACGATCAGGACGCAGCGGCCATACAGCGGTACTCGGCACACTATAGGTATGCCGGGGTGTATCCGCTCAGGCCGGGAGTAAATCTCGTACTACTGGTCCGCAGCGATCTCGCCGACAGCGACGATCAGGAATTATACAAGATCCAAGATTACAAGATAATTCAGGGCTACACTCACTAGCTAGATAGGGCGTTAGACAAAAAAACTCCGCCCATCAGGACGGAGTTTCTGGGTTAAGTTGGTAATACGATCTTACCTGTAAATATGCTGGCCGCGGAGATTGGTTTTCCAATCGTTCTCGAAGTAATCAGCATCTTCGTTCGATTTCGGCGTAACGCCAAGCACCGTACCGCCTTCCCTAATGCCGGTCTCATACATTTTGGCTCTTTCTTCCGGAATGCCCCATCCAATGAGGGCTCCGACCAAGCCGCCAGTCAGACCACCCGCGCCCGCGCCCGCTAGTGCAGCCGCGATCGGGCCCCAGACGACGAGGCCGACTCCGGGTAAAACCACGTTGGTGCCGAGTGCGGCGATGCCGCCAATGATCGCGCCGAGCGTTCCGCCGATGGCTCCGCCTGTGCCGGCACCTTCCATTGCCTTTGTGCCGAGTTCCGAATCAGCCGTCCCTTCGCCGTAATAGCGATCACGTGTTTCGTCAGACATGATCACGTTGATCTCGTCATCCGAGTATCCGCGTTCGCGGAGCGATCTGTATGCACCCTCTGTGCTTTCCCTGTCCGAAAACATTCCTGTCAATAATCCTGGTTCGTGTTGCGATTGTGTACCTTGTGTATTCATATTAGTTCCCCTTGCGCTGTATTTTTGATCTCGTCAGTAAGAGTTGGAGTAATTTCCAATTGTCCTCGACGCAACAGTTATTCTACCGATTTGGCACAAGGTTATTTGTACTCTATTGAACATTCGCGAGGTTTTCGTTCCGTACGGGCGGAATGCCTGCGTATGACTCAAAACTTTTCGCGGTCAATCACGTATAACGTCGATATGAAAGGCAAATCCCGACGGCAGTCATTGGTCTTCTCTCTCATTGTGACGATCGCTTTTGCGATCTCTGTCTACGGACAGGCTTCGAAACCAGTCCTTGTAGTGCTGAATAAAGCCGACGCTACGCTCGCTATCATCGACCCCGTAACTATGAAGCTGACCGGTAAGGTGCCGACCGGTGCCGGCCCGCACGAGGTCGTCTTTTCCGAAGACGGCAAAACAGCCTATGTCGCGAATTACGGGGCTCAGACTCCGGGGAGTTCGCTATCCATAATTGATGTTGCCACTGCCAAAGAAATCCGCCGCGTCGATCTTTCGCCGCTGATGCGGCCTCACGGCATACAGTTGATCGGGGGGAAGCTGTATTTTACGGCCGAGACCAACAGGGCGATCGCCCGCTACGATCCCGCGGCAAATAACGTCGACTGGATAATGGGAACCGGGCAGAATGGCTCGCACATGGTCGCCGGCAGCAGCAACCAAAGGAAATTTTACACCGCGAATATCGGCTCGGATTCGGTCACTGCGTTTTCCTTTCAAAACGTCCCACCCGCAAGTTCTTCGATAACACAGATACCGGTAGGCAAGCAGCCCGAGGCAATCGACCTTTCGCCGGACGGCAAGGAGGTTTGGGTCGGCCTTAATAATGACGGCGGCATCGATGTAATAGATACTGCCACCAACAAAGTGGTCAAGCGGATCGACCTAGGGGGACGTCCTTATCGAGTACGGTTTACGCGGGACGCGAAATTCGTGGTCAATCCCACCTGGCCCGCCAACGAACTGATAATCGTCGATGCCGCAACCAAATCGATCACCAAGCGAATCAAAATTGACGGAGTGCCATTCGGCATTGATTTTTCTAAGGATGGAACGTACGCGTTCGTAACCGCCTTAAAGCCTGACAAGGTCTATAAGGTAAACCTCGTGACCGGCACAATAGAAGGCAGCGTCGAGACGGGCAATCAGCCGGACGGCGTCGCCGTGTCGGGATATTAACAGTAATTCATACGCCAGATTTATAGGAAGTACTCATGGCAACCATAGCAAGACGAAAAAATGCACAGTTTGGTTCGAGAATTAAGGTTTTACGGGCAACCATCCATTCGTTGTTGCGAGAAACGGAAATTCATACACGACCCTTGACAATCGACCCCGACAAAGGACTTGATTTTTACGAAAATGTCGAGCGATTTGAGACCCAGCTGATCGAATCGGCGCTTGAACTTACCGGCGGACGGCAGAACAAAGCAGCCCGGCTTCTGAATCTCAGAACCAGTACGCTTTCGTGGAAGATGAAGAAGCTGGCTATAAGGGCAAAATAGCGCTTCATTAGACCAGACTTATGAAACTCACCTGGTCGTGGCGGTGGCGGTGCTTTTCCTGCGGCTGGCCTCACAAAGCGTTAGAACTATAGCCGGACAGATTCAGATATGAAAACAATATTAATAACAATTTTATTACTTACATTTTCCCTCGTCGCTTTCGGACAGTCCGATGCCGATCGAGCCGCTGTAAAGCAGGCCGCGATGGACTACATCGAGTCCGTCTACAACGTCAATCCGGCGCTTGTCGAACGCAGCGTCCATCCGGATCTAGTTAAGCGCGGGTTTTTCTTACGGCAGGGCGAGGCAAATTATTCGGCGAGCGCCATGACCTACGCTCAGCTCGTCGAGCTTGCCAAAACGTACAACACCGAAGGCCGTATTCCCAAGAATGCTCCAAAAGAGGTCGCTGTTTTTGACGTTGCCGATAAAACCGCGAGCGTAAAGGTCACCGCCGCATGGGGCATCGACTATATGCATCTGGCGAAGTATGACGGGAAATGGAAGATCATCAACATCCTCTGGCAGTCGCCGCCGAAGACGAATTAAAAACTGATCTCGCATTTTAGGAGCTCTGACCGAAAACCATTCACGGTCAGGTCGCGTATTAGTCTGCAAATATGACTTGGCGACAAAAATGTGAAGTTGATGACCGGCAGTTGCCGGTGCCGAGGAGCGGCCTGCTTAGGCAGTCGATATCGTCTTTGCATGCATTTCATTCCTGTGGCCGTTTTCTTTTGCTGGCTGCGATCGCCCTCTGTCATTTAACCGCACACGCACAACAAGACCACAGTTCGCCGCAATACCCGTCGGCGACAGACTTTTCAAAGCTTCCTGCTCCGCCGCTTATGAAAGGCATCGGCTCCGCGACGATAAAGATCACTACGAAGTCACCCGAAGCGCAGCGATTTTTTGACCAGGGGCTAAACCTGATGCACGCGTTTTGGGATATGGAGGCATATCGAGCGTTTCGAGAGGCGTCGAGGAAGGACCCAGACTGCGCGATGGCATACTGGGGTATTTATAACGCTCTCGGCCAGAACGCTCAGGAAATGGCTGAGGAGCGTGCGGCGGCGTTGAAAAAGGCGATTGAGCTGATGCCGAATACGACGGACCGCGAGCAATATTACATCAGATCGATACAGTTGCTAGCAGAACAGGGAAAAGGCCGCCCTGCGTGGATCGCTGAGTTCGAAGCTCTCATTAGCAAGTTCCCCGATGAGGTGGAGGCTCAGCTGCTGCTTGCCAATTCGCTCTCGTCGCCGGCTTCAAGCTACTTGCCGAATGGCCGGCCGCGCGAGGGCAAGATGTATGGGCGGGCGATCCTCCAGAACCTGCTGCGAACGCATCCTGAACACGCTGCCGTTCATCATTACTGGATACACGCCGCCGAAAACGGACCGAGGCCGGAAGAGGCCCTGGCAAGTGCAGAGAAGCTGACGCAGCTCGCACCCAATTCCGGGCATATGTTACATATGCCTGGACATATTATATTATCGCCTGGGCATGTATGAGAGAGCTCGGAAAGCGTTTCTCGCATCGCTCGCCTTTGACGAGAAGTATATGCGTGAGAATGGCGTCCATCCTATAAACAATTGGAACTACACGCACAACCTGGATTACCTCGTCGCCAATTGCGCCGAAGAGGGACGATATAAAGAGGCGGAAAAATACGCAAAAATGCTCGCTGCCGTTGCCACGGATAACGCCCGCATTAGGTCGACCGGGCTCGGATACATACTTTACGGCGGGCATACCGCGATGACGAGGCTACAGATGCGTTTCGGAATGTGGGATGCCGCGGTGGCTGAGATAGAACGAACGGCGTTAAAGGATAAGGAGTCGCTATCAGCAAGATATCAGACCGGGTTATTGAGTTATCTGAAAGGAATGGAGGCTGTGGAAACGGATAAAGCCGAAGATGCAGATACGCACCTTCGGCAGCTCCTAACCGTAGCAGACACAATGGCGAATACTCGCGGAGAGAATGCGTCCGATTGGTATTCGGGCCACGCGGGCCGCGTTCTGGCTGTTCACGTGTTTGATCTTCGCGGTTCGATAGCGAGCATCAGGGGGCAGCACGACGATGCCGCGAAGATACTTGCCGAGGCAGCCGATCGTGAGCAGAACCTCGGTTATTGGGAACCGCCCCACTATACGCGGCCCGTCCTTGAAAGCCTCGCCGCGGCAAATATACGTGCAGGCAAATATGATGAAGCAATAGCCGCTTACGAACGTGTCCTGAAGAATCGACCTAACAGCGGATTTGCCTATTTGGGCATCGCACGCGTTCAAGCTAAAAAGGGCGAGCGTGCCGGGGCCGCTGAATCTTATAAACAATTTGAAAGCAGCTGGGCCAACGCCGACAAGGACTTGCCTCAGCTGAAGGAGGCCCGGGAATGGAGATGACCAACTGATATGAATCGACTGACATTTATACTTATCTTTATTTGTTGTGCCGCATTCAATGCTTTTTCACAGGTGACTGCATTTATCAGCGTCAACGTAATTCCGATGGACCGCGAACGGGTTTTGAGGGACCAGACGGTGATCGTACGCGACGGTGTTATTGCCCAGATCGGAGACGCGAAAAAGGTCACGATCCCGTCCGGTGCCATTCGCGTCGATGCAACCGGGAAATACCTGATCCCGGGCCTCGTCGACATGCACACGCACCTGTTGTCTGACAGCGATGAATTTCCCGATTCGATCGCGCCCGATGAACTGCGGGTGATGGTGGCAAATGGCGTCACGACGATTCGCTTTATGATCGGGACTCCGGAACTTCTGGCACTGCGTGCTCGTTCGGCGAAAGGCGAGATTGAGGCCCGGACCATTTTTGTTGCGTCGCCTCACCTTACCGGCCGTGAGCAGGGCAATAATTTTGTCGTCAACACACCCGACGAAGCCCGCGTGGCCGTTCGTAAAAGCAAAGCAGTCGGGTACGATTTTATAAAGATAACGACTTTTATCAACGCCGAGGTGTACGAAGCAGCCGTTGATGAGGCAGCAAAACAAAGTATCCGCGTCGTAGGGCATGCAGACGCGCAGCATGTGACCGCGCCCCGTGCGTGGAAGGCCGGTCAGCAGATAGAGCATCTCGACGGATATATCGAGCAGTTGCTTCGAGACGATGCTCCGATGAAGTTAGCGATCTCCGATCTCAACATCTATAACGTCGATAATTGGAAAGCGCTGGATTACATCGATGAATCAAAGATCGGCGAGGTCGCCCGCAAGACGGTCGCATCAAATCCGTACGTCAATCCAACGCAGCACTTTATGAAGAACACATTCGGATTGCCGCGTTCGGAAGAGTCGATCCGGGCGCAGCCGGAATTCAAGTTTTATCCCGCAAAAGTGCAGGAACAGTGGCTCAATTTTTACAAGAGTAATCGGATGATAAACACCATTCCTGCGGAAAAACGTGCCCGCTGGGTCGAGCTTCGCAACAAGCTGATCGTGGCCATACACAAGGCGGGCGGCAAGATCATGGCGGGATCGGACACGCCGGAATTCCTGTTTCTGTACGGCTTTTCTCAGCACCGCGAGCTAAAAGCTCTTGCAGATGCCGGCCTTTCGAATTACGCAGTCCTCGCGGCTGGTACACGAAACGCCCACGAGTATCTCGGCACCATTAAGCACGTCGGCACGATCGAAAAAGGAAAGCGAGCGGACCTATTGCTGCTCAATGCAGATCCGCTCGCGAACATCACGGCCACCGAGAACCGTGCGGGTGTGATGCTCAAGGGCAAATGGTATCCGCAAAACATGCTCAACGCGTGGCTCGATGAGATCGCCCCACGCATACACGGTTCGATAAAAGAGGAAGATAAGCGTGCCGCCGCGGCCGTCCAAAAGCTTGGTGGCAAGGTTGAGTTCAATTCGGATGGCGAGGTCATAAAGGTCGACCTTAATAACGCCAAGATCACGGACGCCGACCTCAAGCATCTCGAGAGGTTTTCAGAGCTTGAATGGCTGGATCTTCGGGTTACACCCATCGGCGACGACGGTGTTTCGCACCTGCGGAGCTTAAGGAAACTAAAGTTTCTTAATCTGGCCCGTACGAATCTTTCCGATAAAGGGCTCGCCCATCTCAGAGGGCTA
>JBGSXN010000032.1:0-3579 GCA_041751355.1 Pyrinomonadaceae bacterium
ATCTATTATCTTCGGGTCGGCAACCGGTTCCTCGCATCCCTTACAGTAAAAGACGGGAATCGGAACTCCCCAGGAACGCTGGCGCGACACACACCAGTCCGGCCGCCCCTTGAACATATTGCTCATCCGGCCCTGGCCCCACGACGGATGCCACTCAACGTTGACGATCTCACTGAGAGCCTTTTCTCGTAAGGAGCCAGCGTTGCCCGACGCCTCATCCATCGATATAAACCACTGCGGTGTTGCACGGAAGATAACGGGATTTTTACAGCGCCAGCAGTGCGGATAACGGTGCTGGTAACTCTCTGTAAACAGCAAAGCGCCGCTTTCCTTAAGAAACGCGACGATCTTCGAATTGGCTGAAAAAATATCTTCGCCTGCCCAGTGCTCGACCTCGGACGTAAATCGGCCAGCCGCATCGACGGGTGCGTAGATCTCAAGACCGTAACGTTTTGCAACAGCAAAATCGTCGGCACCGTGCCCCGGAGCGGTATGGACACAACCGGTGCCGGATTTTTTGCTCGATTTGCCTTCGAACCTGACATCAAGCTCAGTTTCTGCATCGGCCTCGCCGAGCGTGACGTGCTCGCCATTCATCAGAAGCGAGTCGCGGTCGAGCCAGGCATGCACCGCGACAAGACGGTCGAGCTTAGCGCCCTTAAAACGTGCGATCTCCTCGTACTCGGCAAAACCGCAGGTTTCGCCAAACGCCTGGCTGAGTTCGCTGGCGACTATGTATACCTCGCCATCTGAAACCTCAATCGCGGAATAATCAAAATCAGGATGAACCGTGATGCCGAGATTCGCCGGCAGCGTCCATGGCGTAGTCGTCCAGATCACGATAAAAACATTTTTTCCCGCCAGCTTACGATCGATCAGCGAGGGATCGGACCTGAGCGGAAATTTTACATAAACCGATGGCGAGGTGTGCTCTTTATATTCGACCTCGGCCTCGGCAAGCGCTGTCTGATCGTGGATGCACCAGTAGACGGGCCGGAGACCCTTGTAGACATACCCGCGTTCGAGAAACTTACCGAAAAGCCGCGCCGTGGACGATTCGTATTCCGGTGACATCGTCAGATACGGGTTATGCCATTCACCGAGAATGCCGAGCCGCTGAAAGTCGCGTGTCTGGTTATTCATCGCCGTCGAAGCGTGTTCACGGCAGATGCGTCGGAATGTCGCAACCGGCAGATCGGCCTTGTTCTTGCCCTTCTCCGCCAGCTTTTTCTCGACGATCGTCTCGATCGGCAGGCCGTGACAATCGTAACCCGGCACGTACGGAGCGTCGTACCCCATCATCGAGCGGGTCTTTACAACAAAATCCTTGAGGACCTTATTCAGCGCTGTTCCGATATGAATGTCCGCATTAGCATACGGAGGGCCGTCATGGAGGATGAATTTGTCGCGTCCGGCACGGGCCTCCATCACCATGTCATAGAGCCCCATCTCGGCCCATTTCTTCAAACGCGCCGGCTCGCTCTGACCCAGATTCGCCTTTTGCGAAAAATCGGTCTTCGGCAGGTTAACTGTCTTTTTGAGATCCAAAGGTTCGGTCATAAATCGTAGCTTCGTCAGCCTGAATTAACTTGCCGCTGAAAAACCCCAATTCTAGCATTTCTGTCCATTAGTCCGCACAACTCGCAAACAAGGACCTCGATCAGCATTCGGGCGTTGTCCGATCCTCCGATCGACGATTTAATTGCGATGTCGGTTTTGGCCATTAATTCGACCGCCCGTCTTAGACCGTGCATGTCTGCGCGCCGAGCGGCGGCTATAAATCTTTCCTGATCGTTGTAACGCAGTTTCAGCGAGGCCGCTACGTCTGCTCGTGCGGCGCCGCGAGACATCAGGTCTTTGGCGATCAGCAGGCGGCGATAGTTGTAAGACATAAGGCCAAGCAGTGCCAGGGGTTCAGCACCATCGTCGAGTATCTTCTTGAGTGCCGCGAGTGCCTTTACCGGTCGGCCGGCGACCAGATGATCGGTCAATTCAAAATTGGTCAGCTCACTCGAATTAGAAACTATTGCTTCGATCAGCTCGGGCGTGACAGTGCCGTTGGGTAATGACGCAGCGGCGACCTTTTTTATTTCGTTATTCAGACGTGCAACATCAGCGCCGACTCGAGCGAGAAAATATTTAAGTGTCGACTCATCGATGTCGGCTCCGGACGAGACGAATTCACGCCTTGCCCAAACGTCCAACTGCTTGTCCGAAAGAGAGGCAAAATCGACAGCGGCGGTCTTTTCGCGGAGGAACCGCCCCATCTTGCGAACGCCGTTCAGTTCGTCAGCCAGGAAAACCACAACAGCATGCGGCGCGGGATCGGCACAGTAGGCCGCCAAAATGCGCTCGTGGTCCTCGGTAACCGTGTCGCGAAAACCTGACGCCGAAACGCGCACATCATTTATCCGGATAACCCTTTTCGCGGCAAGCATGGGGAGTTGCTGGGCCGCGGCCAGAGCTTTTTGGAGATTACCTTCGACATTGAGGCTAAAGCTGGTCTCGTTAAAATCCCTGAGTTCCCCCGGTGCAAATGAGAGATCGGCGATCGTTTTGGCCGCAAGGTCGCGCAAGTGCACCTCAGGACCAAACAGAACATAAACCGGAGCGATCTCACGCCGTTTTAGCTGTTCCCGAAGATCCTCTCTTGAGTAAACCATGATTGCGGGGACGACTAGTTCTTTTCCAGTTTGACGCCCATCCCGTTAACAAACGCCGAAACGGCGGCCTCGGCAAATGCGCGGGCCATGCGTTCAACAGCCGGATCTTCTTCATTAAAAAAAGATCGGGGATCTGAAGTGAATTCAAAGGAGTCTCTGAATGTGAAATTTTGATTATCGTACAGGATCTTGTTTTCCTTGAGGTCGCGAATCGTGACCGCTGTAATGATCGTTACCTCATACACCCGCGCGCGGCCTTCGCTGTCTAGCAGGACACCCGAGAAGCTGAAATCGCGAATGGTGCCCTCGAGAACGGCGTCGGCACCGGAGAGTGAGCCCTGAACCTTGAGGCCATTGCCCCGCCGGATGATCTCGCGGCTCACGGCATCGGTAAATCGCGTTTCGACACGATACCGCATCCCCTTCGCTTCGACCTGAAAAGCCGGAACAGCGACGGTCCTGATGTGCCGCGGGAGCCCGGAGTTAGTCACTGGCTTATAACAGTCAGTAAAGCCGGACGCGGTTATTAAAAGCACTAGTAAGGTCGAGATCTTAAATATTTTCATCGCCGAGTTATCAGTGGCCCTCTTTTCTTCCTGCCTTTATCGCTTCAGTGACACGGAGGGCCTGGACAGTTTCGAATACATCGTGGACCCTGACGATACTTGCTCCGCCAGCCACAGCGACCAGTGCCGCCGCGACACTGCCGCCGAGCCTGCCCTTCACCGGAGCGTCACCGAGCACCTTTCCGATAAAGGATTTCCTGGACGCACCGACCAGCATCGGAAAGTCGCTGAATTCGCTAACAATCTTATCAAGATTTGCGAGCAACTCTAAATTTTGATCGAACGTCTTGCCAAAACCGAGCCCCACGTCCAAAACTATCTGTTCAGGACTTACGCCGCGGCCGACAGCA
>JBGSXN010000033.1:0-13750 GCA_041751355.1 Pyrinomonadaceae bacterium
ACATCATTAAACCGCTTATTTAGACTAACAAATTCGCCGCTTTGCATTCGCAAAAGACGAAATGGCCAGGTAGCTCAGTTGGTAGAGCAGCGGACTGAAAATCCGCGTGTCGGCGGTTCGACCCCGTCCCTGGCCACCATACTTTCGATCAGATTGGGGCTGCCGTGTGGGCAGCTCTTTTTGTATTTTAAGAATTTCTGTATTTCTTTATTCTCGCTTTCGACTATATTGATTTACGGTGTGGGCCACCACCGTCACGATGATTATGGTGCCGCCGAGGATCGCCCATCTTGAAGGTGATTCGCCTATGAATAGAAATACCCAAACGGGATTCAGTAGCGGTTCGATAAAGCCGATGATGCTCGCATCCAGGGGACGTGTGCCGCCCGTAACCCCTTTTATAAATAGGATATAAGAAATGCCGATCTGAAATATGCCCAAGAATGCGACGGCCGAGAAGTCGAGTGCGTTCATGACGGGGACAGCGGTGATCCCTGACGGCAAGGTGACAATAGCGAGTAGGAAATTGCCGTATATTACAGTGATTACGGGGTTGAGTGGTGCTCCTCGGGATGGAGGGGAGTCCGTCCCATTGGCAATCGCCGACCGCCGAATGGCTGAGGCTCGCGGATGTTTGAGCAGCATGATATAAAGGCCGAGGAAGACACCCGAGCCGAGGGCCGCGAGGTTACCCTGATAATCGCCGATTGAAAGATCTCCCACAAAAAAAAGGCTCATTCCGCCAATGCAGAAGATGACGGTGACCAGATCGCGAAAGTGAAATTTCTCGCCGATGACTAATGGCGCAAGTATTAGGATATAGACCGGCGCGGTGTACTGGAGGAATATGGCGTTGGCGGCGGTAGTCTGCTTTGTGGCCCACACAAAGAGGAACAGAAGCGTAGCGTAAATGCACGAGACGACCAACCCGAAGAGGTTGATCCGCAGTCCGCTCTTGCGGGTAAGCAGCAAGACCGTGATGCCAGCGAAGAGCGAACGGAAAAAGGTTACCTGATAGGCATCCAGCGTCGTGAGCTTAATAAAGAGTCCGCCAGTGCTCCACAGTAAAACCGCCATAAGGACGAAGTAAACCGGATTTATACTTGTCGTATGGCTTTCAGACATGAAAAATGAATTTTCACGCAAAGCCGCCTAGAACGCAATGAGCTGAAGCCATACCAATTCCAACCACATGAGCTACAGATCAGTTGAAAGCGACGAGCAGCTACCACGAGAATAACAGGCGTAACCTGACTTTTGCCCGTGTCACCGGGCTTGCGATCCATTGGCCCCGGCGTTGGACGCCAGAGGAGGTAATCCGGGAAACGAAAGCGTGCTCGGCTGCCTAGCGCAATTTGATGGCAACCGCCCGGATGGTCTTATCTTCTAAATTCTTGTTGAAACATGCGGAAGAGGCCCGGGTGGTACAGATAGACAGGGTCACCCACGATTGACAGCACCGAAAATAAGGCCGGCAAACTCTCTTTCCCAGGCACTGTCACCGGCCGAACCAGGAAATTATATGATCAAGAATCTTTCACGGACGTTCGCGTCGTTGTTCGTCCTATTTATTGCAGGCGTATCTTTCAGTTACGGGCAAACCCCGGAAATGAACGCATTTCCGGATGTAAAGATAAAGAACTTCGGAAGAATGGACGACCGATTCTACCGCGGAGCACAGCCAAAACAGATGGATTACTGGGCCCTAAAGAATCTCGGTATTACCACAGTGATCGACTTAAAGGACCATCCCGAGCCTTATGCAAAGAGGACCGTCGAGGCGCTTGGCATGAAGTATGTTCATATTCCGATCGTCGGGAAATCATATCCGACGCCTGAACATGTTGAGGCCTTTCAAAAGACAGTTGACGACCCCGCAACGGGCAAGTTCTTTGTCAACTGTGCGGGCGGCAGGCACCGGACGGGTAATATGGGGGCGATCTACCGTTTTGAGAAGTACGGCTGGGACTTTGACCGGGTCTATAAAGAGATGAAGGATTTCGACTTCTACTCGTCATGGGGACATGGTAAGCAGAAGGATTTTGTAGAGGACTACGCCGTGATCTATGAGAAGAAGCGGGCCGAGGCGGCTGCTGCCGGATCGGCCGGCGGCACGTTCGAAGGGAAGTAGATCGGTAATATCATTACTGAAAAAGCGGCTCAATCAGGGCCGCTTTTTTATGTTTGGACTCCGGTGCGGAAACCGATCTTATACAACGACCACTATTGATAAATGTCCGACGCGCTCTTGGTCTTTGACCAGTGGATGCCTTCTGTGTTTTCAGGATCGGCGGCGAGGATCCGGTCACTGAGCCGGTCGGTAGTTAGGTCGAGCCGAAGATTTAGATAATATGTGATCGATCCGATAGGCTTGGCTTCGTCGGGCGGAACGATCTCGCGTATTTCGGCGTCGATCTTAAGTCTGGAAAAGATCTTTTTCAGTACCTCAGCCGTGCGATCAGGGTCGCGGGAATCGATGCCGAGTTTCATCGAGCGGAACGTTTGCGAAGATTCGTTATATTCGAGCAGCCACAGCAAAGCAAGGGCAAAAAGGCACAGAGCGATACCGAGGTCCCACCTGCCGACGCCGGCCGCCAGTCCGAGTGCCAGGCTGATTAGGAGTACGGTGATTTCCTTGGGGTCGCGGATGTTCGTGCGGAACCTGACAAGCGAAACCGCTGCAAATATTGCAAATGCACGCGCCGCATTATCGCCCACGATCATCATCAGGGCCGCTGCGACGACGGAAAGCAGGATTTGCGTCTGAGATACGAAAAGGCTGCGGCGAAATAGCGGGACATTTTTCCTCGGGCGGAATGCCAAAATGCCGGAAAGAAGCACTGCGAGCATCAGCCGTTCGATGATCTCGACGGTGCCGATGAACGAGGCGTCGGATTCGCCAGGTGTCGAATCCTTCATTATCTGCTCCAACAAGTACGGCTGCTCGGGCGACGCCGCCGCAGAGGTGCCGGCGGTCCGCGGAGCTGTTGCCGAGGCCATATCGATAAATCGCGGGGCCATGAACGATATGATCGCTATGGCCAGCCCCCCGGTGAGAAAGATCGCGAGAACTAGATAGGCTCGAGTGTCTTTCATTATCGAAGGCCCGCAACGCGGTAGTCTGCCGCCATGTCCAATTGATTTATTCGTCTCTTAAATGCCTGCGTCAACATATTTATTTCGGCCGGCGTATAATTCGCGGCCCTGAAGGCGTCACGTATTTGGCGGTCACTGAGCTGTGTTAGCAGGTCGACAAGCCACCGGGCCTGTTCCACCGTAATATTATCAAGCTCGCCAGAATTCTTACCATTAAAAGCTACCTTGACGCGACCTTTTTTATCGACCTTCTTAACGAACGTTTTCGATTTACTGTAATCCTCAGGATTATTTCTAGTGCGGCCGATCCAGCGTAGCATCGGCAAGTCGCTTATGCCCATCTTGCCAAACGTCGCCCCCAGGTCGCTGATCACGTAAAAGCGGTCGTTGCGGCTTTCTAGAATGACGTTGTTATCGTTCTTCATGTCCCAGTTATTGAACATGGCCATCATCAATTTCAGCCCCTGGAGTTGTTGGGTGCCTATGAAAGGATTTTTCGCCCAACTCCAGTGGCCCTCGCGTTCGATAGAGTCGGGACGAGCTTCAAGCCTAACATTAGTGAATGTGCCTTTCGTCGGTATGGTCATCCGCGGCACGAGATAAACTATTTCCGTTTCGTAACCGAGCGCAGATAGCAGACGGACGGCGGCCGTTTCGCTCTGGGCCTCTTTGCCCAACTTGGCGACCCATACCCGGTTCGAGCCGTCGCGGATACGATACTTGGTAGAATAGCCGCCCTTGTCCTCTCGGATGAAAGTGATACGCCTGAGATCGGGCATGGCAGAGCGACCCGCTGAACCAAAGTATGTGTCCTGCGATCGAACATTTACCTTTTTCCACATGACCGGGGCTTTGGTTCCCGAACTTACGGATTTCTTTTTTGCCTTCTGTGCGTCGGCAGCGCCTGCGAATACTAACGCAAGCAGGACCAGAAAAAGTGCCGGGCGAAATAAAATTTGGTTCCTCATCCTTCGTCCTCCTATGACGCGGCCTCTTCGGCCACAATGCCCACTGTTGCAAGGTCAAGTGCACGGATCCGGCGTTTTACGCTGTCCGTCAATGTGGTGATCTCCTCGTCGGAATAATTCGCCGCGCGAAAAGCGTCCTCGATCTGCTTGTCGGACAGCTTGTTCAGTCGTTCGACTAACCAGCGAGCATCGTCAGGGGTAATATCCTTGAGCAGGTCACGGTTCTTTCCGTTGAATTCGAATTTGATTTTCCCGTCCTTAACGTCGCGGACGAATTCGGCCTCGGCATATTCGGTCGGCTCGTTTCGGCTTCGTCCCATGATCCAAAAGAGCGGCAGGCTGTTTTTGCCCGTGCGGCCAAAACTCACGCCGAGGTCGCTGATGACGTAGTGAAGGTGGTCACCCTTTTTGAGAATGACATTGTTGTCGTCCTTCATATCCCAATTATTAAAAAACGCCATCATTATCTTGAGACCCTGCATTTCTTTGGTGCCTTTGAATGGAGACTCTTTCCATCGCCAGCGATCTATTCGCTCGACATCATCAGGACGGGCCTCAAGGCGAACGTTTTTATGAGTGCCTTTGCCGGGAATAGTGAGTTCCGGGACGAGGTAGTTGACCTCGGTGTGATAGCCGAGAGCGGAAAGCAGCCGGACGGCAGCCGTTTCGGGTTGGGCCTCGGCTCCGACCTTGGCAACCCAGACCTTGCCTGCGCCGTCACGGATGCGGTACTTGGTCGAATAGCCGCCCTTTTCTTCGCGAATGAACTCGATTTTGCTCAGGTCCGGCTTCATTTCTTGGCCGCCCGGGCCGATAAGCGTGTCGACAGACGCAACATCATTCGCCGTCCACATGACGGGCGTGCCCGTCAATTTGTCAGCTTTCTTGTCCTTTTTCTGGGCTATAACACCAGACGTTAGTAAGAGTGAAAGTGAAAGTAATAACGAAAACTTAGATCGTAAATTGAACATTGGTCCAACCCCCTTGAGTTAAATGAAAATTATCAATGGGCCTTCTCAAACTGGAGAATATTGCCCTGCCCCTGAAACCACATCTGGCTGTCGATAACCGGATCGTCAGGTTCGCGTTCGACGCGACGATAGCTGCCGTCGGGCATCATTTGACGAGCCTTGACGTTGTCCCGCAGATAGGTTGCAAGCAGCTCGTCACGAAGATATCGTCTGATCTCAACATCCTCGACGGGCGAAATGACTTCGACTCGACGGTCGAGATTTCGCGGCATCCAGTCGGAACTGCCGGTATAGGCCTCAGGATGTCCGCCATTTTCAAAGTAGTAAACCCGGCTGTGTTCGAGCAGTTTGCCCACAACGCTTCGGACGCGGATATTTTCCGAAAGTCCCGGAATTCCAGGCCGTAAAGTGCAAACGCCGCGAACGATCAGATCGACCTCAACGCCGGCGTCTGAGGCGGCATATAGTGCCCGTATAATGTCGTGGTCTGCGAGGCGATTCATCTTGGCGATGATCCGAGCCGGACGGCCTTTTTTAGCGTGCTCGGTTTCACGTTCGATCAGGGCCAGGCCTTTTTCTCGTAAGCTGATAGGGGCGACCGCTATCTTCTTAAAGTTTTCACGATGCGAATATGCGGTTAGATAATTAAAGAGTTCAGTTACATCCTCACCGATCCCCCGGTCGGCAGTCAGCAGGCCAAGATCGGTATAAAATGCCGAGGTCTCGGGGTTATAGTTACCGGTCGCGATGTGAACATAGCGGACCAGTTCTTCATCCTCGCTGCGGACGATCAGCGTGGCTTTACAATGCGTTTTCAGTCCGAGGATCCCGTAAACGACGTGGACGCCGGCCTCTTCCATCCGTTTAGCCCATTCAATATTGTTGGCCTCATCAAATCTAGCCTTGATCTCGATAACAGCAGTCACCTGTTTTCCCGCTTCGCTCGCCTTGATCAACAGCGGAGCGATCGGCGAATCGGAGCCGATGCGATAAAGACACATCTTTATCGCCAGTACCCGAGGATCGTCGACAGCTTCTTTCAGGAAATCGGTGACGATCGTATATGGGTTATAAGGATGATGCAGCAGAACGTCCTGTTTGCGGATCACCTCGAATTTTGAAGTGCCGCCATCCAGCACCGCAGGCACGTAGGCCGAGATCTTTGAGTCTTTCAGGTCGGGCCTATTGACCTTGTATAAGCCGGCGAGTGCCGAGACGCTCAGCGGGCCGTCGATCGAGTAGACATCATCCGCGGTGATCTCGAGGGATGTGGTCAGGTATTCGACCATTTTCGATGGCATGGAGCTAGCTGTTTCGAGCCGTACGACATCCCCAAACCGTCTCTGTTTAAGATTTTGCTCCATCGTGGCGAGCAGGTCCTCAGTTTCTGCTTCGCGAAGGTCGCCGTCAGCATCACGCGTTATACGAAAGTAGTGGCACGACAGCGGATCGGCCTCGGGCAAAAGCTTTTTGATATTCGCAACGACCAGATCGTCGATCAACACAAATTTCTGAGCATCCTCAGCAACCGGAATCAGCGGTGCGGTAAACGGCGGTATTTTGATCCGGATAAAAAACTCATGTTCCTTGCTGCCGATGGCCCGGGCCGTGCGTCGGTTCAGTTCGGGACGTGCAAAAAGTCCAATGTTTGTGCTGCCGGCAGATATATACGGGAAAGGATGGGTCGGGTCGACTGCCTGCGGCGTAATGATCGGGTATATGCACTCCTCGAAATGATCATCCACATACTCACGTTCTTCGGTGGACAATGACGAAACGGGAACAAGCTCGATGCCTGCACGGCTAAGTTCCGGCAGGATTTCGTCGCGGAGACACTGCATTTGCTGACCGACCATCTCGTCGACACGCTGTCGGATCTCAAGCAGAAGTTCATCGGTAGAATATCCATCGGCTGAAACACCGATCTCGCGGCCCTGCTTTTCCTTCAGGCCGGCGACACGGATCATAAAAAATTCGTCCACTATACTCGAAAGTATGGTGATAAATTTCAGCCGTTCGAGCGGGAGCTGCTCAGGATCGAGAGCCTCTTCCAGCACACGTCGGAAAAACTCGAGCAAGCTGAGGTCGCGGTTAATGAAGATCGAGCCAAACTCCGGAACACCCGCGGCCGGTTGGCTGTCGGTTTCTCGACTAATGTTGTTGACGCTAAATGTCATAAAAAGTGGGTCTGCGAGCGAAACGTCACACCCGTCCAGACTAATAAGGAGAGAGGCGGGCGCAAACCCGTACTTCGATTACCTCATACGGGTGACTTCATGACTGTACGCGAGATTACTGAGGAAGTGACGAGTGACAAGTGATAGGTGACAAGAAAAAAGCCGCCAAAGGCGACTAAATTTCTTCAGTTTGGGATAGATCAGTTGGAGTTCGAATCGATCGCGGTCGCGATCGTCTCACGGAGCTTCTTGGCGGACGTTGTTACCGGTTCCAGATCGACCTCCTCGATGTTGCCGTAGACCTTTTTGCCGAAGACGCCGTTCCATGGGGGAATGACGATCGTGACATTGCCGTGGGCACGGGCCTGACAGGCGAGGCGGATGATGGGATTTTCGTCCTCGGGCTGGTTGTAACCGAAAACCTTGACCTGACGGCGTTCGCGGCGTTCGACGGGCGTAAGTTTGTCTTCGCCTCCGAGCACGCCCACCCAGCACGTGCCGCATGAGGCAGCGGTGCATTCGATCGGCACGGGGCCTTCCCAACTGCGTTCGTCCTCGGCTCGCCAGTCGCGTGAACGGTCTTTTTGCGATGCCGAGGCGATCTCTTCCTCGGCCATGATGCGGAATTTGCCGGCATAGTGCGGCCCCGCGAAGTTTACCGAGAACTGTTTATCGACAGTTCTGAGAAAGCCAAGTAGTCCCTGTGAATCGTCTTTTAAACGCTCGGCGGCGACGGCGTTAGGCGATTTCGCCATAATACCTGTGGGCTTTTTGACCTCGCCTGCCGCAGCTTTAAATGCCTCAAGCCCGACCTGGTTGAGCGTCATCAGCCCCACGGCCGTAATGGCATTGACCATTCGAGGCTCAACCTTTAGTTTTTCGGCGACCATTGCAGTGATCGCCCTGACCTCGTCAGCGAGCGTCGGCGTCTTGTCCCCAAACACGGCCGCCTCTGCCTCGATCGCGGCTTTCACGGTCTTCCAGTAGCGGTGCCCATAAAGAAAATGATGCGAAGTGTCGATCTGGCCCTTCAACTCAAAATCGCCCTGCAAGGCAAACCCGCGGACCATCTCTTCGCGGTCGTCAGCCGCCTGAACATGCCTGTGCAGCTCGAGCGGAAAAAACCGAAACCAGACCTGCACGGCCTTGCGATCAACCTCGTGGATCTCAGGTAGCAGTTCTTCCACGGCCTCAAGCCATTCGGTTTCGGTGAATTTATCTAAATACGTTTCCAGATCAGTCATGGTGTTGTTGCTCATTATTTCTTACAGCCGTCGAGGCCGTCACGCGCGAAACTCAAGACTTTAACAAAATATTGTGGCAGACGCCAATTTCGTGCTATTGTGGCGGGGAGTTCCAGCAGATTTAATCCAATAAACTTGTATGAAAGCCCTCCTTCCAATTCTGGCGATCTTCTTTCTCGGCTTGGTATCGGCAGGTCAATCACCTGAGAAAAAACCGACGCCTACGCCTGAACGCCCCCGCGCTATCGTTTCGCTCTTAAATGACGCACGGATTGCGGCGCCGGAGCTGGCGGTCGATACATTTCTCAAGATCATTGAGTCTAAAAAGGTGGCGGACCGCGTTTGGCGAAAGGAGATCATCGATGAGGCTCTGCGGATGATCGACGATGTTCAGTATCCGATGCCAATGCGGCCTGCCTATGGCGGCAAAGTTGAGCGCGGCAACCTGCTTAACGATACGGAGGTTGTCGTGCTCGCATCCGCGCATACTGCGAAACTCGACCGTCTTTCATTCAAAGGACGAGCGATAACACTTCTGCTCGAAACGGACCCCGAACGTGCTAAGCAAATGATCCTTCAAATGGGGGGGCAATTCGGGCTGAAGCCGCGCACGTGCGAAGACGCTCTGACCTATTCGCCCGACGGTATCTATCCTGTCGTCATTGAGGTTGCGAAGGCGGTATTTACCGAACAACAGATCGCAGAAGGACAGCGAGCATTGTTCCTGGCCCCGTGGATCGAGAATATCGAATCGCCGAGACAGATCTATCCCGCACTCGACATCTTGCAGCAAATCCAGGGATCTGACGCCGAAAGACAGATGCTCTTTAATGCAGCCTCCGGCGCGATCAATCGCAGTTTTAGAGATGACCGTTCGTTTACGTATGGCTGGGAGGCCATCACAGCCAGAATCGCAAAGCTGACTGAAGGGGAAGGCGACCCGCTCAAAAGCGACCTTAAAAATGCCTTTCGCGGAATGCTGCTCAAAAATCTCGGCGGCACCCGCTGCAAGGACAGCGAGATCAAAAAAGACGGGCCATTGCCCGATTACATCGTAACGGCGAACAAGCTGTTCCCGGAAAAGCCGTTCACCCTTGAAGATCTAAGCACGACCGAATACAGCGGAACGGCGAAACTGACGCATATTCTCCAGAAATCGTCATCTGCGAGGAAACTTAGAGAAGAACTCATGGATGTTAGGGGTCAGCGGGTCCTTGACAACAAGATCGTTAACCACGATGTGACCGATGTTGCGTGGGCGTCTCGTGTGAATGAATTCATAGACCGTGTTCTTTCGTTCGAAGGGACTGACAATGAAACTGAGGGCGAAATATTGTTTCTAAAGGGCGCTTTTGTTGGCGGAATGCTCTCTGGCATCAGCCCTGGCGAATTGCGAAAGGCGATTTCCCGAAAATACATTAGTCTCATCGCTGGCTCCCGTTTGCAGAAGACAAGCTTTATCGAATGGCGCCATTGGCTAGCCGATGCAGAACGAATGGCGCCGGAATCCTTTGACGAGATAGCAGCGGAATTTCCTAACCCGAATCTCAAGGTGATCCTGGCATTAAAGAAGGTTATTGCGGAACCACGGAAGGACATACCGCCTCCGTCGCCGCCCGTCAATCGGGGCGAGGAAGCACCCCTCAAACCGGAGCCCGCTCCCGAGCAGCCGCGTGAGACGCCGACGAGTAGAGAGCCTGAAAAGTAAGAAAAACTGAACACCGGAATACTGACCGGCTTTCGTCCCTGCTATGTTTTGTAAAAACTTCAATTTGCTCGTCATAATGCTTGGACTGGCAGTTTCAGTTTATTTGCGCAGGACGTTGATAAGCACCGGGACGAGCTGGACGAAGCGAAGCGGCAGGTCAGCGTTCGGCAGACGCGCGTGGACGACCTGACTAAGGAGATCGTTAGCGAATCGTCGTCCGTGGCCGAGGCCGAGCAGGCCATGTAACAAGAAAGCGGGATTTAAGATTGGAGAGCCGGAAGTGCCCAAGAATTGATAATTCGACAAATTGCTTAAAGTATTTTATTCAAAAGCACTTCCGTGTTTTTTGTAGCGATTAAATTCATAGAATCCGAGGTTAGAGGGACTAAATCGTTATGTGGAAATTCTTGAAAAAGAAATTGTTGTTTTGTTCGATTCTTGTCTGTTTTTTAGCGTTGACGACTAATATTTTCGGACAAACATCGAAAGCAACAACTTTTGTTAATGTGTCGCCAAACCGATTTGCCCCTGAATTTTACGGCGAAGTTTTATCTCTTAAAGCTACCTTGGTTAATCTGCCTGGAGCGAGTGCTGCGGGAAGCACGTGGACGTTATACTACGAAGTTTATTTTTTACCGGAAGGACATGCAACGGAGGTCGCTCTTAAAAGGGGTGGGCGGCTTGGGTCTGAAACCAGTGCAGGCGATTTTCCAAAACGCATTTTCTTGGGCAAGGGTGGCTTTACAAAGAAAAATTTGAAGACTTTGGCGAATAGGACAGCAGTTAGCGATAACTTCAAATTAAGATCAATGATCCCGGTGTCGCTGCAAATGGAAAATACTAAATTACTTACGGTTTATACCATGAAGGTTTATGATGCCAATCTTAAGAAAACTATATTGAAGAATGGTTTATTTTTTGGCGGGGTTTTTGTCGGAAATAAACAGAAAAGAGAAAAAATGTATCTAAATTTTTATATCAGTGCGTCCGGTGAGGTTTACGTTTCACAAGTTGAAAAAGAAGATGATTCGACCGAATGGAAAATGTTTTAGGGGTACGTAAGATGAAACATAGAACATTATTATTTGCTATTTTATTTGCGATGCTTTTCTGCGTCAGTTTTATTTTTCTTTTCACGTATTTTCAAGCGCGGCAACAATTAGCGGCTGACGAGCCGCGAATACGTTTTAATATTTTTAATGACTGACTGCCATTATTGCGAGTCCGAAGCAACCTTCGTAAATCAGTTGATTACTAAACGAAATGATATTAAGTTTTACGGCATAATCTCTGTCGGAGACATACAGAAGCAACTTGAGATTGCGTCGGCTAAGTTTCCGATTAATATTTTGTACGACGATTTGAAGGCGTTTGAGAAACTATGAAAACGGCAATTATCATTTTTTTGGTTTCTTTGTTCTTGAGTGTTGCTACGTTTAGTCAGTCTAAGTCGGTAACACCAACCTCCACTCCGCCAAGCTTTGAAAACAGTTCCGAACAGGAATTATTCCAACAATCGCTGAATCTCAGGATTTTTCAAATTCTCCATGAAACCGCAGCCGAGGCAAAGGGTTGGGAAGACGTAAAAATTTCCTCAAAAATTCAGGCACAGGTTGCGGATCTGCTTTGGGATTTCGACCCGATTTCCGCCGAGAATTATTTGCTGCGGGCCTGGGATAAGGCAAAACAAGCTAAGAACTCAGAAGAAAAGCCCTCGAAATATCGCAATACTTCGAATCGAGTTACAGTCTTCCGCGAAGTTCTGTTAGTTGCGCGAAAAAGGCAGCCGATTCTTGCGGAAAAGTGGTTGAAGGAACTTTCGGACTTAGCAGATGAGGACTTTGCTGGTCGAAACAAAGGTTTGTTTGATGATCGAACTGCGCGAAGCTCGGTTTTGCTTGAGATGGCGTTGCAAGTCGTAGAGGCGGATGTACAACCGGCAGCGGCTTTGGCGATAGAAAGTCTTCGAGACGGCATCTCTTTCGGACTTCAAACGGTTCTTGTAAAAATTCAAGAAAAGAATCCCGATCTTGCCGTGCAGGTTTTTCGTGCCGCCCTGCAAAGAATAGGTTCGGTTGGTGTATCGAATGCTAATGAGATTCAGATTCTTTATTCCTATATATATACTCCGGGATTGATCAGTACAACTTCAAATTCAGGTGCGCAGGGTAGCTCAACTATTGCGATTGGCAGGAATCGTGCGGGGATCAGACCGGCGGCGGAACTTTATCCGGAGCTTGCGCGAGAATTCTTGGTTGCTGCCGGCCGGGCGATACTCGCGATTCCATTCCTTATTGGTGATGAGAATCCGGAGAATTCTGCGCGCGAACAGTATGGAATTGTCACGGTAATTGAGTCGCGACTAGGAAATACGGCACCGGAACTTTCACGCGCGCTGCAGGAACGGCTGGCAGCCCTTGTTGCGAGTGCAAACTTTTCCCCGACACAACAAACCTCACAGCAGGACATAACACCGATTCAAATTGGGGAAAGCCGTGAAGAATATGGAAAGCGTCGTTTGGAGAGATTGCTAGAAGATGCCCAGAAGTTTTCGAATCCGCTACAGCGTGATATTTTTCTTGCCCAAGGTGTTCTGCGAAGCGATGTTGGAGTTTTTGAGTTGGCAAAGAGTATCGCCGAGAAAATAGATGATAAACATCTTCGTGAGCAGATATCGAACTTTCTATCTTATCGAATGTCACTTCATTTGATAAAAACCAACAATGTAGACCAAGCCTACAAACTGCTTCAAAAGAATAGTGAACCCAGACAAAAAGCTTCCGGGTTGATTATCGGCGGAGAGAAATTAATCCAGCAGAAGGATTTATTGGAAGCTCGTGGCTGGCTAAACGAGGCTCAAAAGCTATTCGAAAAGAATAAAGCAATCGATGAAGATTGGATCAATATTGGATTTGCGTTGACTGCCGGTTTCGCCCAATTTGACAAGATCGATGGTCTAAAGCAACTGGCAGCCACAACAAAACTACTGAATAAGGAAACGAATGCCTACAATCGTGACAAGGCTCCGCTGGCAAATGGTTTCACCGGCCTGAATTTTAGCGATTTCACCGCCGGAACGAAGAATTTTAGCCTCAATTCAGCTATAAACTCTTTTTCGAAGAATGAGTTCGATGACATAATTACGTCCTTAAACGAATCCAAGAACTTGCTGGCCAAAGGAGAAGCGATTCTAGTCCTCTCTCGAAGGAATCTAAAGGCGGCGAAAATAAATCAACCTACACTCCGCTGAGCGGCCAGTACCGCTTGACACCGCTGCGCCAAAATCATAGTATCTAAAGTTTCGGACTTTATGGTCTGGCCGGTCTGTGGGCCCTTCGGTTTGCTAGACTTGGATTTTTGAGAATCGAAGGCAGTAATTGTTGCGTAAACGCGTTCGAACTTCCGAGCGTGCGGCCGACTAAAAGCGGACTAGAGTATCCGCGCTCCGTTTTGCCACGCTACAGCAAAGCCTCGGTACTTGTATAAAGCGCCCCTTCTTAAAACGGGCCGCTGCACATTTTAATTAATTCATTCAGCGAGAGCTGCTTGAGCTAACTGCCGGACAGGTTCCGAGCAAGAGTCAGGT
>JBGSXN010000034.1:0-3300 GCA_041751355.1 Pyrinomonadaceae bacterium
AGTTCGGCGAGAACCATGTCGAGATCGGCCTCGCTGGTCGGCTGCCATTCGGGCACACGCTGCATCATCGCGGCGATCATCGTCTGGCGGAAAGAACCGTAATCCTTGGCCGTGTAATCGATTACGGGTTCGGGCAGCGGCTCGGGAGCCGTCTCCCACTCGGGTGCGCAGTTTGTGTTAAAGCAGCCGGGGCGGAATTTGAAACTGATCTCGGCAAACAGCGGATCGAAATTCGAACCGGGCACTTGGGACTGGCTAACCGCGAGAGTGTAAGTCGAATAATCGCCGATCGGCTTGACAATCAAAAACAGTATCGGCTCGGTGGCGTGTTTTTTGATCGACGGTGAAAGTGGTGACGACGACGAATCAACCTGCACCTGACCGAGCGCGCTGCCGGCGCGAAGCCGCGATCCGCCCGAGATCGGAAAGATATTTTTAGCTTTGGAACGGTTGCCGGCGTATTCGGTAATGATTGCGTTCAGATAGTTGCGGTTAAAAAAATGTAACTCGATCTGCGCTTCGTTCTTTGCCTTATCGACCGAAACGACGCGCATCAGCTTGATGCCGTTCGGAGCTGTTGCCGCGACCGGCGGAATCATGCCGCGGGCGCGCTCCGCAAGAGGCTCATCGAGCGCCAATTCTCTCAAAGGTTTGTCGAGTTTCTCGTACATTTTATCTAACCGTCACTGCCTCGCTGAAAACGCAGCGTGCGCGAATCTTCAGTTCCCGCCAATCTGTATCTGATATCGACCGTGATCGTGGAATCAGAAACCTCTGCATTCAGGTATTCCAAAACCACACGGTGACCGAGCCAGCGGTTTATCGCCTGGGTGATCGTCGCCTTTGTAACCGCAGCGGTCGCTTCGTCCGCCGATTCGAAAACTAGTCGCCTGACGCCGCCGCCGAAATCCACAAGAAACGGACGCTCGCCATGATTTGTCATTATCAACTGCACGATCTCGTCGCGGACGTGCTCGTCGAGCGTTTTGACCGTGACCATCCGCCCGTCCTGACCGACGCGAAATGGAAATGACAGATGTTTGCCGTTTTGTAACCTCATATTCTTAGTTCGCTCGTGCTTTCATCTGTGTCTGTGCGATTATCGCCAAGCCTTGCATTACGCTCTCAGCGCTAAAGCATTTACCGATACTCGATTGTATTAACACTTTTGTATCGTTTGCTTTACACATGGTCGCACCCATCGTCCATTCGGTCCTGATGCACGGCGAGGGCTTTGGCCCCGGCAATGTAAACGGACAGCCGGCAACCGTGTGAATATCCGATTCGAGCAATGCGGGCGAGCCTTCAACCTTCGTTTTAGTGTTCGATGTGGTCAGCGTCAGCGTCCCGCCGTGCGTGCATGTGACCGTGCTCGAAGTTGTAAGAATATACCCCGGCATAATTTAGGCTCCGATCTTCATCGCGCCGTTACCAATATCGACTCCGCCTGATGTCAGTTTTACCGAACCGACTGTGCTCGTCTCGATGGTAATTTGGCTGGCCTCGATCTTGATTTTCGGCTGAGGCGACACCGCGCCTGCGGTTAGCGTAATGTCGCTTGCGGTCAGCTTAAGGCTCGAATCGCCGATCTTTATTGTGATGTCACTGTCGGTCATCGTCATCTCGCCGCCGCCAGCGTGGAGCAACGTCACCTCGTTCGCATCATCATCGAGCAGTAATTTGTGCCCTTTCGTCGTAATAAAGCTGCGCACTAACGGCCCCTTTGGTTCGGGCATCGCGTCATTCGCCCACCAAAACCCAGTCCATATCGGGAGCGACGTATTACCGGCCTCAAATTCGACCCAAACGCCGTCTCCAACTTCCGGGATCGCGACAAATCCGTGCTTGCTCCCGGCAAATGGGCTGCAAGGTTTTACTTTTTCGATAACACGATCCTTGCCCCAAATCGAGGGAACCTTGACCGAGATGATGCCGAGATTATCTCCGTCCTCGACCGCCTCGACCGAACCGCGGTATTTGCCGAAACGACGACTCTTGCGCCAACGCACAAGCTCGGCAAGCTGATTTTCGTCTTCTCGTGTACTCATCAAAAAATATCCACCTGTATGTTAAAACTTACGGCAGCGGCCCCGGCAACAGCAGCGGCTGCAGCCGGGACCGAGGCGCTTGGGCTAACCGATGGAGAAACCGCGTTTCCAACCACGGAAAAACTCTGAGTATATTCCGAGCGGCCGAGTGTATGCGTAACCCGCTGTATCACGTAATCGGTGCTGTAGCGGCTGTTTGAAACCCTCGCCGAAACCATCATGTATGGCCGTAAAATACCGTCATAGCACTCCGGAAGCACTTCACCTTCGGCTGAGAGCGTGTATCCCGATTCGGCGGCTGCGGCTTCTGCTGCGGCTTGGACATCGGTTGCATCCGTTTCACCGGGTTCGAGCCGGACAGTGCGAGTTTCCGTATCGTTGCCAGTGGAACTCTCTCCCTCTGAGGGCGATGTATCAGCGTGACCCACGCTCGCCTCCGTCACGCTCATATCATCCATATTTAACGACGCGGCCTCATAACGCGCTGCCCGGCCAGTATTCAACTGAATCGTGAAACGCGAAATATTTTGGTTCTCGCCCGTGAGGTACATCACCGGTAATTCGGTGGCCGGCGGTTCGGGAAATTTCTTGAAACAACCTTTACTTTGGCCCGGCGAATCGCCCGGCAGTACATAAGCATGAAATCCGTGAAAGCGCTTAGCCAGCTCACGAAGCATTCCTATCCGCGTTCCATTCAGGTTGTTGACCGCTTCCGTATCGGGATTTGCCGGTATCTCGTCGATTTCCGGCGGCTCGCCGATGGTCTCAATGTCAAAAAGCGTCGTAATAAGGTCCTGATCCGACTGGTTGCCTAGGTCGGCCGGCGGCGGTTCGCTTGCCAGAAGGCTGATGTCATCGTGGACAACGAGGACTCTGTTACTTAGGCCGGGCGAGGCATTGTAGTCGGGTTGCTGATTGGCAATGCGACCATCTATCAGTGGAACCCAATCGCCCTCTCCGATCTTTGCTTCAACGCGAACGCGTGCATTTTGCTGGTAGGCGTCGTCATTTTCGCCATTCCAAGAACCGTCTTCGTCAATGCAGACGGGAATTGTTATCCGGGCCTCCCATGCATGATCCACCTCCTGCTCGACGACGATCTGTTCGATATCGTCGAGCTGTTCTTTTGTCGCGGCTTCGGTGCCGTAAAAAACTCTGAACTCCTTATCCATACGCTAACTTTCGGGTACCAAAGTAAATGTCGTCTCCTGCTTTGCCAGCGGATTCTCCGGCGGTTTTTGTTCAACCAGAT
>JBGSXN010000035.1:0-74383 GCA_041751355.1 Pyrinomonadaceae bacterium
GCCGTCGGTGATGGTGCCGTCGAGGTCGTTGGCGCCGAAGTGGAGGGCGGTCTGGGCGGTGGCTTTGCCGAGCATGACCCAGTAGGCCTTGATGTGGTCGAAGTTGTCGAGCATCAGGCGTGAGACGGCGATGGTCTTGAGGTTGTCGATCGCGTCGGGGCCGGGAAGCGACGACAGAGCAGTGCCCGGCGGATAGAACGCGAGCGGAATGAAGCACTGAAAGCCGCCGGTCTTGTCCTGCTGCTCACGAAGTTTGACGAAGTGGTCGATGCGGTCTTCGATAGACTCGATGTGGCCGTAGAGCATCGTGGCGTTCGTCTTAAGGCCGGCATTGTGGACCTTGCCGGCGAGTTCGAGCCAACGGTCACCGTCGCATTTGTGATCGCAGATGCGGCTACGCGTCGGTTCCGCGAATATCTCAGCACCGCCGCCCGGACACGAATCCATTCCTGCAGCCTTGAGTTTTTCGATCACGTCTTCGTCCGACATCTTGTAAAACCGCGCCATGAAATCAAGCTCGACCATTGTCAGGGCTTTGAGATGGAGCTTTGGAAATTCACGCTTGAGCGATGAAAAAAGACCGGTGTAATATTCGAACGGCAATTTGCTGTTCAGCCCGCCGACGATATGCAGTTCGGTCGCTCCCTCGGCGACGGCAGCTCGTGCGATCTCGATACCTTCTTCGATCGAATGTGTGTAAGCGTCTTCCTGCCTGGCCCGCCGATAAAAGCCGCAAAATTTGCAGTCCGCGACGCAGATGTTCGTGTGGTTGAAATGGCGGTTGACGTTGTAATACGTCTCGAGGCCGTGCTTGCGGCGGCGGACCGTATCTGCAAGCTTGCCCAGGGCGTTGAGATCGGTCGTGTTGTAAAGCGACAGGCCTTCGTTAAACGTCAGACGCTCGCCGTCTTCGACCTTGAAGGCGATGTCTATCAAATTCTGATCAAATGAAAACTGCATTCTGTTGTAGATTCTATCAAATCGACGTATCAGATTCTTCTTGACAGGCCCTTCCGCCTTGAATAAGATGCAGTCGATCTGAGGATGCCGTACGCCGGCATCGATTGGTTAGAAGATCCCAAATAAAGGAGCCCCCATATGCCCTGGTACAACGACCTGCGTCCAAACGAAGATCCCAACAAACAAGACTATTCACTTGTGTTTCCTTCGTTTACTAATAAACAAAAGATCAGAACTATCGACAATCTACTGAAACTTCGTGCATACATCGCAGAGAATATTCAGGTAAAGAAATCTGACCGGAATCTTATCGTTAGCAGTTGGAACATCAAACAATTCGGCTTTTTGAAGCAGCGATTGCCCGAGTCCTACTTTTACATCGCCGAAATAATCGCCAGCTTTGATCTCGTCGCCATTCAGGAAGTAAAGAAAGGTATCAAAGACTTTGAAATCTTAATGAAGCTATTGGGCAGCGACTGGAATTATCTGATGACCGATGTCACAGAGGGAGCAGCCGGAAACAGCGAGCGTTTTGCCTATGTTTACAACACGAAACGGGTAAATTTCACGGGCCTTGCAGGTGAAATAGTTCTGTGGAAAGAACTCTTCGACGAAGGTGAAGAACCGATCCAGTTAAAGCGTTCGCCTTACCTAACGGGTTTCCGGGCCGGATGGAAAACGTTCGGATTGCTTAGCGTGCATCTTCAGCCGAACGACGACGCTGCCGGTACCGATCTTCGGCAAAGGGAGATAAAGCACCTTGTAAAAGCCCTTAAAGAGAAGAAGAAGGCGAAAACCTTGTGGACGGAAAACATAGTCGTCGTCGGGGATTTCAATCTCTATAAGACCGATTCCGCCGCCGTAAAGGAATTTACTGACAATGGGTTTCAGGAATCCGATCTTCTAGTCGGCTTAACAACGAATACTGCCAAGAAAGATGAATCGTTCGACCGGATGTTCTTTTGGAAAAATGAATATTTTGATATTCCCACAAAGGCCCACGGCCATCGGGGCGGGGTTGTAAATATCTTTGAGATCCTCTACACCGTTTATGGCGAATATGCGGCAGAAAAGATCTTCGAGCGATATGCCGGAGACAATGCGGCCGCAGAGAAATATTTTCGAACCTATTGGCGAAAGGACCAGCTTTCGGACCACAATCCGATCTGGATCGAAATAGATATTGATTCGACGGATCAATTTCTAAAGGACAAGCGAAAGGAGTTGGAGAACCCGAACTAATCTTTCGGGACAGGTTATCCGCTTTATACGCCCGGGCGATTATCTCGAAATTTTGCGCGCCCAGCTAGATCTGACGGCGGACGAAGTGAAGGTACTCCTGCAAGACAAGAGATAGGCGAATGTAGATGGGAGGCCGCTGTCCTCCCATATCGTGGCCGTCTGATCTGCTTCGCTATTTTGCCGCGGAACTTCGCGATCCTGCTGCCGACTTTGAGCGAGAAGAGGTCGTAGTCTTTTTACTCCTTGTCGATGTGCCGCTTCGACCCGTTGATCTGTTACCGGCCGATGCAGTTTTGCCGGCTCCCATTTTGGATTTGCTCGTGGCGGTTGCAGATCTCTTCGTTGTTCCATTCGATGTCTTACCTGCCGATGAAGAGCCGGCCGAGCTCTTTGCCGACGGACGCGTTTTTGCGGTGCCGTTGTTCGACGCTTTTTTCGCCGACGATGATCTAGTCGAGGTTTTCGAACTTCGCCCGTTTCCGGTTCGTTTCGCGGAACCTGTTGACCTTGGCTTACCTTGTTCGCCGGTAAACATCCCGGTTACAGCGTCGACAAACCGCGAAAGCATTCCCTTACCGAGAGCTTCATCAGCCGCGTTTCGCTTTGGAATTCCTTTCTGCTTCTGAAACTTCTTACGTTCCGCTTCCATCTCATCGCCAAGTTTCTCGAGAGCTTCAGCAGAAAACTGAGATTCGACGAGGTCGAACATCTCGTTCTCTTCTTCCTTCACATGGTGTCGGATGTCTTCCTGCAATACGGTGAGCTTAGGCTCAAACTTCTCCTCTGCCGGCTTCATCTTGTCGAGCTGGTTGTGAAACATGTGGATCTGGCTATGTTCCTCTATGCCCTCCAGCACGATTTTTTTGAGATCCTTATTGCCTTCTTTGAGAAGCCGCGGATAAAAGATCTTCTCTTCGATGTGTGCGTGAGCGGCAAGCTCATTGCTGATCTTTTTATATACCGGCCCTCTCCTGGACGGCTGCATGCTCATTGCCTGCTGGAAAAGTGCGTCGACGACGCGGTGGTCCAATTTCAAGTTATCTATAGCGTTCATAATTTTCCCCCTTTAGCAGATCTTAAAGTAGCATCGCGAAAACTAGCGTGTTTGTTCGCTTTCTTACAATCACCGGTTAAGACAAGGGCGCGCTGATACAGGCCCTACCAACTGGCCCGAGTTTCAGCTTTCCGCCAGACCCTCGTCGTCGCCCGCGAAGATCTCCTGATCTTCGCCGAACAACCGGGTGCGGCCGGCATTTCGAAGCATTTCTCTCAGCTCTTCGCTAAATGTCTCGAGCGATATGTTCACAACTTATTTTAGAAAAACGGCCGTTCCAAACGCCGCCAGAAGGATAATGCTGACAAATGCATTGGCAGTGAAAAACGCCGCGTTCATCCGGGAAAGATCTTTCGGGCTGACCAGCGTATGTTGATACGCGAGCAGGACGCCAGCGGCAATAACGCCGCCAAGTGCCGCCACGCCGAGGCCTGAAACGAGATAGACCAGGACCAGTACTATAAATGCCTGCACGTGAAAAAGCCTTGCGATCCATAGCGAATTTTTCACACCGAAACGAGCCGGTATCGACTTCATTCCGGCACGCCTGTCAAAATCAAAATCCTGACAAGCGTAAAGAACGTCAAAACCGGCTGTCCACATCAGTACGAAAAGCGATAGCAGCAAGGGCAGTTCTTCGTCAATGGTGCCCCGCACGGCGATCCATGCCGCCGACGGCGAGATCGCCAGGGCGATACCCAAAAAGAGATGAGCAAACGAGGTAAACCGCTTCGCGTATGAGTAACCGAGCACGATCAACAGAGCGACCGGTGATAGAGCAAACGTCATCCAGTTGAGCATGTAAGCGGCAAGTACAAAAACTCCGATCGAGGCATACAGAAATGCCCACGCGAAGCCGACCGACAGTTTTCCGCTGGGTAACTCGCGTCCGGCCGTGCGAGGGTTCTCAGCGTCGATATCGCGATCGACAATTCGATTAAAGGTCATTGCGGCCGACCGTGCCCCGACCATCGCGATCGTAATCCAGACTATCTGCCAGAGCGTGGGCAGCCCATTTGCCGCCAGCAGAGCTCCCAGAAAGGCAAAGGGCAATGCAAAGAGCGTATGCTCAAACTTGATCATCGCCAAAGTGATCTTAAGTCTCTGAAGGGTCGAAGTCATTGAGGTTAACCGGCGGCGGCCAAGCGAAGAGTTTAACAAAAACGAACTGGGTAGTCTCGCGAAGTATGTTCGGGCCGCGATCTGCGCGGCTTTCTGATGAATCGTAACTGATGTAAAATTCGAGATACAGCAATTCAAAAAAATATGTCAGAAGCAACGGAAAAAGCAGTTAATACACGCACAGAGACCGACTCAATGGGCGAGATCGAGGTGCCTACAAGTGCATATTGGGGAGCCCAGACACAGCGGTCGCTCAAGCATTTCGATATCGGGTTCGACGTGATGCCCCGTGAGGTCATTCGCGCCCTCGGAATACTGAAAAAGGCGGCGGCCATCGTTAATTTCGACCTCGGCAAACTTTCGGCCGAAAAGAAAGACCTGATCGTCCAGGCTGCCGACGAGGTCATCGAGGGTAAACTTGACGAGCATTTTCCGCTGCGGGTTTGGCAGACCGGTTCGGGTACGCAGACCAATATGAACGCCAACGAGGTGATCTCAAACCGCGCGATCGAGATCGCCGGCGGTGAGATGGGTTCGAAAACGCCCGTGCATCCAAACGATGATGTAAATAAATCTCAGTCGTCGAATGATACCTTTCCGACCGCAATGTACATCGCTGCCGCTGAACGGATGACCGCGCTGATACCCGAGGTTCAGAAAGTCCACGACGCGATCGATGCCAAGGCAAAGGAATACGCCGACGTAGTAAAGATCGGCCGGACACATTTGCAGGACGCGACACCGATGACAGTTGGTCAGGAATTCGGCGGGTGGGCGAGCCTGATCGAGCGGGACATCGATCGGCTGCGGATGGTGATGCCCGGCCTGCTCGATCTCGCCATTGGCGGTACCGCCGTCGGCACCGGGCTGAATTCGCATCCAGAATTTGCCGAACGTGCAGCCGCGAAAATCGCCGAATTGACTGGGCTGTCATTCAAATCCCATCCTGATAAATTTGCCGCCTTGTCCGCCCACGATGAGATCGTTTTTGCTTCGGGAGGAGTAAAAACACTAGCGGTCAGCCTGATGAAGATCGCGAACGATATTCGCTGGCTCGCCTCCGGCCCGCGTTGCGGTGTCGGGGAAATAACGCTCCCCGAAAACGAACCGGGAAGCTCGATCATGCCCGGAAAGGTTAATCCGACCCAGTCAGAAGCCATGACGATGGTTGCGGTACAGGTCTTTGGCAATGACGCGGCGATCGGGTTTGCGGGTTCGCAGGGCAATTTTGAGCTAAATGTTTTCAAGCCCGTGATGATCCACAATTTCCTTCATTCTGTCCGGCTGCTGCATGACGCCTGTCACGGTTTTGTCGATTACTGTATAAAGGGAATTGAGTTAAACCGAGAGCAGATCGACCATTACCTGCGAAATTCGTTAATGCTGGTCACCGCTCTCAATCAGCACATTGGTTACGATAATTCGGCGAAAATTGCCAAGAACGCTCACAAGAAGGGAATCTCATTGAAGGAATCTGCAGTTGAACTGGGACTCTTGACCGAGGAACGATTTGACGAACTCGTCCGGGCCGAAGATATGACCCACCCTTGATCATCAGTGGTCATTGAGGAGGGTGTCTGAAAAGTCGCCAATTAGGTGCGCGGGCTTCTGCAATTATCCTTGTGCGCACGGCCTTATAGTTAGTTTGCGGACATCCTCTATTGAGCGTCCGGAACGACTGTCCTGAAAAACAGGAAATAGACCAGCAGGAAGACAACGGCGGCACCTAGCAGGGCTAGCAGGCCAACGGCAGTCATCGAAGCTCCAAGTTTGTCACCCCGCTCCTCTTTCTCGATAGCGTTCTCTCCCTGTGGGTCGGTAGTGGCTTCGACAACGTCTTTTTCTTCATTATCCATATTAATTTCCGGTTCTTTATTCGTAATCATCTCATTCTCAATGTCCCCGACATCGGGCTTGGGGCCGCGAAGGCTATTACCCGCGGACGAACGAAATATAGGTTCGGGCATCGACCAAACGGCGTCCGTGCCTGTTTTATCTGATTCGTTACCCATCAGTTCGGTTTAACCTATCTCTGAATATCGAGAACGTCCGAGCGGGTGATGATCGATGTTATGCGTTTGAAATCTTCGACCACGACCGCGGGTGACTTCGTTAACTTATTCTTTATATCGGCCAAATTCGTGTCCATGTCAACCACCGGAAAGCTCTTATCCATGACATCGCCGACTTTTGAGTCGAGCAAATCACGATCGACCAGCAATTTGGTGAGCACGTGGCTTTCTCTCAAGCTGCCGACGGACTGGTGATCTTCAAGTACGGGAATCTGCGTTACGCCGTTCTCGCTCATCAGGGCGAGGGCGGCTCCGACTGTCTCTTCCGGCGAAACGAATATCAGATTAGCCGGTGCGCCTGAATCTTTGGTTTCAGCGATCAGGCTGGCGGTAATGCGCTGCGGTTCAAGCAGCAGCTTTTCCTTCATCCATTCGTCAGAATGGAACTTGCTCAAATAATGTTCGCCCGTATCGCACACGATAAACACGACGACTCCGGATTCGTCGAGGTCTTTTGCGACCTTTAGAGCAGCTGCGAAATTGGTGCCGGTCGAGCCGCCGCAGAAAATACCTTCTCGTCGAGAAAGCAGACGGGCATATTCAAAAGAGTCGCGGTCGGTTATATTGAGGATCTCATCGATGATCTTCATGTCGGCGTTGCCAACGGGCAGGCTCTGTCCGATGCCTTCTACTAAATAAGGCGTGGCCTCGGGGACATGACCCGACTCTTTGTATGTCTTAAAGATCGACCCATACGGGTCGGCGCCGATGATCTTGATATCAGGGTTCTTTTCTTTCAAATACCGACCGGTGCCTGTAATTGTTCCTCCCGTGCCGATACTTGCCACGAAGTGGGTAATCTTTCCCTCTGTGTCTTCCCAGACCTCGGGCCCAGTTGTCCGGTAATGGGCAGCGGGATTTGCGGGATGATTATATTGATCGGGGTAGAACGAATTAGGGGTTTCAGACGAGATGCGTTTCGCTGTTTCGACGTAATGGTCGGGCGTTCCGTGCTTTGCGGCCGAGGGGCAAACTACGATATCGGCACTGAGCGATTTAAGGTACCGCATCTTTTCGACAGAGACCTTATCGGTAAGGATAAAAATGCATTTATATCCGCGAACAGCGGCAACCAGAGCGAGGCCTATACCTGTATTGCCGGAAGTGGCCTCAATAATCGTGCCGCCCTTCTTGAGAATACCTTCCTTTTCGGCCCAGTCGATCATCGATATACCGATGCGGTCCTTTACCGAGTAACCGGGATTGAGGCTCTCCATCTTCGCAAAGACCCGGGCCTTTATGTTGTGTTGTTTGGTTATATGGTTAACGCGGACCATCGGCGTTTTGCCAATGAGCGCGAGTATGTCGTCGTAAAATTTCATTTTTTCGATTGCCTTGGGCTATACATCGAGTTTATGCGTAATGCCATCCTGAGGCAAGAATCACTGCCTATAACCCTGGGGCTTTGGCTAAAGCGTCGCGTGCCGCAATCATCCGGCCCGGGTCGTTTGTAATTAACGCTTTGATTCCCGATATCCGGCAGCGTTTAATCCACTTTGGGTTGTCGGCGGTCCAAACGGTCACGGGCATTCCAATCTCAGCCGCGAGTCTGACAACACTCTTTGTTGCGAGTGAGCGGTGGAGCGAGATTTGATGTGCCCCGACCTCATGGGCGAGCTTCACCATATGCTTTTTGCGCCGCAGAAAATCCATGATCTTTGGCGAGAACAAGGCTGCGGTCTGCACCTCGGGTAAATGGCATCGCACCGAGCCAATTGCTGCCAGATTGAAACTCTTGACGATGATATGCGGCAGCAAACCTGAGCCGCGGACTAAATCACACACCGCCCTGGCAAGTGCGGCACCGTCGTCGGGCTCGCATTTCAATTCGACGTAAACCAAGCCGCCAAAATCTTGAAACTGTGCGAGAACAGCCTCGAATGTCGGCACGGTTTCATAGGAGAATTTCGGGTCAGCAAACCGCGAAAAGCGGGCATTGAACCATGAGCCAACATCGATGCCGCCCAGTTCTTTCGATGTGAGCCTTTTAACAGCGTCTTTTCGTGCTCCGGTACGTTCCAGCGTAGGGTCGTGAATGACCACCGGGACATTGTCGCCTGCCAGCCGGACATCGAATTCTACCCCGTCAGCCCCCTTATCCACCGCCATTTGCAGCGCTGCCAACGTGTTTTCCGGTGCGTGAAAGCTGTCGCCACGATGACCAATGATCAGCGGCCGGCCAGTCACTTTTTCTCCAGGTGAAAGATCGTTTTGGACCACGCGATAGGCTCGGTCTTTGGAAATTCGCGTTTATCAAGGATCTTGAAATACTTCGACGCAGCCTCGCGGACGTTATCAACCGGGTGGATCTTGAAGTTATAAAGCAGCTCCAGGACGCTGCCGACAACCGACTGTTTAACCGGTAGCAGCACGAGTCGCCCGCCTCGTTTTAATACGCGGGCAGTTTCGCTGAGGCCGTCATCGAGCGGCGTATATTCGAGCACACCGCACATCATCACGAGGTCGAACGTATCGTCTGGAAACGGCAGCTTGAGAATGTTACCTTGAACTGCGTCTGTTTTATTGGTGTATTGTTTTCGCTTGGTAAGCTCGGAACGAGACAGTTTAAGCGAATTGAACGAGAGGTCGAGGGCAATCATCCTGCGCGGGATAAATCCGGCGTCCTGAAACGCGAGCGTGACAATCCCCGTGCCGCTGCCGGCGTCCAGCACCAGCGAATCGGGCCCGACCTCAAGATCGAGCGAACGCAGATATTTGGCTACCGAAGCGCGATAGCCGTTAAGCTTCATAGCGATATTTTGAACATCGGCTATGCGGTCGTATAGACCCTGTGTGTTCGCCTTTTCCGGTGAACCGTTTCGGCCGTTCTTAGGCATCTGTCACTTTTCCGCCATCAGCTTTAAGATCATTTCCCGCATTTGGTTCAGACGGGTTTCACTCGTGCCGGATTCAATGTAACGTATCACGCCGTTTCTGTCGACCAAAACGGCAGTCGGAAGAGCGGTGCCGCCATAGAGTAATTGGATACTCTGGTCGCTGCCGACCACAAAATCATAGGTCAGCTTTTCCTTTTCCCTGAAACGCTTTAGAGCCTCGATCTCGGCAGGCCGTTCCGCCGGCATTCGGCCGTTCTTTCCGTAATATCTCGTGACGCCGAGAATCTCAAATCCATCCGCCGCGAATTCCTGCTGCCACTCGATCAAGTGCGGAAAGGCCTCGAAACACGGCCCGCACCATGTCGCCCAAAAATCGATCAGAACGACCTTGCCTCTAAGTTCGGCAAACGTTTTCGGGGTGCCGGGGAACCATTGATCGACCGACGGTAATTCAGGAGCGGGCTCACCGAGCAGCCTATAATGTCGATCGCGTTTTCGCAGACGCGATATTACATTATCAGCGGCGGATTTAACCGTGAGTTCCTTTGCCGCCAAGGCCATCGACGCGGTGTAAAGCTCCAACGCCTGTTTTTTTCGCCCAGTCTCGATCATATATTTGATCTTCTGGTCGACGGCGTAGTAATAAAAACTCGGTGACTCGACGGAGGCCGCTGTGATCCGCATATCGTCGAGGGCATCATCTGCCTGTCTCTGTTCGCCCGAATCCCGAAACGCCTCGTACACGAGCATTCCGGCATCGAGTATCTCATCGAGGCCTCGGGCCCGCGACGAGGCTTCTTTCAAAAGCCCTTTTGATGCGTCATAAGCCGCCTGGGCGTGCGGGGCCATTAGAACGAATGCTTTTTTGAGCTGATAGGCTTTTGCCATCTCGCCGCTGATTCGGGCCATTTCGGTCAGCCTTTTCGGCTCTGCCTTTTGATAATCAGCCAGAATTGCCTCGGCCTCATCCGTTTTTCGCTGCTTGGCGAGGGCGACAATGGTGATCGATCGCGCCGTCTGTCGGCGTTCGGCAGCGGCGGTGGGTTCGGCAATGAACCTTTTCAGGCTTTCGGCAGTGCCCTCCATATTCTCGGCGATCCAGTGGAGCATGCCGAGATAATAAAGATCTTCGCCCGCGAGGTCTTTTCTCTGGCCGGCAGTCGCAGCGTGTTTAGCTGCGAGCTGCCGCTGTTCCAGTTTGGCGTTCGATAACAGTTTCTCGCTGAATCGGACCTTCTTAGCTTCAAATTCGTCGACTCGGGCTCGCACATACCCGTTCGCCTCATTGAAAAGTTCCTTTACGGTTATCTCTGCCGCCGCGGCGGCTCCGTTTGACTCTGCCGGCTCGATCGTCCGGCCGGATTGTGCTCCGGCAGAAATTATAGCCAGTAAAATTATGATTATTGCGAAAAAATGCATATGAGATCAGTTTCCGGTGCGAACGGCCCTGAGGCGAAAGCGGTCCGGCCCAAAGATCGCCGAATAGACTGAATTGCCGCCCTCGACAATATCCGCTGCGGCTATCCGGGCTGTGGACGGCGCAAGCAAAATGCCATTGCGATAGTGCGCGGTAGCCAGATAAAGGCCGTCGATACCTTCGATGCGGCCAATGACCGGCAAGCCGTCCGGCGAACGCGGCCGCAAACCGGCCCAATGGTCGGCAATCTCGAGATTAACCAGACTCGGTGCGATCCGGCAAGCCATATTGAAAAGCGATGATGCCGCCGTATCGGTTGTGTCGCGTTGGAAGCCTACCATCTCGGTTGTCGAACCAGCGAGAATTTGCCCATTTAGCCGGGGTACGATATATCCGCTGCTGCCGTAGATCACACGCTCAAATAAGCGCTTGGCGGTGTTTAATGCGATCATCTGGCCGCGAACCGGTTCGACCTTGAGCGGAAGCTGCTTTTCACCGAACAATATCTTTGTGGTCCAAGCGCCCGCAGCGACAACTACCTGGCCCGCACTAAGAGAACTGCCGGTGCTTTGGATGCCGGTAACCCGTCCGTCATCGCTGATCAGGCCGTCGACCGAAGTATTTTCATAGATGCGGATCTCGTTTATTTCACAATACCGCCGAAGCGTAAGGCAGAGCTTGCGGTTATCGACCTGCCAATCGTTTGGAAAATACAGCCCCCCGCGGACGTCGGGCGAGACGAACGGCTCGGCACGACGGACCTGCGCGGACTCGAGGTTTTCAACCGCAAGCCCCGCAGCTCGCTGCCATTCGTATCGTCCGCTGAGAATTTGCACATCTTCATCTGAGAATGCTAAAAAAAGCGTACCGGCACGATCAAGCTCAATGTCGACGCCGGTCTCGTCAAGCAGTTCCGCCGCCAACGCTGGATAAAGATCGCGTGATTCGCAGCAGAGATCGAAAAACGCACCGGTCTCATCAGCCTCGGCCTGCGGCCCGAGCATCCCGGCCGCCGCCCACGACGCCTCTTTGCCGCATACGCCCGCGTCGAAAACAGCGATCCGCTTGACGCCGCGTTTATGCAGAGCACGGGTGATCGACAGGCCGATCACACCGGCGCCGACAATCAAAACATCATGATTTTCAGCTTTCATGCTTTAATCCTGGGGCCCAAATACATCAGGCCCCGTTGTTTAATAATGGCAAACCGTCTAGCCAAAGTAAAAGATGGCCGCGGTACACTTCTTGAGGCCAATGCCCGAGCCATACATCATTGGACCGATCAAATGAGAAACACATCTCTGGCCCGGGCACAAAAAAGGGGCTGCCCTTTCGGACAGCCTCTTCCGTTGCTGGCTGCATCAACTCTAATTTAAGAGAGTGATGCTAACCGTCCTCGTCAGAGGGTTTACCGCGAATTTCAGCAGATTGTCGGTCAGTCCGCTGAGATCCCCGGAATCCGATCCTGTGCCGTCACCGCTTCCGTCGGTTCCGGAACCGTCTCCGGAGCCGCCAGCCGATGTGGCAGTACCCTTAAGGGTATATGCCCTGATCTTAGCAGTGAAGGTGAACAAGACGGTATTCGGATTGCTGAACCGGATCGTTCGGTCCCCGCTCTCTTCATTCGCGGTCAAGTCACCGCCGTCGATCAGGCTTGAATAGTCGAAAATTGCCTGACCGCTGACACCGTCACCGCCATTGTCCGCATTCGAGACCCGGACCGTTCGGCCTGTCGACTGTACATCAACGATAATGAACCGAATATGCGGATAGAAGGTCGTTGTTGACGTGTTTTTTAAGGCAGTGACCAGTTCAGTCGCTCCAGCCGGGAATGTAATACTGCGGTTGATCGGAGAGATCATTTTCGTGGCATTGATCTCGACCCTTCGTGAGACCGTAATGCTTACGACATTGCTGGGCACCGTTACGTATTTTCCGATCTTTCCGGCTGTGATCGAGCGAATGCGATAGCTGTAGGTGCCGTCAGCAGTGTTCGAAAAGTTAGCTTTTGTCGTGCTGCCATTGGTTGTACCTGCAACAGTCCAGTTAACGCCGTCGGTCGAGGTTTCGATCTCATAAGCTTCGACCGCTCCCTGCGGTTGCCATTTCAACTCATACTTGCCGTCAAAATCGTACCTGACATCACCAGAAACGAAGTCAGCTGCGATCGGCTGCGCCACGGGTGCTGATCCTCCCCTTAGCTCTGTGCTGGCTATCTGGAAATCCGTTGGCCCATTAGCCCAACCATAGACCCGATATATGTAGGTCCCTGGAATGGTCGTGTTGGCCTGGATCCGTTCATGGGTATCACCATTCCCGGAACTTCCGATCTCATTTCCGTTCGGATCGTAGAGCATGAAATCAAGATCCGGAATGCCGGCACCGGCCTCCGGCGACGATGCGGCAATGTCCCACGTTAGAGCTGCATCCAGCTTGAGGGTCGAGGCATCGATCTCTACAGGTACATCGACATAAGTTGCTCCTTCGAGCAGAAACAGGCCGTTATCTCGCTGGACCCCTGCATCACTGGCCAGAACCGTGCCGGTATAGGTATTGGTTACTGACGACGAAATATCATCCGACGGAAGGCTCGGTGTCGCCTGAAGGTACATCGGCATTCTCAGTTTCTTGCTGCCATTCGTCGCTACGACATACCACTGGAATTGGCGAATATCAGTTGATCGGACGACGTTACCGTCGATGGTGATCGAAGCAGTAAAGCTGGCGCTTCCGTTTGCGGGGACCGACACGCTGGAGTTACTCACCGAAGTCGAGACACCCGTCATGGTCGTCGAACGATTGTCCACGGTCGAAAGATTGTAGGTTCCGCCCTGTCCGGATACATCGCGTATCGTAACCGTCACTTCATATCTGTTGCTGATCCTGTTATTGAGGACAGCTTTCTCACCAAATGAATGGCTGCCCAGAATTCCCGGGGCCGTTAAGCCGTCCCCTTGAACGCCCATCAGCGCCGGCGTACCCACTGCAGCAGCCGTGTCAACCAGACCGCCGCCCTGCTCATTGATAGAATCCGCCGTATTACCATCGGTTTTCGACGAGCCGTCTGCACGTCGCAAATTTGTAGACGTGTTGATCATCGCCGTTCGGATCATGTCGGGCGACCAATTGAGCCGGGACTGCTTGATCAATGCGGCCACTCCGGCGACGTGAGGTCCCGAAAAGCTTGTTCCTGTAGCCGGAATATAGCGCGAAGGGTCAAACATCGTTCCGCCCCCCGTCGTAGCAGCTCCTACCGCGACTGTGGCGCTAAGGACCGCAACACCCGGTGCTGTAACGTCAGGCTTTACCTGTCCGAGTCCCTGGACTGGGCCACGCGAACTAAAACTGGCTGTCTCACCCTGAAATACGTTTGTAAGAAACGGATTCATTCTGATCGGCAGTTCTGACAAAGTGCCATTTGGCGGGTCTACTGCGTTGTTATCCGTCGACGAGATGGCGTCGATCAGGACCTCGCCGTCTGCCGGAGACACTATCGAGCAGGGAATCGTTCCTTTAACGGCCGTCGGATTGGTCGTTGTCGAGATCAAAATCAGGCCAACCGCGCCTGCAGACGATGCTCGAGCACACCTGTCAAAGAATGTCGCACCGAGGCCCGATCCCTTCACCAGGGCTATTCGACCGCTGACGTTTGCCGGATACGTTGTACCTGTCGCGGCCATATTGACAAACACGTATCGCTGGGCAACCGAGCCCGCCGCAGGGTCTGGTGTGCCTGCCATCTTATATAGCTTGACGCGATTGAATTCCGAGGCGGCCGCCAATCCTGATGCCGGAGTCACAGGACCGACGAGTGCCGTCGGGATCGTATTGGCCTGTAAAAGATCTGCGGACCAGGTAGAATTTGCCGCTCCGGGATGTGTCGTAGCTCCAACGGCGATAACGTGCCGTCCTGCAGCAGGAGCCCCGACAGTTCCGTCACCCGGGCCGGAGTTGCCGGCCGAGGCAACGACGGTCGTTCCCAGCAGTGCGGCATTATCCGATGCAACCGCGGTGGCACTGTCTGGCCCGCCAACTCCGCCGAGGCTAAGATTTATGACATGTGCGACCGGCTTAGGCTGGAGTGTGAGTGTGAACGGCGAGACTGCGTCCTCGATGCCAAGGATCGTCGACGCCGAAACGCAGCTGCCTGTTCCGGTGCAAACCTTGTAACCCATCAGTCGTGCTTGAGGAGCAACGCCGTGAACCCGCTTGTCATCTGCGGTGCCCGGGATCATGTCGGCACCCGGGGCCATCGCCAGATAGCCCGCAATATTAGAAGCAGCGGCGGTGCCGTGGCCGAAATCATCTATAAGACCGCCAGAGAATGACATGTAATAAATGACCTTTTTGTTTGAATTGGCAGCGGCTGTCGGCGGTGCTACGCCGAGTCTGGGGGGCGTTGGGTCGCCTCCGAACATCGGGTGCGACCAGTCGATACCCGTATCGAGGACCGCGACATTAATTCCCTGGCCTTCGTAACCCTCGCGAAAATCATCGAACGGAGTCAATTCCGGGTACTGGCCATATACCGCCGGAGCATTTATGTAGGCGACGCTCTTGTCGAGGTTAAGCGTCAGATAATCGTTCGGCTTGACGCTCTTGACTTCGGGCATCGACCTGATCGTTTCGATCGCCGATCCGGGAACCATAAGCGTGACTGCGTTCAGAACCAGTGTGAATCGATAATCGGCCCGCATCGCGGTGCTGCCATCGAGACCGGGCACGTCTACGCCGTCCATTTGATAATTTATCCCGCGAGTTTCCAACTCGGCGAGGAATTGATTTTGTTTCGCAGTGATCGAATTTCGATATTCCTGAAGGCTTTCGTCGCTGACAGCGATCCCGGCCTGTTGCTGGCGAGCTTTCCAAACGGCTGCGGGCTCGTCATTGAGCTGTACGATAACTGACTGAGCTATACCGGAGGCACTCGCGGTACTCCTCATGTCAAAGATCAATACTCCTGCCAGCAAGACCGCAACGGTGCAGAGCAGTACAAAGGACGTTTTATTGGTTTTATTAAATATGCTATTCATTTTCCCCTCACTTGTTTTTCAAAAGTTTGCCAAGTACGCGTTGCCTGGGATAGATCTGCTCCGCCGCTTGATGTGACCAAATTAATAGATCCTGCTTGAGAAAAGGTTGAAGGGTGGTTGAGGGAAACTTGAGAAATGGGCCTGCGGATATCCGGGCAGCACCACTGACTGATGACGGCAGACCAAATTCGTCGGATCCAAAAGAAAAAAAGCATACCTTCTGGAAGATATGCCTCATCAGGTGTACATTCGGCAGCAGCCTAATTTACCGAGATTTTGTCTGCCAGAACCCATTTATCCGGGTCGATCTCGATCTTCTCGGGTTTCATCGGAAGCTTTAGCTGGATCGGAGTTGTCGGTCCGAATGCTGCAATCGTTCCCATGGCGATCCTATTACCGCCGAAGCTAATGCGGATCGGTATTGGCATAAAGAAACGCTCATCGACGCCCGATTGGCTCACGGTTCCGACTAGTTGAAAAGAACCGTCGGGAGCCGTTTGCACCGAATGCTCGATCTTGTACGACGGCATTTCCGTGTTATAGACCCACTGCTGGAAGAACCAGTTCAGGTCAGTAAGCTCATATCGTTTTCCGATGGGCGAATTGGCAAAATGGGCGTTAGCCACCATGCGGAAATCGTCGGTCGAGGCCGCCTTGTTCCTGTATTTTTCGACGAAGTCCTTCATCATGGCGAAGAATGCCTCATCCTTGCCGGTTACAGGGTCGCTAAGTAAAAAGTGCATCATCCGTAGAACCAACGCGCCTTTGTTGTAGATAAGCGACTGGTAAGCCCCCAATGTTTTTGAGGAATGCAGTCGGTGCCCAAGAATGATCGGACCGACATCATTCAGTTTCCCTGAGCCGACGCCTGTAAGGGTCCGCGGCGGGTTTTTCAGGGAATTGCGCATATCGTCAAGCAGTGAACGGCCAGAGCCTTTGCCATCACGAAGTCCGGTGTAAAGTACGCCCGAATATTCGGCAAAGCCTTCACTTAGCCATTGGTCCCGGTATGACCGCCATGAAACAATGTTGCCCCACCACTGGTGGGCGGTTTCATGTGAAATGAACGCAAACGTATACTTACTCGAGCGGTCGGCCGGCGGGATCATCAGCATTGAGGGGAAACCCTGCCCGAAGCCGAATGGGTGAAACGTTGCGCTGTAGGATTCATACGGATAAGTTCCGAATAGAGCATTGAAATAACGCACATTGTTGTTGAGTTCTGCCAGGATAAAGCTCTCTTTGATCGGCAGTACGTCTCCCATTATGGAATTAAATTCCAGCGGGATCGAGATATCGGTACCTTCAAATTTAACTGTTTGAATATGCCGCTGCCACGGGCCAAGGGCAAAGGTGACCAGGGCCACTGGCTGTGACATCTTGTAATTGGTGGAAACAACATTTTTGTCCTCTGGCCATTCAAGTTCGCTCGCCCGCAACCCAACGGTTGCAACCTTGAGTTTCCTGGCATGCAGAAACCGCAGGTCATAGGTGGCCCTGTCGAGATACCCGTGCCTGGGATACCAGGTAGTATTCGAGACCGGATAAGAACAGTGAGCGATCCTTCCTCCATCGCGAAGGAAATCACCCTCGATGTCGAATTCGAGCTCAATCGACTCGTTAAGGGCCGCGGCCTTGGGAAGGAACACCGTCAAGCCGCCTTCCCAGTCTTCCTGCACGAAAAGGACCTCATTCTGGCCGCTACGGACAGCTTTTACCCGCATCTGTTTTTTCAGACGTGCACTTTCGTACTCGCTCAACGATTCCCCGATCACAAATGGAATGGCCGAGATCCCGTTGACCAACGATCTCATTCTCAGTTTCGACCGAAGTCCCAATTTGCTCTTCGGCGACCGGAGATCCACATCCATACTGTAATGCTCGATGTCGACCAGATCGTGCATGTCCGAATAGCCGACGATAGACCGTGCGTAGTCGCTCTCAGAATAGAACGCGAGCGATGGCTCGGCTCTGTATACAGTCGAATTGTATGAGTAAATAAGTCCCTTTTCTCCCCCATTAATATCGAAATAGGAGGTTGGGATCCGATTTTGATGATCCAGGACATAGCTGAAGCGGCCTGACCTGCCACCGTCAAAGGTAGCAAAAAAGAATCCGGGATCTTCATTGTTGACAAGTGAGAGAACCACTCGTGATGCGATATTTGCCCCGGTCTCACGAAGTGCTCTCGTATTTGCATCGGAAGCTATTTTAAGAGCCTGAGCAATCGGCGCTCGTGCCTGGGGTTCCTTCCCGATCATTACGGCAGTGTCATCGGTAAAACGGAAAAAGGCATTCGTAAAATCCGAAGAGATTGTCTCTGTATTTGAAAGGCGTTTGAGGTTAGCTTTCTCGAAATCGTTGGGTGGGGGATCGGCCTTGAAGGAACCGTTTCCGATAAACACCGCACCGGTTACCTTTCCATCGACGGGTGTCTCAAGATAGAAGGACCCTGTAAATGTCATTACGGCACGGTCCCGTTTCACTACAAGGTTTGAAACGTCGATTATGCCCCCATTAAGGTTAAAGGCTTTAATTTTCTCGTATAATTCACGGGCTGGCGGTTCCGTCTGGGCGCCAGTCGCCAGCACAAGATTGAGAAGAATTGCAGCTGAGATCAACGCAAGTGGAAAGACGCGGGAAAAGGTCGACATTAGATTCTCCAAAGTTAATTTGTGTTTTTGTGTGATCGGGATTATGTGGTCGACGGATAGTATAACAAACATGCCGGGAAAATACCCTATTTTTCACCGGTCAACAACAAAGTGCCCTGTAAAGTTCTTCTAATCGACCATCGTTTCTGGTATTATCCGCATTGCCATCTCAAGATATTCCTGTCCTCTTTACGAGGTATCATTCGCGCGTAACGAGGTAGGACGAAACAACTCTTTATCAATATGATCCAGAAAGAACACCGAGCCACACTTTCAGACGCGATCCGAAAGCACAAAGAATTTCTTTTTCCCGCCGTCGCGACCTATTATCAGGAGCCTTTGGCTATTGTAAAAGGCGAAGGCGAACATGTCTGGGACGACCAGGGGAATAGATATCTGGATTGTTTCGGCGGCGTGCTGACGGTCAGCGTCGGACACGCCGAGCCGCGGGTTAACAAGGCATGGATCGATCAGGTGAATACGATCGCGCACACCTCGACACTCTATGCCAACGGACCGCAGGGCGATCTTGCGGAAAAGCTGGCTGAAATATCACCCGGCCGTCTGAAGAAATCTTTTTTTACCAATAGCGGAACGGAGGCCGACGATACCGCGATTCTCGCCGCAAAACTCGCGACAGGAAATAGCGAGGTTGTGGTGCTTAGGCATAGCTATGCGGGCCGCTCGGCGACTGCTCTTTCAACTATCGGGCATTCGACGTGGAAGCCGATGGCGTCGCAGGTAGCGGGTTTCGTGCACGCCCACGCGCCGTATTGCTATCGCTGCCCGTTCAACGCGACGCCCGATAATTGCGGGCTTGCATGCGCAAATGACGTTGAGGAGCTGATACAGACAACGACGACGGGTGAGATCGCGGCATTTATGTCGGAAACGATCCTCGGTGTGGGTGGGTTTATCGTGCCCCCCAAGGACTATTTCAAACGGGTTCACGAGATCACTAAAAATCACGGCGGTTTGTTCATTTCCGACGAAGTGCAGACGGCTTGGGGCCGGACCGGCGATAAATGGTTCGGGATCGAGCATTATGGCGTCGAGCCGGATATTATTACGTCGGCAAAAGGCATGGGCAACGGCGTGCCGATAGGTTGGACCATCGCAACACCAGAGGTCGCGGATGCATTCCCCGGCCTCACTTTTTCGACCTTCGGCGGTAACCCCGTCTCAATGGCCGTCGGCCTCGCGGTGATCAAGGTCATCGAAGAAGACGACCTGAGGACAAATTGCCGCATCGTCGGGGATTATTTCCACGACCGGCTCCTCGATCTCCAGCAAAAGTATTCCATCATCGGCGAGGTTCGAGGAATGGGCATCATGCAGGCGATAGAGCTTGTAAAAGACCCCAAAACCAAAGAACCCGATCCGCAATCTGTTCTGAAGATCTTTGAAGAGACAAAGCGCCGCGGCGTTCTCATTGGCAAAGGCGGGCTTTACGGCAATGTTATCCGGACCGGCCTGATGCTGAATTCGTCAAATGACACTGTCGATGAACTGATAACCGCTCTAGATTCGGGGCTCGCGACTTGTTAAAAACTGTGACTTCGCCAAATATGAATTCACCCGTAACGAATAATGATGACTTTGCTCAGATCCGAGCGGCCCTGACTGAACTGGCTGAAACCGTAAAGACCGCTTATGCAACAAACGATGTCGACATGTATGCGTCGGCGTTTACCGACGATGCGATTGTTTCAATGCCTGGCCGCCCCCCTATTCAGGGCCTAAACGCGCTCAAAGCGATGTTTGATTCAAGGCCGGAGCTGCCGCCGGGCGCGACATTCGAAGTCTGCCCTGTGGAGTTGGAGGTGATAAGTAGCGAATGGGCCTACGCGTTTGGAAGCGATAAGCTGACGATCCCTGCTCATGGCTATGAATCTCCATTAGAGGAGACGATGACCTTTATGGTCCTGATCAGAAAAACGCCTGATGGCTGGAAAACTTTTCGTGAAGTTCTCAGTGCTGATCAACCGCCTGTTATATAAGAGAAAGCCGAGTTCGATCCAGCCAGATGAGTTTGTTACGGCAAATGAGAGATGAATACGACGCCTGGCCGAAGGAATTGCTGAGTTAACCGAGCGATTGATCAGATCAGAAATCTCCCCGGATTAAATAATGGAACAATCCGACCTTCAGACACGATCCAATGGCTGGAGATCGCCATTCTGGTGGTTTCGCTGGGTGCCGACGGTCGTCATCTCGGTCATAATTCTGTATGTCTTGTACACGATCGGCTCGGTCGTGATCCTGCCGGGCTTGGCATCGGTCGCGCTTGCTTATCTGCTGCATCCGTTTGTCCGCCGGCTTGAGCGCATCGGGATCTCGCGGTCGATCGCGTCATTTGTCGCGATACTTTCCCTCACGCTCGCAGTCGCGGCCTTTGTTTCGTACGTGGTGCCTGAGATCTGGTCTCAGACATCGCGTGCCGTGCAGCGGACGATCGAGAGCTTTACCCCTCAAAACGCTAAAGACCAACGTAATTTTTTGCGACGATTCTCACCCGCTCTCGAGCGTGTTGCGGGTGACAAGATCGAGCAGTTTTTGTCAGACCCAGTCACGTTTTACAACGAGAATGTCGCGGCCCCGACACCCGCTACGATCGATTCGGAAGGCAAGATAACAGCGGGTCGAACGGGCGGTGCCGCGGTATTTGCGGCGATAATTGCCTCGCTCGACCTGCTGTTGGTTCCTTTTTTTGTGTTCTATATACTGCTCGATTTCCCTCGCTGGCGAGATTCGGTCGAGAGGCTCATTCCGCCGCGGTACCGCGATCCATTCAGCCGGCTGTTTGATGAGTCGGGCCGCATACTCGAATCCTACGTGCGCGGTCAGCTTCTGATAGCCATGATAATGGCCGTGCTTTATGCCGTGGGATTCTGGTTTCTTGGGGTGCCGGCGTGGGCGGCCGTTGCTCTGATAGCAGGGTTTCTAAATGTGATCCCGTATATCGGCACCGCGATCGGCATGATCCTCGCGGTAATGCTGACCCTCGCGACCGGTGGACGGGTCTGGGAAATAGCCGGTGTGGTCGGAGTGTTTGTCGCGGTCCAGACGATCGAAGGCTACATTTTGACGCCTCGAATCCTTGGCGGGCGATTGAACCTGCATCCTATGGCCGTTTTCATCGCCTTGCTTGCCGGCGGAAAACTGTTTGGTCTGCTGGGAATTATCCTCGCGATCCCGGCCATTGCCATTACGAAAGTATTCCTTAAATTCGGAAACGAACTCTATTTAGCGTCATCATTCTATCGGGGCGAAGCGACAAATCGTATCGAGGGAGAGCACGAGGTGTTGGTGGCTCAGGCCGCAGACAATGCGTTAGCGGACCAGATACGGGAAGACAAGGAGATTCGGAAACAGGATCTATCCGATCGCTAACATCGAACATGATCAAGCGTTGCCTTACTAATATGTCAAAGAGTAGCCAAATCCAAATTTGCTTTTATCCAACTATCAAAATGATAAAACTCTTCAATACGCCATTCTTCTTAGCAGTACTTGTTCTAGGCTGCGTTGTGGTCACAGCACAAGTCCCCACTAAGGACGCGGTTATTTCCGGGGCCGAACGAGCATTCCAAAGAGCCGCAAAGACCCATAGCGGTCCGGCTCCAGGCTGCTCGGTCGGCGTTTCACTGAATGGCGAGACAGTCTTTGAAAAGGCTTTCGGACTGGCCGAGATGGAGCACAACATTCCGAACACGCCCCAGACGATCTTTGAGTCAGGGTCGGTCGCTAAGCAATTTACAGCGGCGGCTCTCGTGCTGCTGCAGCAGGAAGGCAAGCTTAGCCTCAACGATCCGGTCAGAAAATACATTCCGGAGATGCCCGATTACGGGGCTCCGATGACGATCAGGCATTTGCTGAACCACACGGCTGGATTGCGTGATTGGGGTTCGGTGATGGCCCTTACGGGCGCCGGACGCGGCGATCGGGTCATCAATCAGGACGTTGCCTTTGATGTGATCATTCGGCAGAAAGGACTCGATTTTACTCCCGGGGCCGAATACTCATATTCCAACAGCGGCTATCAGCTGGCGGCTATCGTCGTCGAGCGTGTTTCGAAGCAAAAGTTTAGCGATTTCGTCACCGAAAGACTGTTCAAACCGCTCGGCATGAAAAACAGCTCATGGCGCGATGACTATCAGCGACTCGTTCCCGGCAGGGCGCAAGGGTATTCGCGGCCAGGAGCAAATGCACCCTGGCGGTTGAACATGCCGTTTATGAACGTGTACGGCAATGGCGGAATGCTAACGACGGTCGGTGATTGGCTGAAATGGAACGCCATGCTCGATTCGCGCTCAATGGGAGCCCCGCTGGTCGAAGCGCTCGAAACACAGGGTGTCCTGAATGACGGCAGAAAGATCAGCTACGCGCTGGGCCTGGTTGTCGACAAATACAGGGGGATGCGGGATGTGTCGCACGGCGGTTCGACGGCAGGCTATCAGACGTTTCTCGCCCGTTATCCTGATCAAAAGGTTTCGGTCGCCGTACTATGCAACGGCACCAGCCCGAGCTCCGGCGGTCTCGCCGCGGCTGTCACTGACGAGATCTTCGGGCCGTTCCCACAGCCGGCGAGGACCGAAGCCGCCAAAGGTAATGAAGAAGAGCTGAAGAAATATGTCGGCCACTGGCGTAACGAGCGAACGCGTTTCCCTGTCAGAACGTCCATCCAGAACGGGCAGCTGCAGTTCGGAAGTGCCCCCTTGAGGCCGGACGGCAATGGGCAGTCCGTGGCAGCCCGCAGCTGCCGAACTGGCGTCGTTCGCGGGCGATTGGTACAGCGAGGAGGCCCAGGCGACGTTTACCTTCGCCGTCGAGGGCGACAAAGCCTTCATTGTGCAACGGCCTATAGCAAAGATCCCACCGCAGCCTCTGTACAAAGACCATTTCAGCGCCCAGGGCTTCATTGTTTGGTTCACGCGAGACGGTTCGGGCAAGATCGATAAGCTGCACGCCGGCGGTTCGCGAGTGCGGGACATGCCATTTGAGCGGGTAAGGAAATAGCGAGTTGACCAAGTTGGCCAAGTAGGCCATAATGGCCATGTTATGAAAGCCACGAACATTGCAGAGTTGAAAAACGGCCTCAGCAAGTATCTGGCTGAGGTTAAACGCGGCGGCGAGATAATAGTAAGTGAAAGGAACGTGCCATTTGCCAAGATCGTACCGTATGGTTATGACGAAGAGGACTATGACGCCGAGGAACGCGATCTGATAGCACGGGGGATTCTTAGACCGGCAGAAGATCCGACCCCGCTGACCGACGATTTTTGGAACGATGATGATCTCCCCGACATTCCGTTGGAAAACGTTCTAAGGATCATTCGAGAGGAAAGGGATGAGGACTGAACGTGCGTTTTGGGACACCAGCGCGATCATTCCTCTCTGCTGCGTTCAGGAGTTCAGTTCCAAGGCACGCACAACCTTTCGTCGATTTCCTAAACCGGCTCTCTGGTGGGGAACACCCGTCGAAGTTCAAAGCGCATTCAAGCGATTGAAAGATCACGAAGTTCTTCCAAACGAGAGGAGCGCGATCAGACATTGGAGCAAATTTAGGGCAAAGGCGGTCGAGATCATGCCTGATGGAGCCTTGCTGTCCATAGCAGAGTCTATTCCCTCGACGTACGGGCTTCGTGCGCTGGACGCGTTCCAGCTCGCGGCAGCTCTGGTCTGGTGCAATGAGAGGCCTAGAAATCGACCTCTCATCTGTGCCGATCAGCGGCTAAGTGACGCGGCAAGGGATGCTGGGTTTGAGGTTGTTACAATAGCGTGATATACACGAATCTGTAGACTTCATAATTCCCCATAAGCATGGGCACTCGAACAATTGTCTAAAGTATCTCGAAGAGAATTCATTGCGGGTACGGTCGGAGCTTTGGCGGCCGTCAACTCGATTTCGGCGCAACGACTGGATAGACGCGACGAACGTCCAAACATCGTGTTCATTCTGGCCGACGACATGGGTTGGGGCGACCTGAGCTGTTATGGTCGGCCTGACTATCGAACGCCGAATCTCGATAAGCTCGCGGCACAAGGAATGCGATTTACGAACGCGTATTCAGCTGCAGCCATTTGCACACCTACGCGGGTTGGTTTTCACACGGGGCGGTATCCATCTCGATTGCCTGTGGGGCTTGAAGAGCCTCTTCAAGCCCGAAAGATGCTTGGCGATCGGGTCAACACTATCGGCATACCAAACGAACATCCGACAGTTTCCTCACTCATCAAACGTGCCGGCTACGACACCGCTCTGATCGGCAAATGGCATTTGGGCTATCTGCCTCACTTTGGCCCACTCAAAAGCGGCTTTGACGAGTTTTTCGGCATCATGAGCGGTGCTGCTGATCATTTTAGTCATACGGATCCAGCAGGCGAGCCGGATCTATATGAAGGGGACGTACCCGTTGAACGGGTTGGATATATCACAGATCTCTTGACGGACCGCGCCGTTGAATATATTAGACGGCCCCATAAAAAACCTTTCTACTTAAGCCTTCATTACACCTCGCCTCACTGGCCCTGGCAGGGACCGAACGATAAGGGCACGGCAGGGAAGTTCAAACACGGGCCGGGCGGATACTCCGCCGGAGGTTCACTGAAGATATACGCCGAAATGATGAAAAGCCTCGACGCGGGCGTCGGAAAGGTGATGAATGCGTTGAAAGCGGCGGGGCTGGAGAAAAATACACTCGTTATATTCACAAGCGATAACGGCGGGGAGAGATTTTCTTTCAACTGGCCTTTTTCGGGGCAGAAAGGGGACCTGAGGGAGGGCGGCACCCGAGTCCCTGGTATTGTGAGGTGGCCGGGCGCTACCACAACAGGCACGGTGAGCGACCAGCCCGTGATCACCATGGATTGGACCGCAACAATGATCGCCGCATCGGGCGGAAAACCGGATCCAAAATACCCGTTGGATGGTGAGGATATAACACAGGTCCTAAGAGCCAAGAGCCCCATTTTCGAGCGAACATTCTTCTGGCGCACTCGCCGCCAGGGCGCAGTGCGTCGCGGCAAGTGGAAATACCTTCGCGAAGGAACGAACGAATTTCTCTTTGACCTAACGGTGGACGAACGCGAGCAAGCAAACTTCGCAGAGACCGAACCGGCAACACTAGAACATCTGCGTTCAGCATTCCAGCAATGGGAATTGGGCATGCATAAGTATCCGGCTGTATAGCGATATTAAAACTTTTGAGATGGTGACGGTTGTAATATCCATTTTCGATTAACAGCTCAAAAATTGTTTTTGACGCGGATCGACAGGAGGATTTTGAAACGTTTGTATTTATCGCTGTGAACGTGCGTAAGAACAGATGGCAAAATGTCCTAAATGCTTGACCGACCTGGCCGGTTCGGCCTCGAGATGCACTGCTTGTGGTTTTAGCATGGGAAGCTCGACGGACGAAACCGCCGTTCTTTCCGCGGACCCACAAGGTGACACGCCAACCAGGCTCGAAAGTCCTCCAAAACGTAACAGCACACGGCCGGCAACGACTGGCGGATCGGGCCGGTTTGTGTCGGGGACGGTCCTGGCGGGGCGATATCGTATCGTGGGGCTGATCGGTAAGGGTGGAATGGGCGAGGTTTACAAGGCAGACGACCTCGAGCTAGATCAGACCGTCGCACTCAAATTCCTTCCTGACGAACTCTCAAAAAACGAAGAATTTCTGCGCCGGTTTCGCGGCGAAGTGCGCATTGCGCGACAGGTTTCGCACCGCAACGTCTGCCGTGTATTCGACATCGGCGAGACCGAAGGGCTTTATTACATAACCATGGAGTATATCGACGGCGACGACCTGTCGATGCTTCTCAGACGTATTGGTCGGCTTCCGTCGGACAAAGCTGTCGAGATATCACGTGAGATCTGCATGGGGCTCGCGGCGATCCACAAGGCCGGTATACTCCACCGCGACCTCAAGCCCGCGAACATCATCATCGATTCAAACGGCGAAGCAAGGATAACTGATTTTGGCATCGCGGGGGCCGAGGCGGATGTTCAGGGAAACGAGTCCCTTGTCGGAACCCCCGCCTATATGTCGCCGGAACAGATCGACGGCAAGGAGGTGACGCAGAGAAGCGATGTCTATTCGCTTGGGCTGCTGTTGTACGAGATCTTTACGGGAAAGCAGGCGTTCCAGGGTGATTCTGTGCAGGAACTGCAGATAAAACAGACGACGACAAACGCAAAGAACCCGTCGGAGATCGTGAGCGGCATTGATCCGCTGGTCGAAAGAGTCATTAAACAGTGTCTAGAAAAAGACCCAACGCTAAGGCCTGAAACTGCGTTGAAGGTCGCGATGTCGCTTCCCGGCGGCGATCCTTTACAGACGGCTCTCGACGCCGGGCAAACCCCTTCGCCGGAAATGGTCGCAGCGGCGCCGAAGAAAGGAGCGTTAAGCCCGCGTGTTGCGCTTGGTCTGTTCAGCGGCGTGGTTGCATGTTTTGCGTTTCTTGTTTACTTCTCAGATCCGGTAAAAGTCAATCGTTGGCTTCCGCTTGAAAAATCACCGGATGTGTTGCTGGAACGGGCCAAGTCCATCACGAAAAGATTGGGCTATCCGGACCCGCCAGCTGACTCGGCCTATGATTTCGATTCATTCCGCTTTTACAGCAGCTATGTGCGGCGAAACCAGCAATCGGATTCGGAGGAGGGTTGGGTTAATTCGGTCGACTGGCGCGAGCGACTGAGAACGGGACAACCAGAAGAGATCTCCTTTTGGTATCGGCAGAGCCCTAGTTTGTTCAGCCGGTATGGCGACACTCAGGTCGATTATCACCATCCGTCGGCGGAAGGAACTTCCGGCATGGTCAGGATCAGAACCGATCTCCGCGGTCGCCTGATGGAGTTCACGGCTGTGCCGCCGCAGATCGAAAAAGAGCCGCCGCGAAGAGATCCGACCGATTGGGCTGCGGTTTTCGATGAAGCGGGTTTAGAGATAGGAAATTACAGCACTACTGAGCCCCGCTGGACGCCCTGGACATACGCGGATGAACGGGTAGCCTGGGAAGGTTCCCTCGTCGACCACCGGGACATTCCCGTTCGTATCGAAGCCGCCGGCTACCAAGGCAAACCGGTCTGGTTTAAGGTCATTAAGCCCTGGGAGCCGCCATACCGAGAACTGGCGGGTCTACCGATCGCGTCATCAGTCAGCATCGGATTGACTATTTTTGTAACTGCCGTCGTTTGTGTCTTGATCGCCGGGATCTTTGTTGCACGTCACAACTATAAAATGGGGCGAGCCGACACTAAGTCCGCCTTCAAGCTGCTCGTCTTCGTTGTCGTGGTCTCCCTTTTGCCGCGTCTGCTGATCGATCCAAACTTTAGTTCGACAGTTTTTACATTGCGGTTCATCCGCGAAGCAGTTGCCGAGGCAGTGTTTGCTGGGGTCACCACCTGGATTGCGTATCTCGCCATCGAGCCTTTTATTCGCAAGCATCGGCCGGCTTTAAGCGTCGCCTGGATCCGGCTGTTGTCCGGCGCCTGGCGGGATCCGTTGGTCGGGCGGGATATTTTGATAGGCGGGTTGATCGGGCTGCTTCACACGGTGACTATCTACTTCCTTACTCTTAACTCAAAGGGCGTGTTATTTTCTAACACCACCCTTTTTTCCGGATGGCGCGGAATCCTCGGCCAAGTCGGGGAAATTCTGGCGTTTCCGATCTTCATAATGTCCTTAACTTATCTGCTGATCATCATTCTTATGGTGGTCTTCAGGAGGCGTTGGCCGGCTATTGCGGTGTTATGGCTGCTGCATTTTATCGTGCTGGCATTCATATTTTTCGGGACGTTTCGCGTTCAAACGTTCGTAGGAGCTGCGCTCATCGCAGTCATAACGATCATCCCGGCGGTCCGATTCGGTATGCTCGCATTTGTGGCGTATTATGTTTTCTTCCTCCTGACAAACTCGTTTCCGCTGACAACTGACACCTCAGTTTTTTATTTTAACGCCACAGCCTTTTGCGGTATCGTGATTATCGGTCTGGCAGCCTTTGGTTTCTACACGTCACGGGCCGGGCAACCGATTTTCGCATATAAGAAGGGTATTGAACCGGTTATTGAGAATGTATGAAGACTCTAATAAAAAACGGGCGGGTCGTAACCGCCGTTGACGACTACACGGCAGACATTTTTATCGACGGCGAGACGATAACCACGATCGGCAAGACGCTGGAAATGGAAGCGGATGTTGTTATTGATGTGAGCGGCAAGCTTGTGATCCCCGGCGGGATCGATCCTCATACGCATATGGAACTGCCTTTTGGCGGGACGCATTCGTCGGACGATTTTTTTACCGGAACGCGGGCGGCGGCGTTTGGCGGGACGACGACGATCATCGATTTTGCTGTGCAGACAAAGGGCGAATCGATGACCGCGGGCGTCGATGCCTGGCACAAAAAGGCCGAGGGCAAGACGGCGATCGACTACGGGTTTCATCTCATCACGACCGAGTTTGAGGACGGTGATGAGAAGGAAATGTACAGGCTGATGGACGAGGGGATAACCTCGTTCAAGCTGTTTATGGCATATCCGGGTGTGTTCCTGGCTGACGACGCGACGATATTTCGGGCTATGTCGGCGGCTGGCCAACGAGGCGGACTGATCTGCATGCACGCCGAGAACGGGATCGTCATCAATGAGATCATAAAACGCTTTCTCGCTGACGGCCGGACGGCTCCCAAATATCACGCCCTGACCCGCCCGACAATCGCCGAGGCCGAGGGCGTCCATCGAGCTATTGCTATTGCCGAGATGGCAGAATCGCCGGTTTACATCGTCCATCTTTCGTGTACTGATGCGTTGAACCAAGTGAGGCAAGCGAGAGATCGCGGCATTCCCGCATTTGCCGAGACCTGTCCGCAGTACCTGTTTCACTCGATCGAAGACTACGGCGACGGTTGGGATGGAGCAAAATACGTGATGACGCCGCCGCTGCGCGAAGAACACAATCAAGCCGAACTGTGGAAGGGCCTAAAGATGGACGACCTGCAGGTCATCTCGACCGACCATTGTCCGTTCTGCATGAAAGAGCAAAAGGAACTCGGTAAGGATGATTTTTCAAAGATACCGAACGGTGCCCCCGGCGTCGAGAACCGCATGTCGCTAATCTATAACGGCGGCGTGGTGGAAAACCGCATCTCGCTCAACCGTTTTGTCGAACTCACCTCAACCGCTGCGGCGAAAATGTTTGGCCTGTTTCCGAAGAAAGGCACGATCGCCGTCGGTTCCGATGCCGACATCGTCATCTTCGACCCGGAAAAAGCTCACACCTTTGGCGTCGATGCTGAGCACATGAACGTCGATTATTCGTCCTACGAAGGCTGGAAGGTAAAAGGCAAAGTCGAGACAGTCCTCTCACGCGGCCGAGTTGTCATCGACAACGGCGAGCATAAAGGGAAGCCGGGCGACGGCCAGTTTCTCAAGCGTGGCGAGTGTGTAAATATCTAAGGACCGGAACCGTTTATCGCGAAAGGCCCATCTAAAACCGATCCTCTACGTGGGGAGGAGATATGAGTCAAGATTCGTGCTAAGTCTATTGCCAGCGGTCCTATTCGTAAAACCGGCCGCTACGTTTACGCAAATAATCAAGTAAGCAGTTAAAGAACTGGCATATCAATAAACATTAGGAGAGTAAACATCTATGTCTTCTGACGTCGCGGTCACCCAAGAGGAATTCGAAGAGCTTCGCGAAGATGTTTCGGCAAGCCCGCTCTGGAACCGGGACTTGGCTCCGACCAACATCGACCAAAGGACCTGGTCGACTTGGAACATCGCCGCGTTGTGGATCGGGATGAGCGTTGTCATCACAACCTATATGCTCGGCGGCGGATTTATCGCTCAAGGGATGACTTGGTGGCAGGCGATGCTCACCATAATGTTAGGCAATTGTATTGTTTTGATCCCGATGGTCCTGAACGCACACGCCGGGACCAAATACGGCATTTCTTTTCCGGTGCTGCTGCGGGCTTCTTTTGGGACTAAGGGTGCCAACATCCCGGCTATGCTCCGTGCGATCGTCGCGTGCGGCTGGTTCGGGATACAGACGTGGATAGGCGGCACGGCGATCGATGCCCTTCTGACGGCGATCTGGGGCGGCTGGGCGAGTCTTGATTCCGTTATGGCGGGAAATCCGATCCATACATGGCTTTCTTTCTTCCTTTTTTGGGGGATTCAGGTCGTTATTATTCTTAAAGGTATCGAGGGAATCAAGCACCTTGAAGCGTGGGCCGCTCCCCTGTTGCTGATCGGCGGGCTGGTTCTGCTGGTCTGGGCCTCGAACGCCGCCGGAGGATTGGGCAATGTTCTCGCCGGTACTTCGGCCTTGCAGAGTCAGCAGGGGAACTTTTGGGCGATCTTTCCGGCCGCTCTGACGGCATCGGTAGGTTATTGGGCCACGCTTAGCCTGAATATTCCTGATTTTACACGTTACGCAAAATCGCAGCGTTCGCAGATGCTTGGGCAGGCTCTGGGATTGCCCTTGACGATGACTGCGTTCGCGTTCATCGGTGTGGCCGTCACGAGTGCGACGGTTATTATTTATGGAGAAGCCATCGCCGATCCGGTCCAGCTTATTCAGAGGTTTGATAACTGGGCGGTCATTCTGTTTGCGATGATCGTTATTTTCATCGCTCAGCTTTCGACCAACATGGCGGCCAATGTGGTGTCTCCGTCGAACGATTTTTCTAACCTAAATCCGAAACGCATTTCGTATGTCACCGGCGGCCTGATAACGGCAGTTATCGGTATCCTCATGATGCCGTGGCAGTTGATGTCCTCGATGGGGGCGTATATATTCACATGGCTAATAGGTTACTCGGGATTGATGGGTGCGATCGGCGGCATACTTATCTGCGACTATTTCCTGATCCGCAAACAGCGGCTTGAACTCGCTGAACTGTTCAAAACAGACGGCATTTATTCTTATGGAGACGGGTTTAATTGGCGGGGGATCATCGCGCTGTTTCTTGCCATCGCCCCGGTCGTCCCGGGCTTTTTGAGGGCGGCGACAACGCCCGGCGGACAGTTGGAAGACCCAAATATTTTCGACACCCTATATACCTACGCCTGGTTTGTGACCTTTGCCGTCGCATTTGTGTTGTACTATGTGTTTATGGCCAATTACCGTCGCACCCGCGACGAAACTGCCTAAAGCACTTGGTGTACCCTCGTGCGCGACGGTCAGCAGAGAAGGGTAATAGAAATGAAATACGAGCGAGTCAAGAATTTTTACAATGGCAAGTTCGTCGAGAGTGCGACGGATGCGGACCTCGACATTACTTCGCCTATCGACGGTAACCTGCTGTCGACCGTTCCAATGTCGAGCCCGGCTGAGTTGGACGCGGCTGTCGCATCCGCTGTCAAGGCGTTTGATAAATGGGGCAAGACCCCTATCAAGGACCGTGTTCAGGTGTTCTTCCGTTATCGCAGCCTTCTGGAAAAGAACCTTGATGAACTGACGGCACTGGTTTCCGAGGAAAACGGGAAGACCCTTAGCGAGGCGAAAGCCGAGGTCGAGAAGAGTATCGAGCTTACCGAGTTTGCTTGTTCGATGCCGCAGCTCGTGTCGGGCGAGATCCTCGAGGTCAGCCGCGGTGTCGAGTGCCGCACGGAACACTTTCCGGTAGGCGTAGTTGCCTCGATAGCGCCTTTCAACTTTCCGCTGATGGTCCCTAACTGGACCATGCCGAATGCACTCGTGCTAGGCAACACAATGATAATGAAGCCGTCGGAGCTTGTGCCGCTTTCGGTTGGGCGCATGGCTGAGCTGCTAAAGGAAGCAGGGCTGCCTGACGGCGTTTTTAACGTGATCAACGGCGGCAAAGAGATCGTTGAGGGCATTTGTTCGCATCCGGACATCGAGGCCGTTAGTTTTGTCGGATCGACCAAAGTTGCACAGATCGTTTATCGCCGCTCCACCGACAACCTCAAACGCTGTGTTGCACTCGGCGGAGCCAAAAATCACCTTTTTGTTTTGCCGGATGCCAATCCCGCGATGACCGCCTCGAATGTAACTGCTTCGATGTCGGGCTGCGCGGGGCAACGCTGCATGGCGGCGTCGGCAATGCTCGCGGTGGGCAATGTCGATCCTATCATAGGCCAGATCTGTGACGAGGCCCGTAAGATCGTACCGGGTACTAACCTGGGTGCCGTGATCTCGCGAGCTGCCAAGGAGCGGATCGAAGATTACATCACGGCAGCCGAACGCGACGGGGCAAAGATATTGGTTGACGGGCGAGGAGCTGTTGTAGAGGGTAAGGAGAATGGAACCTATGTTGGCCCCACCGTCATCGACTTTGTGACGCCACAGATGTCGGTTGCCACCGAAGAGATCTTTGGCCCCGTGATCTCGATAATGCGTACCGACACACTCGATGAGGCTCTTGCGATCGAAAACAAAAACCCTTACGGCAACGCCGCCTCCGTATTCACCCAGAGTGGCGGTGCGGCAAGATATGTTATGGAGCATGCAAGTGCCGGAATGATCGGTGTCAACATCGGTGTGCCCGTTCCCCGCGAGCCGTTCTCTTTTGGCGGCTGGAACGAGTCGCGTTTCGGAGCGAACGATATCACCGGCAAGAGTTCGATAGAATTCTGGACTAAATTGAAGAAAACCACGACAAAATGGAACCCCGAAGCCGGGGTGAATTGGATGAGCTGAACACGTTTAATTGGAGAATCTCGAATGGATACAACTAAGCAGCAGCAGGATTTGAACCCTTCGAAGATCATGGAGATCGGCCTCGGTTTCATGGCTTCGAAGACCCTTTTGACGGCCGCGAATCTCGGGCTTTTAACTTTGCTTGCCGAAAGCCGAATGACAGGGGACGCGATCCGATCGCGTTTGGGCCTGCAGGAACGGGGCCTTTATGATTTTCTCGATACTTTGGTGGCCCTCGGATTCTTAGAGCGCGAAGGCATCAAGGACTCGGCCGTTTATGGCAATTCCCCCGATGCTGATCTTTTTCTCGATCGAAATAAACCCACCTACATTGGCGGCATTCTGCAGATGTGCAATAACCGCATTTATCGGTTCTGGAACGATCTGGAGGAGGCATTGAGGACCGGGAAGCCGCAAAACGAGGTAAAAACCGGCGAAAAACCCGTATTCGAAATGCTCTATTCGGATCCGGAAAGGATGCGGGAATTCATTATGGCAATGGCGGGGATCCAAATGGGGAACTTTGCAAAGTTTGCTCGAGAATTCGATTTTTCGCGATATCAGACGCATTGCGACGTTGGCGGGGCCGGTGCGCATCTTTCAATACAGATCGCTCTTAATAACCCTCACATGAGGTGTGCGTCCTTTGATCTTCCGGTAGTGCAGCCTATAGCCGCCGAGGTAGTCGAGAGCTTCGGTGTGGGCGAGCGGGTATCACTCGTCGACGGTGATTTTTTCAAGGATCCGCTGCCGAACGCCGACGTGATAACTATGGGGAATATCCTTCACGATTGGGGTTCGTCCGACAAGAAAATGTTGATTAGTAAGGCCTATGATGCCCTTCCTGAAGGCGGATCTTTTGTCGTGATCGAAAACATTATCGACGATGACAGGCGACAAAATGCATTTGGAATGCTGATGTCCCTGAACATGCTAGTCGAAACGGACGACGGTTATGATTTTTCCGGGGCGGATTTTAAGGCTATGACAACGGAAGCCGGATTCAGTGAAACGCGGGTCATGCCGCTGACGGGGCCTGCAAGTGCGGCAATCGCGATCAAATAATATGTCAAGAATAGTCAAATGCGGGCTGATACAGGCTCACAATGTGGGCGATACGAGCGGGCCAATCGATGCGATCAAAAAGGCAAACATCGACAATCAAATGAAGCTTGTCGAGGATGCTGCTAAACAGGGCGTTCAGATGCTCTGTTTTCAGGAGATATTTACGACGCCATATTTCTGTGCGGAACAACAGACAAAGTGGTATGAGGCCGTTGAGAGGATACCGGATGGTCCGACGATCAAACTGATGCAGGAAACTGCAAAACAACACTCAATGGTCCTGATCGTCCCGATCTATGAGGAAGAGCAGACGGGCGTCTATTACAACTCGGCTGCGGTGATCGACGCGGACGGTACCTATCTGGGTAAATACCGCAAGACGCATATACCGCACGTAAACCCGGGATTCTGGGAGAAATTCTATTTTCGGCCGGGCAACCTTGGATATCCTTGTTTCGACACCGCTTTTGCCCGGATCGGAGTCTATATTTGCTACGACCGTCATTTCCCCGAAGGGGCGCGCTGCCTAGGCCTCACTGGAGCCGAGATCGTGTTCAACCCCTCGGCCACCGTGGCCGGCCTCAGCGAATATCTCTGGAAACTCGAGCAGCCGGCTCACGCGGTTGCCAACGGCTATTTTGTCGGTGCTATCAATCGCGTCGGGACCGAGGCTCCGTGGAACATCGGCGAGTTCTATGGCCAAAGCTATTTATGCGACCCCCGCGGACAGATCATCGCCGAGGCCTCGCGTGACCAGGACGAATTGGTCGTCGCCGACCTGGATATGGACATGATCCGCGAGGTCCGCAATACATGGCAATTCTATCGTGACCGCCGGCCCGATGCCTACGGTCAGATCGTGGCCGACTAAGTTGCACTATGAAGATAAAATATTTATTTGCGATCGGTCTTCTGTATATAGCTGTAGGGGTTTCATCAGCGCAGTCGCCTGCTGCGTTAGAGAGGGAGTTGCTGACGCATCTAGAATCCGTCTCCGCGACTGGCAATTATAGCGGCAACTACGACGAGACCCGGCTTTTCGAAGCTAATGATAAGATCCGAGAGATCCTTCTTTCGAAAGGGAGGGATGTCGACGTCCTTCGTTATGGATTTCCTAATCTCCAGGATGAAATGTATGTGGCAACATCGTCAGATGGTAAGCTGCGAGTATATTCCTGGGATAAACAGACAGGCGGAACAATGCGCGATTTTGCCAGCGTCTTTCAGTATCAAGGCAGGAGCGGAAAGGTCTTTACCTGGACGGGCGATGATCTTGGCGACTCAGCCGGGTCGTTTTATGTCAATATCTATCACGTAAATTCCCGCACCGGTCCCATTTATTTGGCGACTTCGACTTTTATAGGATCAACTTCGCTGCACGGACATTCCATCCAGGTCGTTCGGATTGTCGGTGATAAGCTCGATCTAAAATCAAATCTCATCCGCACGCCGAGCGGGTTAAAAAACTCCGTCGGATTTGCATACGACTTCTTCACGGTCGTTGATCGACCGGAAAGGCCAATTAACCTTTTCCAGTTTGACGCAGTCCGAAAAACGTTTCGATTTCCCGTTGTGATCGAGGACAACAAGACGCCGCAGGGGCGAGTTACGGATAAATTTATTACTTATCGTTTCGATGGGCGTTATTTTGTCAGAATGAAATAGATCAGAGATTTATAATGCGTAAACCCTACTGCACACCACTCGACATTACACAGATCGAGAAGAATTTTGCCGATATCAACTCGGCATTGACGTCTGCCGAGGCTCTGTATGAGGCAAATCGCTGCCTTTATTGCTACGACGCCCCGTGCATGCACGCTTGTCCGACACATATTGACGTGCCTGGATTTATAAAGAAGATCGCGAGCGGCAACTTGCTCGGTTCCGCACGTGTGATATTCGACGCCAATCCTATCGGCGCTACATGCGCCCGTGTGTGTCCGGTTGAGGTGCTCTGCGAGGGTGCCTGCGTCGAAAAGACCTTGCTGCAGAAGCCCATTGAGATCGGCCGGCTGCAGCGTTACGCCACCGACTATGCGATCGAGAAAGGCCGTCGGATCTATGAAGAGGTGGCTCCGAACGGCAGATCCGTGGGTATCGTCGGCTCCGGGCCTGCCGGACTTTCATGTGCAGCTTACCTCGCGAGGCTCGGCTACAACGTTACCGTCTACGAGAAGAAGCCCCTGGCAGGCGGACTCGATACCTACGGCATGGCCGAGTATAAAATGTCGCAAAAGGTCTCGTTCGACGAGGTCGCGAGTATTCGTCGAATGGGCGTGGTATTTAAGACCAACACAAAGATCGTCAACGGAGCATCGACCGGATCGAACGGGTTGGACGAGATCACTTTTACGGCATTGGCCGATAAATACGATGCTCTATTCCTCGCGGTCGGGCTGGGTGAAACCAACCGGATGAATATTCCGGGCGAGGATCTCGAAGGCGTTTACGACGCGCTCCACTTTATCGAGAAGGTAAAATCCCGGAAGTGGAAAGAGGTCCCGCTTGGTGAAATTGTCGCGGTCATCGGTGCGGGAAATACCGCGATCGACGCTGTTACTCAAGCAAAGCGGCTGGGAGCCAAGCGAGTATTGCTGATCTATCGCCGGACCGAAGCAGATGCGCCCGCATACGACTATGAGCTTGAGCTCGCTAAAAAAGACGGTGTCGAATTTATCTGGCAGGCGGCGGTAGTTGAGTTACTTACCGAGGGCAAGAGTACGCGCGTCGCGGGGCTCAGATGTGAGCGAACCGACGGGTCAGGAGAAAAGTTTGCGATCGGCTGCGATATGGTCATCAAGGCTGTCGGCCAGCAGAAGATGCGCTCGTTCTTCGAGACTGTAGCGGGCATTGAAACTGATGAAAAGGGCAGAGTGATCGTCAATGAACAAATGCAAACATCGAAACCCGGCGTTTATGCAGGCGGCGACTGTGTGAACGGCGGAGCCGAAGCCGTCGATGCTGCCCAGATGGGCAAGCTGGCTGCCCGGGCCATTCACGCAAACCTGACCGGTGAGATCGTTCACTTTGCCGGAGCCGAGGTGGCTCAAGTGAAACCCGTTCGTACTCATCACCACGGATAAAACGTAGTCAAAAGGAGGAAGCTATGTCAGTTATTCTGATAACCGGTAGCAATAGGGGCATCGGCCACGCGGCAGCTCTTCATTTAGCAAAAAAAGGGCACCGTGTACACGCATCCATGCGAAATACCGACAAGGCGGGCCAACTTCGAGACGCCGCTGTCGAAAAAGGCTTATCGCTCGAATATCTTCAGCTTGACGTTACGGACGATGCTTCTGTGAAATCAGCGGTCGCAAAGGTCCTCGATCAAGAAGGGCGGATCGATGTGCTGATAAACAATGCCGGGATCGGCCCGGTCAGCCCGTTGGAGGAAATGGATGACGCCGCATGCCGGGCGGTTTTCGAAACGAATTATTTCGGAGTTTTCCGCGTCACTCGAGCGGTACTCCCCTCAATGCGTGCCAATAGGAGCGGTACGATCGTCAATATAAGCTCGGTGGCAGCACGGGTGGCCGCTGAATGCATGGGTGCCTATTCTGCCACAAAATGGGCTCTCGAGGCGTCAAGCGAATCCCTGGCCCAGGAACTGGTGCCCCACGGTATTCGTGTCGTTTTGATCGAACCGGCCATTACCCATACCGATATGGCCGACGGGATCGCCGGGCAGCTCGCCGGATTACCCGATTCTGCATACACACAAGCGGCGCAGCATATCCACGCTGTTTTCTCGGGCTCCCTGCAGGCGGGTTCGACGACTCCCGAGGAGGTTGCTCAAACCATCGAGGATGCCCTAAACGACCCTCAGCCCAAACTGCGATATCCCGTTGGCGAGGGAGCGCGTAACTTCGTGGAAGGCAGGGCACGTATGAAAGACGAAGATTGGGTCGCGATGGGCCGGCACGCCACGGTCGATGATTATTTTCAGGAATTCGCGGTTAGGTTCGCTCCTCCGGCCTAATAGGCGGAAGATGTGCACAAACTGTCTTATAATACAAAATCATGGCACAAACAGATCAAAACGTTGACGTAAAGCCGTCCGGATTTGTCGACAGGGCTTTGGACATTATCGAGCGTGTGGGAAACAAGCTGCCGGATCCGGCCGCCTTGTTCCTTTTGCTCCTATTTCTCGTATGGATCCTCTCGGCCCTGCTCGCATCGGTGAGCTTTGCCGAGATCGACCCGCGCTCCGGCAAACCCCTGGTCGTTAACAACCAGCTTACAGGAACGGCCATCGCTTCGTTCCTGTCGACGATGGTGACCACGTTTACCAGCTTCCATCCGCTCGGCGTTGTATTGGTTGCGTTGCTTGGCGTTGGCGTGGCGGAGCATACCGGTTTTATAAATGCTTCGCTCAAAGGATTGCTTAATTTCACTTCTCCCAAGCTTCTGACGCCGATGCTCGTCTTCATCGGCGTTCTCAGCAGCACTGCGGCGGATGCGGGCTATGTGTTGGTCATTCCGTTGGGTGCAGTGATCTTCTATTCGGCCGGACGCCACCCGCTGGCGGGCATAGCGGCAACATTTGCCGGGGTCTCGGGCGGTTTCAGCGCGAATCTCATTCCGTCGTCGCTCGATCCGCTGCTCTCGGGACTGACGCAATCTGCGGTACAGATACTCGACGCCTCGCGGACGGTCAATCCGCTCAGCAACTGGTATTTCATGGCGGCATCGTGCTTTTTGATCGTTGCGGTAGGGTGGTTCATCACTGACAAAATTGTCGAGCCTCGTCTGAAGAGCGTCGAGATCGACGGCGATCCTGACGAAATGCCCAAAATGGAAATACTTGGGCCGCTCGAGAAGCGCGGCCTCGCCGCGGCTGTCGCGTCGATCGTGATCGGTCTCGCCATCCTCGCGGCGGTTTCGATCCCGGAGACCTCGCCGATGCGCTCACCGGTGGCCTACAAGCTTTCCGAACAGTCCGCGACAAACCTGCGCAACTCAAATGTTCCGCCCGAAGTAATGAAAAAGATCGGTCCGCTGATCAATCAGGAGCTTTTCGGTACGAAACCTTTCGACGACGCCATCAAGGCCCGTCTCACTCCGGAAGAGTACGCGCAGTACGGACCGGTTATTACCCAAAACGCAGAACCCGTTCCGCCGCAACTGACAGCCTCGGCATCGCCGCTGATGCAGGCCATTGTGCCGTTCATTTTCCTTCTATTTATCATCCCAGGAATTGTTTACGGGTACGTCGCTAAGACGGTCAAAAATCACCGCGACATTATTAAAGGGATGAGCCACGCGATGAGCACGATGGGTTATTACATTGTGCTGGCATTTTTTGCATCGCTATTCATCGCGGCGTTTGGTCAGTCAAATCTCGGTGCGCTGCTCGCCCTAAAGGGTGCGAGTTTTCTACAGTGGCTGGATATGCCGGGGCAAGTGACGATAATCGGGATTATCTTTCTCTCATGTTTTGTAAACCTGCTCGTGGGTTCCGCGTCCGCTAAGTGGGCACTGCTCGCGCCGATCTTTGTGCCGATGCTGATGCAGCTCGGCCTGTCGCCCGAACTCGCGCAGGCGGCCTATCGTATCGGCGATTCGTCGACGAACATCATCACGCCGCTGATGCCGTATTTCCCGCTGGTGGTCGTCTTCGCTCAAAAGTACGTGAAAGGCACCGGCATCGGTACCTTGGTCTCGATGATGCTGCCGTACTCGATCGCTTTTCTGATGTTCTGGATCGTCTTCCTGATGATCTTCTGGGGCTTAGGCATTCCGATGGGACTGCAGGCACCGTACACGTATCCGTAGAAACAAGGAGGTTTTAATGCAGAGAAATGATATTGACCAGGAACTCGACCATAGCCAGCCTATTGACGACGATGAACGCCCTCTCGAGGAACGCGAACATCCCGTCGAAGGCGTGAAACACAAACCCGAACCCGACGCCGAGAACATCATGCCGGCCGAGGACCGGCCGGGCACTTTTTAGCCGCAGATAAACGCGGATAACGCAGATAAGAAAAGTCCTGGAAAGCACGACACGTGGAATGACGAACGAGCAATTCAGACATGCCGAGTTAACTCAAGGTATCATTGGGACCTCTTACGAAGTGTATAATGAGCTGGGGCACGGGTTTCTAGAGTCTGTTTACGAAAACTCTTTGTGCATTGCTTTGCGAGCGAAAGGCTATGAAATGCACCAGCAAATAGCTGTCCCGGTATCTTTTCGCGGTCAATTGGTCGGAGATTTTCAAGCCGATCTCCTCGTTAATAGGTTGGTGCTACTTGAACTCAAGTCCTGTAGGTCGATCGATCAGGCACATATGGCTCAACTTCTGAATTATCTAAAGGCAATGGAGATCGAAGTAGGTCTCCTTCTTAATTTCGGGCCACGAGCCGAGTTTAAGCGAGTCGTGTTTGGAAACGAACGAAAAGCAATTAGTATAGCGGGTGTTGGATGAACACTCCTTATCTGCGTCATCTGCGTTCATCTGCGGCAAAAAATTCGTTATGGCAGACCTATCGATAAATTTCGCAGGAATAAAATCCCCTAACCCCTTCTGGCTCGCATCGGCGCCGCCGACGAATATGGGGTCGATGGTCGAACGCGCATTTGAGGCCGGTTGGGGCGGGGCTGTTTGGAAGACGCTGGGCGAGCCGATCGTCAATGTTTCTTCGCGATTGGCGGGCCTCGACCACGGCTCGAACCGCCTGATCGGCCTTAACAATATCGAGCTGATCACCGACCGGCCGCTCGATGTAAATCTCAAAGAGATCTACGACTGCAAAAAGAAGTATCCGAATAACGCGGTAATCGTCTCCCTGATGGTCGAGTCCAAACGCGAAGCATGGCACGAGATCGTTAAGAAGTCGCAGGATACGGGTGCCGATGGTTTTGAGCTTAATTTCGGCTGTCCTCACGGCATGTCGGAGCGTGGTATGGGCGCCGCTATGGGCCAGGTGCCCGAATACACCTGCATGGTCACCGAGTGGGTCAAAGAGGTCTCCAACCTTCCGGTGATCGTCAAGCTCACCCCGAACGTTACTAACATCGTTCCCCCCGGCCGAGCGGCCCAAAAGGGCGGAGCCGACGCGGTTTCTCTGATAAACACGATCAACTCGGTAATGGGCGTTGATGTCGATACGATGATCCCGTATCCAAACGTCAACGGAATGGCGGCCCACGGCGGCTATTGCGGAACAGCGGTAAAGCCTATCGCACTCAACATGGTCTCGGAACTGGCTCGCGATGCTGAGTTCAATATTCCCATCAGCGGGATCGGCGGTATCAATACCTGGAAGGACGCGGTCGAATTTATGCTTCTTGGAGCCGGCAATGTGCAGGTCTGCACGGCCGTAATGCACTACGGCTATCGCATCGTCGAGGACATGATCGATGGGCTAAACAACTATCTCAATGAAAAGGGATTCGCCAGCGTCAAAGACATCATCGGCAAATCCGTCAGCCGTGTAACCGATTGGGGTGATCTCGACCTCAATTACGACGTCAAAGCCTACGTCAACAACGAGCACTGCATACGCTGCAATCTTTGCTACATCGCTTGTGAAGATGGCGCTCACCAAAGCTTCGAGTTCCACGAGGTCGACGGCGTCCGCTACCCACGCGTCATCGAATCCGAATGCGTCGGCTGCAACCTCTGCGCCCTCATCTGTCCCGCACCCGGCGCCATCACGATGATCCGCCGCGACGACGGATTGACTCCACAATCGTGGAGGGAAAGGACGACAGTTGAGTAAAAGTGACTTAAAAAGGGAATTCAAAAGAGAATAAATAATCAGTTTTTGGGCAACTGTAATTATGAGAGAGACCCAACCGGTTCGGATCGGCGAAGAGATCGATATCGATTCCCTTCGTGACTATCTGCGCACCGAGATGGGCCTCGGCGGCGATGAAATTGAGGTCGAACAATTTCCTGCCGGCAGCTCAAATCTCACTTATCTCGTCCGGGTTGGCGGCGGCGAGTATGTGCTTCGGCGGCCACCTTTTGGAAATACCGTTAAGACGGCTCATGACATGGGACGCGAGTTCAATGTTCTTGCGAAACTGTCTCAGGTTTATCCTCCGGCCCCGAAACCGCTAATTTACTGTAGCGACGAGCGAGTGATCGGTTCCGAGTTCTACCTCATGGAACGTCGACACGGTATCATCGTCCGCGGTCGCTTCCCAGCGCTGAGCGAGGCACAAGCCCGCGGGTCAGCAATTACGAACCAAGAAGCACAAGCCCGCGCGTCAGCAAGGGCGACCCACGACGAACATGACCGCGCGTCAGCGGATCCGAATGAAGCCTCGACGCATAAGAATTCTTCCGCTGTCGATCCCACGACTTCACAGCCTCATCGCTTTTCCGTTTGCCGCAGCTTTATTAAGACACTCGTCGATCTTCACGCGATCGACCTTAAGGACGCGCAGCTCGACGATCTTGGCAAACCCGAGGGATACTGCATGAGACAGGTCGAGGGATGGTCTCGGCGATACTTCCATGCCAAGACCGATGATCATCCCGGGCTCGAGCGGGTTATCTCTTGGCTAAACGACCACATTCCGGTTGAGACAGGCGTCTCGATCATCCACAACGATTATAAATTCGACAACATAATGCTGGACCCGTCAGACCTGAGACGAGTCGTCGCGGTGCTCGATTGGGAAATGGTCACCGTTGGCGATCCACTAATGGACCTCGGGACGACCCTGGGCTACTGGATGTCATCCGACACGTCCGACGAATTTCTGAACATGCCCTTTAATCCGCGCATCCTGATGGAGAACGTCACACGCCGTGATCTCGTCCAGATGTATTCTGAGACGAGGGGACGCGAGTTGCCGGACATGCTCTTCTATTACGTTTTTGGGACATTCAAGATAGCTGTCATTGCGCAGCAGATCTATGCCCGGTATAAGAAAGGGTTTACAAGCGACGAGCGGTTCGCCGGCTTTAACAGGTTTGTCGGGGCACTTGGAACGATCGCCACGCGAGCCATCGAGAGAGGATCCATATGAATTTCGAACCTTCGCCAAAGACGGTTGAGATACTAGGACGAGTCCGTTCCTTCATGAATGAAAATATCTACCCGAATGAGCAGCCGTATTGGGACGAGCTGAATTCCGGCGACCGCTGGCAGCCGCTGAAGCTGATCGAAGACCTGAAGGCGAAAGCAAAATCCCACGATCTGTGGAACCTGTTCCTGCCTGACATCTCGGGTTTGACCAATCTCGAGTATGCTCCGCTGGCCGAGGAGATGGGACGCGTCGTCTGGGCGTCAGAGGTTTTTAATTGCTCGGCCCCCGATACGGGGAATATGGAGGTCCTACATCTATACGGCTCGCCGGAGCAAAAGCTCCGCTGGCTGCGCCCGCTGCTTGATGGCGAGATCCGCTCGTGTTTCTCAATGACTGAGCCCGATGTGGCATCTTCGGATGCGACAAACATTCGCGGTTCTATCGTCAGCGACGGCGATGAATATGTCATTAATGGCCGCAAGGTGTGGTCGACCGGCGGCGGCGACGCTCGATGCAAATTGGCGATCTTTATGGGAAAGACGGATGAGTCAGCCCCAAAGCATTTACAGCAGTCGATGGTGCTCGTTCCGATGGACAGCGACGGAGTGAAGATCGAGAGAATGCTAAACGTCTTCGGCTACGACGATGCACCACTGGGCCACGCCGAGATCACCTTTACGGATGTCCGTGTACCAAAAGAAAACCTGCTTTTAGGCGAAGGCCGAGGGTTCGAGATCGCCCAGGGGCGGCTCGGCCCGGGCCGGGTTCATCACTGCATGCGGCTTATTGGTATCGCGGAACGCTCACTCGATCTAATGTGCCGCCGGGCGGTGGGCCGCGTAGCCTTCGGAAAACCAATCGCCGACCAGGGCGTCGTTCGTCAGTGGATCGCCGAATCCCGAAACGCCATCGACCAGGCCCGCCTTCTTGTACTCAAGACCGCCTGGATGATGGACACGGTCGGAGCAAAGGCTGCCCGTCGCGAGATTGCGATGATAAAGGCTGTAGTGCCCCAGATGGCCCTTAAGGTCATAGACCGTGCGATCCAGGCACACGGGGGCGGCGGCGTGTCACAGGACTTTCCGTTAGCAGAATTCTGGATATACGCCCGTTCCCTGCGTCTAGCCGACGGCCCGGATGAAGTGCATCTTGAATCTATCGCAAAGATGGAACTGAAATCGTATAAGTCCTGATAACAGGCCTGAGCGCGATCTCGACAACCGGTCCATTCGGTCAATCTGACCTCGATAAAAGTCATTCTGAAGAAATTTCTTTCATGTTGCGTTTAACAGTGCAAAAATATGTTGACAGATATTGTGCATTCCTGTAACTTTTAAGAGTACCGACGAATGTCGTACACCTTTCGCCACCGAAAGCGGCGAAGTTTTCTAAAGAAACACTATTCCGAAGATCACGACTCGTGATCGCAACATCCGAAAAACACGCGGGCTTTTCACATCAGTTAGTCGTCCTGTCTATGAAGTTCCCCCCGCTGTCCCGAGATCTCACTAGGTGGCAATACAAACCCTCAGAATCGAGAGCCCGTTGATCGGATGGGAATTAAGGAAACTGCCGGTATTGAAGAATGCGTCCGACCGACGCTAAAAAGGAGCAATAAAAAATGTTCGGTAAAAAGAAGAGTGTAGCCGGTCTTGACATAGGCTCAAGCTCGATAAAGATGGTAGAGCTTGAAGGCAAGCTGGACAATCTTAACCTGGTCAGCCTCGGGTTTGAAAATTTGCCCGGTGACACGATCATCGACGGTCAGATCATGGAGTTGAACGTTGTCTCTGATGTAATTCAGAACGTATGCGTCAACCATCAGGTCTCGGCCGAGCGGGTTGTGACCGGGGTCAGCGGCCACTCGGTGATCCTTAAGAATATCGTGCTGCCCTCGATGACGCACGAGGAACTCGAAGAGTCGATCGACTGGCACGCTGAGGAACATATCCCGTATGACCTCGCTGATGTTAGCCTGGATTATCAGGTGACGGCTGAGACGGCAGATTCGACGCATGTCCTCATTGCCGCATGCAAACGCGATCGTATCGACAATATTCGCCAGGCTATTCAATTGGCCGGCAAAACCCCGGTCGTCATCGACGTTGACACATTCGCGCTTCAAAACTGTTATGAGGTGAACTACAATCCATCTGACGATGAGGTCGTAACGCTCCTTAATATCGGTGCCTCGACGATGAACGTAAATATCGTCAAGGGCACCCGATCACTTTTTACCCGCGACATAACCGTGGGCGGCAGCCAGTTTACCGATGTCCTACAGAGAAGCCTCGGGCTTAACTTCCAACAAGCCGAGGCCGTCAAACGCGGTGTTGCCGACGCAATGGACGGAATTGAAGAAAAATCGATCGAGCCGTTGATGAACAACGTCACCGAGATCGTCGCGATGGAGATCCAAAAGACATTCGATTTTTACAGAGCAACGACCGAAGACAATGAAACGGTCGTGCAGAAAATCCTCATATCCGGCGGCGGTTCAAAGCTGGTCGGTCTGGCCCAGGAGCTTTCGCAAAGGCTTGAACTCCCGGTCGAGGTATTAAATCCGTTTCGTAATATTAACGTCGATCCTAAGAAATTTGACCCTGAATACCTCAGCGAGATCGTGCCGGAAATGGCTGTGGCCGTTGGGCTGGCCGTAAGAGGAGTGTAACCAAGATGATCAAGATCAACCTATTAAATTCGGTCACTGAAAGACAAAGCGGAGCGGTCGTAGCGGTCGAACGTAAGATCTCAAGCGCTAATTCACGGCTTATTCTGATGTCACTGGTCGTCACTGTATTACTGGCCGCCGTCATCGGATGGGATGTTATCAGCACCCAGATGGCTAAGACTGAGGCCGAGCGGCAGCTCAACGAACAAAAGCAGATCGCCGCCGAGCTCGAGACCGTGATGAACGAGCAAAGAGAGCTCGAGCAAAAGATCGCGAATATCGACGTCCGGATCGAGGCCATAAAAACCCTCAGATCGTCGCAGGCCGGGCCCAGCGCCGTACTCGATGCCGTCCGGGAACGTATCGCCATGGTCCCCGGGCTTTATCTCGAGAGCGTCGAGCAGTCGGGCGAGGGACTCGTGCTAAAGGGAAATTCTCCTGACGAGACGCAGGTAACACAGTTTGGACGGAGCCTCGAGTTTTCGAATGGCCTCTTTTCAAATCTAAATATCGAGACAGTCCGCGCCGAGATCCAAAATCAGAACGCGGCCGCGACTACGGCTGCTAACCCTGACGCGGGCAAGATGCAGATCGTAAATTTCACCATCAGGTGTGTTTACTCCGCGTCGAAAGCCGTCGGTGCGAGCACGACAGCCTCAGCCCAGAACCCTCAGGGTTCCTCACAGGGCGTTCAGGTGGCTAAAAACTAATTGACTCGAAACTCCTAAACTAAAAGGAAACTAACATGTTAGAGAAAATCAAGAATCTGCAGTGGCACTTCCAATTGCTGGTATTCGTCTCGATCGCAGCCATGCTTTATATGACTGTCTGGTATTTCGTGACCAGCGAGACCCGCGTCGAGATCGCTGCCCTCAATGAGCAGGTGGCCGCGCTTCAAGCTAAGAACGAAGTAGCTCGCGTTGCGACCCAACGAATCAATGAGTTTCGGGCGCTTTACACGAGCAAGTCCGAAGAATATGAGGAACTCAAAGTGTTGCTGCCCGAACAGCGTGAGATCACCAATGTTCTTCAGGGATTGCAGGACACGGCAAACAGCAGCCGAATGATGGTGATGCGTTTTGCCCCGCGAGATGATACCCAGCAGGACTTGATAATGGCCAAACCGGTTGAGATCGAGGTTAACAGTAACTTTCAGAATCTCCAGGCTTTCTTTGAGAGCATGGCCAAACTGCCCCGCATCGTCTCGATCACCGATTTTAAGATCAATCAACTCGAGAAACAGACTGAGGCACGAACGCTTCACGCCCAGTTTCTGCTGACGGCTTATTATTCGGCACCGGCCGAAATCACGCCGAAGCCGAATCCGGCTGTACCTGGCGGAGCCCCCAATCCAGCCGCACCCGTAACGCCGCCGCCTGCAAAATAGTCATTATCGGCCTGACCACCGTTGAATAAGAGAGAAATTGTCATGATGAAATTATCGACACGAAAACGAATTGCCTGCCTGACCGCGACTGCCTTTGCCTTCGTGATCTTCGCCGGCGGCCTGTTCGAGGCAAGTGCCCAACGGGATCCCTTTAAGAAAGCCGGATGGGCGACACCAAAAGCGGCGTCCACGGGAACCTCGTCAGGTAAAGCTGCAACACCTAAGGTAGTCAAGCCGCCGGTCAATTACGGCCCGCCGACCGTCGAGGCCCGCATCGAATACTTTAAGCGGCTCCGCGCGACGGCGATCGCCAACGGCGAGACCCCGCCAAAGGTGACCAGCGTTCTTACGCTGAACGAAATGTCCGTGACCGGCATATTCAAGACGCCCCGCGGCTATGCCGCCATGGTCGAGGCGACGCCGATCAAGCTTTCGTACACGATCTATCCAGGCGAAAAATTCTTTGACGGCCAATTGGTTGCAGTCGAAGAGAACCGTCTTGTGTTTCGCAAAGTGACAAAGGTCGGCGAAGGCAAGTTTGTTGCCTCGGTCGAGAATAAACCCCTAAGGGAATTCTCAATGAAAGCTCAGCTCGAAGGTACGGCACCTGCACAGCCATCCGAAAAACCGGTAGAAACGGCGAGTACGACCCCGCCGCCGACCGAAGCCGACATTCCTAAGCCTTCTTCGAATCAGTTTCTCTCGCCGCTCGATGAAATGAATAAACTTCCCGCCCAAAGCGAAGCCGATGATTCCAAGAAAGATACAAAAAAGCCGGTTAAGACCGCCAAGACAAAAGGTCGCCCATGACCTGCAGCCCACCATCATATCTCAACATATACGAGAGATCGGTTGATCAATTAACGGAGGAAACATGAATTTTCTTATTAAAATACGCGGCGCGGCCCTAATGGCCCTGCTTGCGGTGTTCGTCGCCGGAAGCTTTATCGTCGCGACCCCGGCCCAGACGGTCGAGGCCCAACAACAAGGCAGAATGTATGGCGAGCCCGGCTTTAGAGGCGAAGTCATTAACCTGAATGTCGTAAACGCTGATATTAGAGAGATCCTGAGCTATATTACCGACCAATACGGCATCAATTTCGTCATCGACAAGTCGGTGAAAGAAGTCCCGGTAACGGTCAAAGTTACGGACGTGCCATGGAATATTGCACTCGACTCGATCCTGCAGGCCCAGGAATTGGGCGTTCAGGTCAACGGCAATATCCTTCGGATCGCCGATAACAAGATCCTCGCCGGCGAAGGCGAGCTTTATCGCGAACGACAGTATAATCAACTCGATACCTCACCATTACTGACAGAACTCATCCGCCTCAACTATGCGAGCACTTCGGGCAATAACGTTCCGGGGCCGACCACCAGTGGTACGACCAGGGGCAGCGGTGGCGGCGGTTCAATGGGCGGCGGCCAGATGATGAATGCCGGTATTAATGCCGCTAGTGCGATCCAGGGCGGCGAGGGTGGAATGGGAGCAGCCGGTGGCGGAGCCGGCCTGCTGCCGATCATAAAGCGACGCCTTTCGCGCCGCGGCTCGATCGAGGTCGATGACCGTACCAATTCTCTTATCATCACTGATGTCGCCACCAATCTTGCCTCCATCAAACAACTCATCTCGATCCTTGACCAGCCGGAACCGCAGGTCGAGATCGAAGCACGCATCGTAGTCGCAACACGGAATTTCAGCCGCGACATCGGCGTTCAGTTAGGAGCGATCCTCAACGGGGCACGCGGAAGCGGCGTTATCGGCGGAACTCTTCCGGGAACCACCACTTCACTACCGCCGTCACTGGCACCGAATCCGTCGATCAACAACGATCTTGCATCGAGCATCGCAAACACCGCGATCGGCCTTACGACCGGTATCTTCGGTACGGCTCAGCTGAGTGCTCTTATAACGGCCGGTGAACAGAGAGGGCAGGCGAAAATTATCGCTACCCCGCGTGTAACCGCTCTCAACAATCAAACTGCTGAGATCAAGAGCTCAACGCAGATACCGATCACCACGATTCAGCCCGGCAGTGCAGCCGGCGGAGCCGTCGTTGCGACGACCGAATACGTCGACGTGCCGCTTAAGTTAGAGATCACGCCGCAGATAACCGACCATGGAACCGTCATCCTTACAGTTACGGCGGAAAATAGCTCTACCGCAACTATCGTGGGCGGAGCTGCTCCGGCGATCAACTCACAGAGCATGAAGACCCAAGTTGTGGTTCCCGACGGCGGAACGACGATCGTCGGCGGCGTATTGTTTGACGACGAACGTGAAAGCCAGGACCGGACACCGGGCTTGGCGAGTATCCCGGTTCTCGGTAACCTCTTCAAAAGAAAAGGAGTACAGAGAAACACGAACGAGATCCTCTTTTTCATCACGCCCCGTATAACTCGTCCGGATTATTCTTTGGCGAACCAAAGCGGTGCACCGCGTTCGGGCCCGATCCTGCAGCCGGTTCCGATGGGCAATCCGCCTTCGAACTCACAGCGAAACGTCGACACTCCCGTATTACAGAGTCCGGGCCTCGCCCGGCCAGACGCAAGCCAAGTCCCGCCGACCAGGCCGTAATTGCCTGTTCGCATCAAGAAAGGTAAAGTTTTCTCCGTAGCCCGTCAGGCCCTAATGGTCTGACGGGCATTTTAACGGTCTGCGGTATTATTCCTGGCCGATAAAATCGACCTCTGTAAGGTCCTGGCTGGGTGTGATGGATTTAGGTTGGAAACGATATCGTTTTGACGCAACGGTGAGCGAATATGTCTGGGCTGACGCCACATCGGAAAAGCTGTAATAGCCGAGCGAACTGGTCAATACCGAACGCACAATACCATGCGGATCAGTCAGCCGGACAATGGCATTACGCAGTCCGCGTCCATCGCTTGTAAATACACGGCCGCTCACAGAGATCGAGGCAGTTTCCGCTTGCGTGACCACCGACGCTGTATAAATAAAATCACCTGACGGTGAGCCGTCACCATCGGCAGCATTCGCGGCCGCGTAGAAATTGACGGGCCCTCCGGCGGCCATAGGTGCGGTCCATTTGAATGTCCATGAATTAGACCCGAACGCCGAGCCGGTTAGTCCGTCGATCGTGTGCTGCGCATACTGCCGCGTGATCTCGTCGAAAGTGTTGGAAACGACCTGGGTCCTCGGTACCGTTTCAGCGGGAAGTGCGAATGTCCCGGGGGTATTACCATTGGCATCGACCGCCGTCAGCTGGAACCCGTAAATTACCGCGTCTTCCTTGGTTGCCGTCACAGTGATCTCGATCTCCTGGCCCGGAGAATGCATCGCGGGTATTCCTGTGATCTGAAGCATACCCGATCCGGTATTTACAGGATTAGTGGTGTGGCAGACTGTGCAATTGCTCTCGAGGGGTGCATCCGTAAATGACGGTGAGGGCCCGGACGCCGAGGCATTGACCCGGGCTCGGTCGGCTGAACTAAAGAAAACGAGGGCGGCTGCGATAAAAAGACCCGTCATAACAGTTTTGAAAATGAGCGGGCCGCGGGAAACAGATCTCATATATTACCGTCCTCGAAAGCCAATCTGTACCATTTGGACGGCAGAAACGTGTGTTTAGCCGAACAATTCCGTCAGTTTAGATTATTCCATCCCGACGAAATCGATGTCCGTTAACTGGTCAGTCACGGTAAGATTCTTGACCGCGAACCGGTATCTCTTAGACGCGACGCTGATGGTGTAGCTTTGGCCGGTATCCACATCATCAAACTGGTAATATCCGAACGAACTCGACGTTATCCGCCGAAGAACACCGTCCGGACCGGATAGACTGACCGTTGCATTTCGCAGGCCCGCTCCTTCGGGGGTTATGATTCGGCCGGAGACCGAGACCTTGTTCTCCCCGGTCGGCAGGGAACAGGCAAATGATTTTACAAAGCCGGCTCCACTTAGCGATATTGTGTCAATAAACCATCCGGTAGCCGCCGTATTATCGTCGGCGCCAAAACGCCATCTGAGATGAACGATCCGGCCATTTGCAGATGCGGGAAGCTGTACGATTGTGGTGATATAGCCGTTGGAGTTGCCAGACCATCCAGCCCGGCTGGCGATCGGGTTGTTTCTGCCCGCTCCTATGACACTGTTATAGCCATTTTGGATGAAAGAGCCTCCCGCCGCAAGGATATCCTTATAACCATCTCCGGCAATACTGATCTCCAGCACGCCGCCATCCCATCCGGCCTCGGTATGGTAATTATTTCGAAAAGTGAGCGTGGCGGTCGATGACGTCACAGAAACTGGGGGCGAAGTCAGATCGGTTCCACCGCCGACCGTTAGCGGATCGAGCGCAAACATCGCATTCGGCGGCGTATCCGGCGTGTTACTCGACAGTACAAAATTGATACCGCCGGAGATTGCCTCAGCCGTCCATCCTTCCGGCAAGCTGGGGGCAGTCACATTATCAAAGTTTTCCGTCGATGCGGTTTCGCCGGGTTTCCCGACAAATATATTGCGGGTGAAAGTGGCCGGGCCGAGGCTGCTGGTTATATTGAAAGTTACTGGAACAGTGCCGCCGCAAGGGGCTGCTTCGGATATCTGATATGTCACCTGACGGCTGTCCGTCGAGATGCCTGCCATTGCTCCAAAATTGGCCGAACCGCCGCCAACGACCTCCAGATTAACGTCAGTCGCAAGCTGGCCCGTTGCATTGGTGATCGGTACGGTCAGTGTCACCAGCTCGCCTGGCTCTGGGTAACCATCATTATCACCGGATTCGTCAGTAACCAAGATTTGCGAGGTTTGAATTAGATTAGGCAGGCTAAACGACTCAGTCACCCGTGTAGTACCAGTACCGCCAGTCGATATTCCACCGGTATTCTGGATCGTGGCCGCGGCGCCCAACCCTCGGGTAGTAAATCCGGCCCACATGTCAGCGACATCTTCAGCAGTCCCACTCGCGATCCCTGCTGCTATGATCGCGTCACGACCATCGATAAAGGTCGGTGATAATGGCGAGAGTTTCATCCCGTCCACAACGAATCGCATAACTCGTGTATTGCCGACTTCCCAGCCGAGCCTTTCGATCATCCTGGCACGAACCTCCCAGAGGGCATTACACCAAATTTCGCCTGCACGATGTACCTGGTCCGGCGTTCCGTCATTCCGCGGTGTAAAGGCACCGTCAGAGATATTCAGCTGCGTCTGATCGATATCCGCAAAGGTCAACGGATTATGGGGCCGGCCATTTGGCCCGCCGACCGAACTCATTATCGCGGTTGGGAAACGGCGAATGCCGTAATATGAATTTCCGGGCGTATTGACAGATACGAATGTAGCGTACGCCCCGACCGTGTAAATACCGTCGATAGGATCATCCGGCTGTGAGAGCATAGCCAGCCCGAAAAAATCCGACCAGCCCTCGCCCAACGCTCTCGACATATCGTTGAAGAGCCCGAAACTATTGCCATGCAGGCGGTTCGAAAGCCCATGTGCTAATTCATGAATGACAATATCCGCATCGAGACTGCCGTCGATATGTGGCGTCGTGCGGTTCCACATATACATTTGCATCCGGCCAGCTGTGCCGTCGGCCGGAGTCGAAAAATTCGCGTTATTTGCCTCGTTAGGGAACGCAGAACCGAAGCCGAGGTCCTGAGCCTCCGCCCTCACCGGATCGCCGCCGAGTCCCTGGCCGGTGAAATTGACCTGCTGGAAATTTCCCGCTGCTTCATCAAACCCGAGAAGGTAGGCGGCATCGTGGAACCAATTGGAAACATAGAAAAGCTGCGTCACGGAACCCTGCTGGTATTCTGAGCCGGGATACGTCTGGACAGCAGGAGCTGGGTCGCCGCCGGTCCGTGTGTTGGGATCATAAGGATCGTAGTTAAATGTGAAGTTGCGGTCGAGTGCCACGGCCTCGCCGCCGGGATCAATACCTTGGGTTCCATCCCGGTCGAGGCCTGCATGAACTGCATTGCCGCTCGTGGATGTGCCACCATCGGGGATCCAGCCCAGTTGATTAAAAGTATATGGCGGTTCGTTGCCGACCATTGTTATCGATGTACGCGGGATACCCGCACCTTGGGAACCATCCGGAGATCTCGGCCCGGGTGATATAGGAAACGGGCTGCGGGCGATATTCAGCCAGCCATTGGGATTCGCATACACGCTGTATCTGGCCGCCTGGGTTTGGTGCTCTGTAATATTCTTTCGCCAAAGCACCGTTCCTGTCTTTGCGTCAACTATCACATAATATGCGTCGGCAGGGCGCCAGATCAGTACGCGCCATGCGGGAACGACCACGCCTGGCTCAGTCGGAAAATATACCTTTTCCAGTAACGGAGCGTTCTCGCCTTCACCGATAATGACTTTATCTCCGTCCAGTCTAAGTAAGCTTTTAGCGAGTTGCCGATCAAAACCGGTTTCGCCGAGGTTCTCATAAGCAGCGGCCGCGGCGTCGACCGGATCGCCGAAATCGCGTGATACCCGTTCCTTCTCAACGCCCGGTGCGAGATTGTTTATAACCCGCACGATCTCACCCAAACTCGTGAAACCGGCCTTTACCTTTCCCCTGAAAACAGGAACCCCGTTGACCTCCTGCTCAAGTTCGACGAAAGACAATGTCTTTTCAGCGTTAGTATGCTCAGCTTTTACTTTCAGGCCGCGCACATCGCTTCTTCTCGCCCCAACCAGTTCGGCGTTTTCGTGGATGAATGATTTCAGGATGTTCGCGCGCCTGTCTGTGGAAGGGCGGCCGATGAATGAGCGGCCGCGTTTTACATCGGTGGTGATGACCTCTGGGTGCTGGAGCTCGGGGCTGTATTTGAGCTTCAAACCTGGAACGCGGCGTTTCAACGATGTTTCGGCGGCTGCCATCGAATCACGTATGTCAGCCACGTCGGACGCGGTCTTCTTTGCATCGGCCCTTAGTGATGCGATCTTACCGACCGCTTTCTTGTCCGACCGGATATCGTAATTATCACGAGTTGGCCGCTGAGGTGCTTTGCCATGCATGTCGGGCTGAGAACTCGAGCGAGTTTCGAAGGGAACAAATAGGTAAACAGATGCACCGGCCATTGCTGCCAGAACAAGAGCCTTTCCGCGGTATTTCGTAAACAGAGAACCCATGGTCATAAAGGTACTGCTAAAGCTAAAGGTAAAATTATCGTTTATTAATGGCTCGGCACTCAAACCGCAATTCGGGATCGAAACTGGCAGCCAAAAACACTAATATATCATCAGTAGCCTGGAGCCTTTCTAACGCAACTCATTTAGGATGAATGAATATAGTGGGCCGTTGCAGCTCACTTAGCGGGCGACCTAAAGAATAGCCTATCAGTGACCAGCAAATGGCGGATAAGAGCGGACAAACAAAGCGGTTAGATGGGGCGGAAGGCATATTTGGGCCGGGCGGTCTGATCTCTAAATTTCACACGAATTACGAATATCGCGAAGGTCAGGTAAAGATGGCCGAAGCGATAGCCGTGGCTTTCAAAGATAAAAAGCACCTTCTCGTTGAGGCAGGCACAGGCACCGGCAAGACGTTAGCGTACCTCATACCGGCTATCAATGAATCAATCAGGTCTGGTAAACGCATTGTTATTTCGACCGGAACTAAGAACCTGCAGGAACAGTTGATGGAAAAAGATATTCCTTTTCTGCAGCAGATATTTCCCAGGAAATTTTCGGCAGCATACATGAAGGGCCGATCGAATTATGCTTGCCTATATCGCCTGCATAAGAGCGATGACCAGCCGATTCTCGACGGCGTTGGGGAAATCGACAATTTCAGGGAAGTCCGCGATTGGTCGCGAGAAACCAAAACGGGCGATCGGGCGGAATTGACACACCTTCCTGAGAACCTCTCGTTCTGGAACAGGATAAGTGCGAAGTCAGATACGTGTATTGGACAGAAATGTCCGGATTTCGAACCTTGCTTTATTTCGAGGATGCGATCTGCGGCCGAGAATGCGGATATCGTCGTCGTTAACCATCATCTTTTTTTCGCCGACCTGAACGTTCGCGGAAATCAATATGGCAAGGTGATCCCGGATTACGGAGCGGTTATATTTGACGAGGCTCACCTGATCGAGGACATCGCCGCCGATTATTTCGGGTTTCAGGTATCTAATTTCCGGATCGACGAACTTGTCAGGGACGCTGCCGCACTGCCAATCAGTGACGCGATAGCCAATGCGGGCATAATGCGATCGTCGGCCCGGATCGCGGGATTCTCAGAGCAAATGTGGGCACGATTTCCGCAGGCGCGAGTTCAGGAGGGCCGGTTCCCACTTCCCCCGGAGGCTTTCACGTATCGAGGCAGTGATGGCGAGGGCCGTCAGACTGCTCTCGGTGAGGCATACATTGCCCTCGAAAACGCGCTTCAGCGAGTGGAGACCGAGATCGATGTCTATTCCGAAAAGATCCCCGAGGCTGAGAGTGTGGTCAGGCGTATCAGGCAGACTCGGTTCGATCTGGGGTTCATTAGCAAACAGTCGGATCGGAATTTTGTCTTTTGGCTCGAAAAGCGGGGCAGGGGTATATTCCTTCAAGCTTCGCCGGTAGATGTTTCCTCGCTGTTGCAGGAAAAACTGTTTGATAAAGTCGACACCTGCGTACTTACCTCAGCAACCCTTTCGGCAAACAGCAGCTTTAGCTTTATTCGCGGCCGGCTCGGCCTGACGCCCGGTGGGACAAATACCCTGGTCGCCCCGTCGTCCTTCGATTACGAGCAGCAGGCAATGCTCTACCTGCCGAAAGGCATGCCCGACCCCAGAGCCCCGGAATTTGTTCAATTTGCCGCCGCTGAGATCGGCCGTATACTCCAGGTGACCAACGGGCGGGCCTTCGTTTTGTGTACCAGCAACTCCTCGATGGCGGCTCTCTATGAACTTGTCTCTAGCCGCGTCGATTTTCCGTGCCTGCTGCAGGGATCCATGTCAAAAACGGGCCTTCTGGATAAATTCCGCGAGACGCCCAACGCTGTGCTTTTTGCGACGACCAGTTTTTGGCAGGGCGTCGATGTCCGCGGCGACCAGCTATCTTGCGTAATCATCGATAAACTCCCATTTGCCGTACCGTCAGACCCGATCGTGGCCGCCAGAAGCAGATTTATTGACGAAAACGGCGGACGATCCTTCTTCGAATACAGTGTTCCTCAGGCTGTTATCTCGCTTAAACAGGGGATCGGCCGGCTGATCCGGAGCCAGACTGACCGGGGTGTAATAGCGATCCTCGATCCGCGGTTGCGGACCAAATCATATGGAAGGGACTTTCTTAACAGCCTTCCCAGAATGCGGATAACGGGCGATCTGGATGACGTTTCGTCTATGTTCCCCTGACGTTGGATAGCCCTGAGCCCTTACGGTCAAATTTCAACTATTTTCCCGTAAATATTATACTCAAAGGAGTAAATGATTTGGGTTTATCATAACTGCCATTCGAAAATCGGGCGGCATCACATTGTCTTTGCCTTTTTGGCCGTGCTGTCCTTGCAGCTAACTGCCACTAATATCTCCGCGCAAACGAACGCGAATTCGACCGGCAATACAAACCAATCAACCCCATCGCCCACAGCTGAACCGACACCCATACCTATTTCGGCTATAGCTACCGAGGCCGAGGTCGTAAATGGACGGCTTCGTTCGATTCGGACAATATTGGACGAGAGATCCGATATTCGTGAGATAACCGATCAACTTCCGCAGATGACGCAGCAGGTGGACGTCGAGGAATCTGGAGCCTTGACCATCCTGGCCGGGAGTCCGACGCTCGACGAAATTCGTGCAGTAGAGTCAGAATGGCAGGCCATTACGCGACGATTTACGTCATGGAAACGAATGCTTCAGACGCGGATTGCGACGGTTGATAAAAGCATCGCTGATCTAAATCAACTTTCTCAAACTTGGCGCTTGACGCTTAGTTCAACGGGTGCGGTCCCCTCGTCCGAAGCCAGTACCGAGAACGTCGACGAAGCCATACCGCCGGAAGTTCTGGCGAAGCTCAATGAAACTATAGCGGCTATCGACGAGGCTCGTCGACAGGCCCTGGAACGCAGATCTGCGCTTTTGGCTGTTCAATCCAGAGTCAGCGAATTGGAGTCTCGGGCGAATGCCGTAGACGATGAGATCAAAAAGGTGCGCGGCCGGGCCCTGACGAACCTCTTTGTGAGGGACGAGCCGCCAATATGGGCGCTGCAGGAAAAAAGCATATCCTTCCGCACCCTGACGGACGATGCAATTGGGTCACTTTCAGAGCAAAGGGCCGAATTGCAAACTTATGCCGCCGGCCGCACCGAGCGGTTTCTTCTTCACGGACTGATCTTCATTCTCATTACGGCCGGACTTTACTGGGCCGGCCGTAGAGTCCAGCCATTTGTCGCGAAAGAGCCGAAGCTCGAAAAGGCAGCGCAGGTCTTTAGCTTGCCGATCGCGACCGGACTGATCCTGTCGATCCTTTTGAGCGGCTGGATGTATCCCCAAGCCCCTCGCCTTCTCACATCGCTGATCGGAGCCGCAGCTCTTGTGCCGGTGGTTTTACTTCTTCGGCGAATGGTCGAGCGGCCGTTGTTTATCATCCTCAACGCACTAGTCGTTCTCTATTTCATTGACCGGTTCCGAGACTTACTGGTTAGTCAGCCGCTGACAGCCCGATTTGTGTTTCTTGTCGAGATGCTGGGCGCGATCTTGTTCTCGATCTGGTTTCTCAAGAGCAAGCGGCTGTCGGGCGGTGTCCAGGCGGCTCACTATCATATCTTCGAAATTATAAGAAAGGTCGTGCCGTTCGTTCTGGCGGTCTTTATTTTTGCATTTGCATCAAACTTACTCGGGTTTGTGAGTCTGGCGAACCTTATCGGCAATGGGGTCCTCGGCAGTGCGTACCTGGCGCTCGTGATCTATACAGCGGTCCAAATAATTCGTGGATTGATAATCTTTGCGCTGCGAGTTCGTCCGCTTTCCGGCACGTTGATCGTTAAGAACAATCGGCCGCTGATCCGCGACAGAACGGTCAGGCTCGTTCGTTGGGCGGCCGTGATCGTTTGGGTGCTCCTCACGCTGAATTTATTTTCGATACGCGAGCCAATATATAACTTCTTACACGGATGGCTCTCTTGGTCTGCGACGGTAGGCAGCGTTAGCTTTTCTATTGGGTCTGTGGTCCTGTTCGTGGTGATGATCTGGATCGCGGTCCTGATCTCACGATTCGTGAGATTCGTGCTCGAAGAAGATGTCTATCCCCGTGTCGATGTCGCCGGCGGGGTCTCTTATGCGGTCTCGACGATGCTCCATTACTCAATTCTGGTGGTTGGGTTTTTGATCGCAGTAGGTGTGTTAGGAGTTGATTTTACCAAGTTTGCATTGATCGCGGGTGCAGTCGGCATCGGAATTGGATTTGGTTTGCAGAACGTTGTAAATAACTTTGTCTCCGGTCTTATTCTATTATTCGAGCGGCCGGTCAAGGTCGGTGACACTGTTCAAATCAACGAACACATTGGTTCACTTAAACATATCGGGCTCCGGGCGAGCATCTTGCGTAAGGTCGACGGATCAGATGTCATCGTACCGAATAGCCAATTGATCTCGGACGCTGTCATTAATTGGACGATGTCCGATGAAAAACGCAGGATCGACATACCCGTGGGCGTAGCGTATGGCACTGATCCCACACTTGTTACCGAACTGCTAACGGCGATAACCGATAAATACGATACAGTTATGAAAGACCCTTCACCGAAAACGCTGTTCTTAGGTCTCGGGGACAGTTCGCTCGATTTCGAGCTTCGTTTTTGGACCGACCAGACCGAGGGATGGGTCGGGCTCCGGAGCGACGTCTTGACCGAGGTTTACCGAGTTCTTGACGAAGCAGGCATCGAAATTCCATTCCCGCAGCGTGATCTGAATATCAGGAATATCGATGATGCTGCCGCCGATAAACTGTCGAGGCCATCCCCTGATACCAGTGAACCGCCATCGTGATATATTTCAAATACTATGAGTTCGTTTTTCGAAGTGATGATCGAGCGCAATTTCTCATCTGCGCACCAACTGCGCGGATATAAGGGGAAATGCGAAAATCTGCACGGGCATAATTATAAGATCGAGATCTTCGCCCGCGGCGCGGAGCTCAACAATATTGGTCTGCTGATCGATTTTGGCGATCTGAAAACCGCCGCCGACGAGATCGTCCGTTATCTCGACCATCGTAACCTCAACGAATTGCCGCCTTTTGACGAGGAACTCAACCCCTCGGCCGAAAACCTGGCCCGTTACTTTCTGGAATATTTGAACACCCGTATAGAAGACGATCGGGTTAAGGTTTACAAAGTTCGCTGTTTCGAAACGCCGACCAGCGTGGCGACTTATCAGATCGACTGAGCTTTCCACTCTTGCGAAACGCGGCATGGTGCAGGAATCGTACAAACGACGGCCGGTTTTGTGCATCTGAATCCTTTCGTGATCACCGATCGGCGAATCCGCCGTGACAAGTTTCGGATGAGAATATTGCTGACCGCCTTTTTCCTGTTTTTTCTTTCCTGCGTAAATACTCTTGCACAGGCTCCTGCGGGTGTCGTCAGCGGAAATATTACCGATAGCTCCGGCTCCGCCGTAACGAATGCCCAAATTAATCTGAAAACGGTCCAGCAGGTCGTACTTGCCTCCACCCGAACGGATCCCGACGGCGAATACAGATTTGAGAATATTGCCCCCGGATCATATTTGATCGTTGCCCGGAGTTCGAATTTCAACGTGAAACGGCAGCCGGTCAGATTACTCGACAGTTCCGCGTTAGAGGTCGATCTGGTTCTCTCGGTCAACGATCTCACGGCAGAGGTAACGGTTACAGCCGATATGGGTCAAGCGTCCGAAAGCCATAAGGTGCCCCAGCAGATCAACGTAGTGTCAGAGGATGCGATACAGCAGCGGGTGACGAGCGTTCTCGCTCAAGTCGCGAACGAAGAGACCGGCGTCACGATGCAGCGTACAAGCCCCACGATCGGGTCCGTCCTGGTGCGTGGACTGACCGAGGTCGGCGTCTATGTCGATGGCATACGATATACAAATTCTACTCAACGCGGCGGCATAAACACGTTCTTCAATATGAACGAACCGACCGGTCTACAGTCGGTCGAGATCCAGCGCAGTCCTAATACGGCCCAGTTTGGGTCGGACGGGCTCGGGGGCAACGTGCAGCTGCTCTCTCGACAGCCAGCGTTCGGATTGGCCCAACCACGGTGGAATGGCGAATTGAACTCATATTTCGGCAGTGCCGATCGATCGTTCGGAACAAACGCCCTGATCAGTTATGGAGCCAGACGGTTCGGTATTCTTAGCAATATTGTCGCTCGTCGTGTGAACCCGCTCAGGCCTGGCGGTGGTGTCGACAGCCATTCTGCAATAAACCGGTTCTTTGGATTGCCCTCGGATATTGTGGGCACCGATCGCCTGACCGACACCGGTTTTACCCAGTACGGAGGGACGCTTCATGCGAATTATGCCATTACCGACGGCCAGAATCTCAGTTTTCGCTACCAGCGAAGCCAGCAGGACGGGGGACGGCGCTACGATCAATTACTTGGCGGCGACGGCAACCTGATAGCCGAACTTAAGAATCTGCAGCTTGATTTCGCCTATATCCGATACTTCAAACAGCAGGTGGGCCCCTTTGATACTTTCTCGGCAAATGTATCCTACAACGGTCAAAGAGAAGAACGACAGAATCAGGGCGGGCAGGGGAATCCGCTCGCGATGATAACCAGTGATAAAGAGCGGACAGCTTCGTGGGGATTCGGCTTCTTCTTTGACAAACAGTTTTCACGGAACAATCTGCTTTTTGGCGGCGACTATTATCGCGATGGCGTCACAGCCCCTTCATTTAGCGTCGATCTGCAGACTGGAAGGGCATTAGCCGTGAGGCCGCGTGTTCCGAATGGGGCAACTCACGGTCTCGGCGGCTTATACGTTCAGGATATTTTCGAAGCCATTCCCAACCGCCTGCGAATCAGCGGTTCGCTGCGATACAACATCGCAGCCTATCGTTCGCTTGCGTCTAATAGCCCGTTGGTAAATGGCGCTCCGCTCTTTCCGGATGATTCCGGCCGGTTCACAGATTTTTCGGGCCGCGTTGGTGCGACGTATACGGTTATTGAGGGTATGAACGTCGCCTTCAACTTCTCGCGTGGATTTCGTGCTCCAAATATAACGGCCCTTGGCGGCCTCGGGTTGGTGGGGGTCGGATTTCAGGTCTCGGCGGCGGATGTTGAGGACCTCGGCGCAACGATCGGTTCCACTGCAGACGCCAGTGCAGTTACCACCGGCGAAGCGGTAACTTCTTTAAGATCGGAGGTCAGTAATAATTACGACCTCAGCTTTAGATACCGAAACAGGCGGTTCGATATGAGTCTGACCGGTTTCGTCATCGATTACGGAGACTCGATCGTTCGGCAGACGCTAATTCTGCCCCCGGGTGCAGTCGGGCTGCAATTGGGAAGCCAGGCCATCATTGATCAGAACGCAAATGGGGCGGTATTTGTACCGGCATCGACATCGCCGGTGCTCGTCCAGGCGAATTTTGGCGAAACGCGGATGCGTGGAATCGAAGCGAATTTCGAGTACAGGTTTTTGGATTCCTGGATGACGAGCGGCAACTATTCTTACGTTCATGCAGAAGATCGCAGGACCCGCGAGGTGCCCAATCTCGGCGGAGGTGGATTGCCCCCGCAATTCGGATTTCTCAGGCTGCGATATCAGCCGCCAGGAAAGTCGTTTTGGATCGAGGGTTATGCGAAAGCCAATGGCCGACAGGACCGTTTATCCTCACTTGACCTGTCCGACCGGCGAACCGGCGGCGCCCGTACCCGTAACCAGATACAGAATTTCTTTAGACGAGGAGCTTGTGTCCGCGGTTTGACGACTGTCGGAGCCAATGGTCAGTGCGGTTCGGCGGGCGGAATTTTGCTCGCTACCGGCGAATCGCTGGCCCAAGTCCAAGACCGCGTTCTGCCGCTGGGTGCGACCATAAATAGCGTCCTTATTTCCGGCAACGACACCGCCGCACCGTTATTCCGGGCGGTTCCGGGTTATGTTCTGGTGAATATACGAGGCGGTTATCGTGTCAACGATAATATCGAACTGACCGCCGATCTGGAGAATATTACCGACAAGAGCCACCGGGCTCCGGGCTGGGGCATTGACGGCCCGGGACGTGGCCTGACCGTCAGGATGCGATACAGATTCTAGAGTTTCTTCTCCATGACATCGTTAATACCGACCGACTCACCGTATGGGAATGTTATAATCCCTGTTTTAACAAACCCATGTTTCGCGTAAAACCTCTGCCCGCGCTCATTCTGCTGCCAAACGCCTAGCCAGATCGATTCGTTCCCAAGTTCCCTAGCGAACTCTTCACAGTGCCGTAAAAGCGCTTCGCCCACGCCTGTGCCCCAGACTCGTTCTAATATATAAATGCGTTTTAGTTCGACCGTATTTTCGGTGCTAATACTCGCATCCCTTGATCTCAAAAGCAGCTTAGCGAACCCCACAGCGTGCCCCGCGATACTCACGATAAAAAATATCGCCTCCGGATCGCTCAACTGTTCCTGCATACTCGCCGGGGCAAAAGAATCGACGATATAATCGGCCAGGTCCGATGGGTCGTCCTGCTCGAAATAAGCCTCGTAAAAGGTAGTTGTAGCAAGTACCGACAAAATGTGAACGTCCGCGTCGGATGCCCTTCGAATGTCGATCTTTTCGATATCTATGTCCATCATTACTGCGCGATCAAACAACTTTGTCGTCTGCATATCGCCGCTAAGCGCTTTTCTCAGAACCCGATCGGCATTTGAAACGTATCAAACGATATCTTAAAATCGAACGATCAATCAATTCATTAGAGGAGTTCCATGAGAAATTTCAACAAGCGAGTTGTTGCAGTATTTTTACTTGCGGCAATGATGACCGTCCCCAACGCTTTTCTAACCGGCACGGCGCATGCGCAGAGCAGCGTGCCGAAAATCGAATTTGAAAAGTATACTCTGCCCAACGGTTTGCAGGTGATCCTGCACGTCGATCGAAAGCTGCCGGTCGTACACGTAAATCAATGGTTTTACGTAGGTTCGGCCAACGAGCGGCTTGGCCGCAGCGGTTTTGCCCATCTTTTTGAGCATATGATGTTTCAGGGTTCGAAGAATGCGAACAAGGAATATTTCGACTATGTCGAGGCGGCCGGAGCCAACCTATTGGAGGGCGGCGTCAACGGCACGACCAATCAGGACCGCACCAATTATTTCGCAACCGTGCCCTCGGGCAATCTTGAAAACCTGCTTTGGCTCGAGGCAGACCGACTTGCCACCCTGCCCGAGGCCCTCGACAAGACGAAACTTGATAATCAAATAATGGTCGTCCGCAATGAGCGCCGTCAGGGACTTGAGAATCAGCCCTACGGCCGATGGTACAAGCTGATGACGGCGAACCTTTTCCCGGTCGGCCATCCGTATCACACGGATGTCATCGGTGAGCACGAGGACCTCGCGGCATCGAGCCTCGATGACGTTAAGGATTTTTTCCGTCAATATTACACACCGAATAATCTGTCGCTGGTTGTCGCCGGTGATTTCGACCCGGCACAGGCAAAGCAGCTGATCGAGAAATACTTCGGCACGATACCGCCGGGGCCGGCACTCGACCGTCCGGCAATTGCGAGCTTTCAATTGGCCGCGCAGAAGATCGTCGAGGTGCGAGACCGCGTTCCGCAGGAGCGGACCTACTTCGGCTTTCATTCACCGGGTTTGTTCAAGTCTGGCGACGCGGAACTCGCTCTCGCGTCAATGATACTCACCACAGGGCTCTCGTCGCGTCTCAACCGCGCTCTCGTTTACGAAAAGCAGCTTGCCTCGAACGTAGGTTCGTTCCAAAGCGGGCAGCCGCTTACAGGAGCTTTTGCACTATGGGCGACGGCACGGCCGGGCGTAAAGCTTGACGACGTCGAAAAAGCCGTGACTGATGAGATCGCCCGCCTCGCCAAGGAAGGCCCGACCGACGACGAGCTCGCTCGGGCAAAAACCCGCTGGGAATTCCAGTTCGTTTCAGGCCTGCAGAGCATTGGCGGCTTTGGCGGTAAATCCGACCGGCTAAATGCCTACAACACATACCTGGGCGACCCAGGAAAGTTTGACGAGGATGTTACTCGCTATCGGGCCGTCACTCGTGAGAGTCTGCGTGCCGCGGTCGACAGATATCTGAATACCGACAAGCGTGTACTCGTCAGATTTAGGCCGGAGCAGTCGAGCCGTGCATCCGATGTTGCCGTCGATAGGTCGCAAGTGCCGCCGCTCGGGGCCGACCGGCCGTTTAACGCTCCTGAGGTCAAGACCGCCAAACTCGAAAATGGCATCGAGGTCTTTGTGGTCGAAAAGCCCGAGCTGCCGAAAGTGCTTGTCGGTCTGGCGACGCGGGCTGGGGCCGTTTCTGACCCTGACGGCAAAGAAGGCGTTGCCGCGATGACATCCCGAGTGATGCGCCGTGGAACCAAAACCCGTTCGGCGATCCAAATCGATGAGGCGTTTGGTAATTTTGGCAGCAGCATCTTCGGGGGCGCGGCTCGCGAGCAGGCAAATATGGGCACCGAGGTGCTCTCACGCGATCTCGACCCCGCTCTCGGCGTTATGGCCGACGTGGTCATGAACCCCTCGTTCCCGGCAGACGAATTCGAGAAAGAAAAGCAGCTTACGCTCGACGGGCTGAAACAGGCGGCCACTAATCCGAACGCCCCATCGCCAACCGCGTATCGGCCATGGTCGCTTTCGGCCCCGACCACCCGTACGGGCAGCCGGTCGGTGGATTGCCGGGAACTGTATCGGCGATCACGCGTGACGATCTGATACGGTTTCATCAGGAAAGGTGGCGGCCCGCAAGTTCGGCGATCGTGTTCGTCGGCGATGTGACGCTGGCTGATGCTGTTGCCGTCGCCCGCAAGCACTTCGGCTCGTGGTCCGGCGGTGCGGCTCCCGCGGTAAAGGTTCCCGCTTCCAGGCCGATGCCGACCGGCAAGGTCTATCTCATCGACCGCCCGGGCTCGGCGCAGACGATAGTAGCTCATATACTTAACGCCCCTGAACGTCGGTCGCCCGATTACTATCCGCTCTCGCTTGCTAACGCGGTATATGGCGGCGGTTTCGGCACACGGCTTAACCTAAATCTCCGTGAGGATAAGGGCTATTCCTACGGCGTCTTTGCCTTTCCCCAGCATCTGACATATGGCGGCACCTGGATCGCCTCAGGCGGTGTGCAGACCGATAAGACCAAAGAGTCTGTTGTCGAATTCATGAAAGAACTCCGCGGAATCGCCGGCGACAAGCCGATCACTGCCGAGGAATTCGACAAAGCGCGAACGGCCCGTATTCGCGGCTACGCTCAGCAGTTCGAGGCTTACCAACGAATCGGCCAGCAGCTTGCCGATCTCTGGATAGCGGGGCTGCCTATGACAACGCTTCAGGCCGAGACCGATGAGCTGAATAAGCTTCAGCTTGGCCCCGTTAATGCCATCGCAGCTAAATACGCGGCCCCGGCGGGCACATCGCTTCTGCTGGTCGGCGACCGATCGAAGATCGAGGCCGGAATTCGCGAACTAAATCTCGGCGAGCTCGTTATCCTCGACGTCGAGGGCCGAGTCGTCGGCAGGTAAGCCCCCTGGGCGTTAGAGCTGAAATGGGAGGATGTCTGAAAACTAACTATAAGGGGGCGATCACAAGGATCATTGCAGAAGCCCGCGCGTCAGCAAGGGCTTAACACAGGTGTCGAGGGTTAAGCCCTCGCTGACGCGCGGGCCTCCGCACCTAGTTTGCGACTTTTTGGACACCCTCTTTTTAATTGTACCGGAAAACAACAAACCGTTTCTTCCCAGCCTTTTAAAACAATAAATCGCGAAAAGCAGATAGTGTGTTCACTATTTACTATTCACGATTTATTATTTGCGAAAATTGGTCGGGGCGAGAGGATTCGAACCTCCGACCTCACGGTCCCGAACCGTGCGCGCTACCAGACTGCGCTACGCCCCGAAAGTCAATAGCTGAGTGTAGTCGACCACCCCCAAAAGCGCAAGCTATCGTTTCTCTATTCTCATCGGACGTCTAACGGTGCTTTGTCAATTGCCACACCCCGCTCCGTGCCCCGTGTTCTATGTGGTTAGTCCCTGGAGTTGAGACATGTCACTTCAGGAAGATTCTGATAACCAGGAATCCGCCTATCAGCAGGACCAGAAATACGACCGTGAGTATCTCGAAATATTTGTCGATAAATTTCTTGATCGGGGCCCCGAAGAAATAAAACAATCCTGCGACGAGGAAGAAACGGCCCGACCGTCCGATCAGCGACGCGACGATGAGCGTGGTCAGCGACACTTCGAATGCTCCCGCGGCGATGGTGAAGACTTTATAGGGGATCGGCGTAAAGCCGGCGGCCAAAATTGCCCAAAATGCGTGCTCGTTGTACAACTGCTGGACCTGTGCATAATGCCCCATTGCCCCGTAAAACTGGAGAATCGGCTGTCCGGCGGCTTCAAAAAAAGCCCAGCCAATGAAGTAGCCAAAAACTCCGCCGAGCACGGAACCGACCGAACAAATAGCCGCGTATCTAAGAGCCTTAGCCGGCACTGAGACAGCCATCGCGATCAATAACACGTCGGGCGGGATAGGAAAGAACGAAGATTCGGCGAACGCTATCCAAAACAATGCCCACTGGGCGTAGGGCTTTTCGGAAAAGGCTTCTACCCAGGCTTTCAGGCGTCGTAAATAGTCGAATATCTTCTTAAAAAAGGACACGTTTTTAATATAGGATCGTATCTAAAATATGATCAGGCGACGATCACCAACCGTGTTCGCCGATCAATGGGACGAAAGCGCATGGGCCAAAATCTTCGGTTGTATATCCGTGGTCGGTACGGGTGACCCGGAAAAGGATCTGCTTTCGCTGATCCTCACCGAGAGGGATGACCATTCGACCGCCGATCTTTAACTGAAAGATGAGCGGTTCCGGAACCCTCGGCCCCCCGGCTGCGATGAGCACCGCGTCGTAAGGATGATAAACATTCCACCCCTCGGTGCCATCGGCTACTTTCATAGAGAAATTTCTAAAGCCGAGCAGCCGCAGCCTTCGGTCGGCCTCTTCGGCAAGTGCAGGCAGCCTCTCGATCGAAAAGACCTTTCGAGCAAGTGACGCCAGAATCGCGGTTTGATAACCCGAACCCGCACCGATCTCGAGCACCTTTTCCGTACCGTTAAGTTCGAGCAATTCGGTCATTCGGGCCACAATAAATGGCTGTGAGATCGTCTGGCCACCCGAGATCGGAAGTGCATTATCATTATAAGCCTGTGATTTAATTGCTTCCGGGACGAATCGATGCCGAGGGATGCGGGCCATGGCATCGAGCACTCTCTCGTCCGAAATCCTGTAATGGTCACGAAGGCGTTCGACCATACGATGTCGCTGCATCGACATGTCGTCGGTTAGTTTTGTGCGCGGCGGCGAGGCGTTCATTCTTGCGTGTTCCAGCTTTTTAATCTTTCGATGCCGCTGTGACTGGTAAGATCGCTTCGCATCGGAGTTACAGATACATAACCCTCGTCGACCGCTTCAAAATCGGTACCGCCCTCTGCCCTGAAGCCCTCGCGGACCTCGCCGATCCAGTAGTAGAGCTTCCCGCGCGGATCGATATGTTCGCTGATGACCGGCCGTGCACTTTTGAATCCCTGCTTGGTGATGCGGATCCCGGCAGGGGTCCCTTTAGGAATATTTACATTCAGCAGGGTCCAGACCGGAAGGCCCTCGTCCAGGGCCTTTTGCGTGATCTCGGTGGCCACTTTTACAGATTGGTCAAAATCATGTTCACGATACGCGGCCAGGCTGAATGCCAATCCCGGAACACCGAGGATCGTCGATTCGAGAGCTCCCGCTACCGTTCCCGAATATGTAGCGTCGTCACCCATATTCGCCCCCGGATTGATGCCGGAGCAGCAGATATGCGGTCGAAGTTCGGCCGGAAGGATGCGGTTGAGGGCGAGTGTAACGCAGTCGGTGGGCGTGCCGTCGACAGCCCAGTGACGTTCGTCGATCTGACGGATCCTCAGTGGACGCGAAAGCGTCAGGCTGTGCGATGCCCCGCTCATCTCGGCTTCGGGTGCCACGACGTAGACATCGCCGATCTCTTTCAGCCCTTCCTCAAGGGCCTTGATTCCATCGGCATTATAGCCGTCATCGTTTGTAATCAGTATTCGAGGTCTTTCGGTTGCCATTTGTAAAAAAGAAAAAAGTGAAAAGGGGACAAAGGCTTTCGCTCTTTTTCACCTTTCCACTTTTTAATTAGCTGATAAATTACCTGCCTTGTCCACCCATCGGAGGCCTGGATGCACCGGCACCCATCGGCCGCTGTTGACGAAAACGACGGCGATTTCGCTTACGTGCGTTAACCGACTTAAGCTTTGCCTTTTGGCCGGGAGGAATAAAATGAGCGTGCTTCTTGAGATCTTTGATGATCTCCTCGCTGATCACTTTACGCTTAAAGCGTCTAAGTGCTGATTCGATAGACTCGTTATTATTAACTGAGATATATGCCATTTGTTTATCACCTCCTTTCGGCTGAGATAGTGCTCATCTGAGCAAACAACTATTAGACATCTTTCGAAAAGCGAAATCAAGTCAACGAATTGCCTCACGAAAAATCCACTCGAAACAAGATAGCCGTTACGATTTAACTCACGACACCTGTTGTTCGAGCACAAGGCTGTCCTCAGCAAACCTATATTGACAACTGTAGTTGCAACTTAATTTACGGGGTCATGGATAATTACCCCACCCACTGGTACTGTTACTATAGTTGCACATGCGTTCCTACCGGCGGTGGTGAGCCAATGGAAATCGAACGCGAGGTTGTGATAGAGGAAAATAGCTGTGGACTTGAATGACCACACTTGGAGGCTTGCAATGAATATTCAAAAAGCCGTTGCTGCGAAATTCTGTGTTTTGGCAGTATTGATTGCCATTGCGGCCTTGCTGAGTACCGGGGCCTTTGCTCAAGAAAATAAAACTTTAAGAAAGACCACGGGCTCTACCTTAGAGATCCGCACTTATGTGGAAATTCCAGAAGCTACAGAGCCTTGTACTCCAGCTGAGTGTGAATGGTTCAAACAACTCCGAGATGCAGGTAATGCTGCCCAACTGAAGGAAGATGGCAACTCAATAAGGAAATATGTTCTGCTCTTTGCCGAAGGATTGGAGAGGTCCTATCGGGTTCCGCTTCCCGATCGCCCGCCTCAAAATCTTATAGCAGGGCCGAGACCCTCGCCCTCCAAATACCGGAGCGTAATGAGAAACGGAACGGTAGAACTGTGGGTCGAGATCAGGGCTGACGGTTCAGTCGGCGACATACAGATGGCGAAAGGGTTAAGCAAAGAACTAGATCAACTTGCCATATACAATGCCCGCCAGAACATATTTCTGCCAGCTGTCAAAGATCGCGTCTTTATCTCCGCCTGGCATAAAATGGATACTAAGTTCTTTCTGGCGTCTCCAAGATCTAGGTAACTCCGGGCAAACAGTTGAGCAAGCGTGGTGACCGCAGTTATCCAGATACGACTCTTGGCCCGCTCGCTCGCTCTTTACGTGAGGCAATCGAGTCAAATGTCGGCGGATCGAGTACAAGAAGTGCGGCTCGAGTTCGGGAAACTCGAGCCGCTAATTTCGGATAGGCTTTGCTGCGGGCACTTCGCGGAGCTGTAGGCAAAAGGCAGATTGTCAATGGGCAGGGCAATGTGCTGGCGAACCAACTCTCCGCGTAGTTCAGTTAACCGGCACCGGAAATTGTTCTTGCTTAAGGTCTATCCCGATCTTGCGAGCTTCACGCTCGATAGCGGCGGGGTTGGTCTTTAGCAAATGTATCTCTTCCTGAAGGGCCAGATTTTCATCCATCAGATTCTGGATCTCTCCTGAAAGTTTCGAATTCTGTTCAACCTCGTCTTTCATACTGGCAAAAGCCCGCAGATTGATCGAAACGCAAAGCATTGCGAATATCGATCCGACGAGCAGCATCGAGACCCACCATGGTGTGTTGCGACAACCGTGCTTTGCCGTCGTTGCCGGCGCTCGCCTGGTGATCCTTCGGGGGGCCGCGACATCGCGGCGACTATCCCAATAAGTATTTGCGTCCTTCTTCAAGTAAATTCTCCAGATCGTCTTTGTCTTCGCTCTCGGCGTATATCCTCACCAGCGGTTCCGTACCCGATGGTCTCATCAGTATCCAGGCATTGTTGGCAAACAGGAACTTAACGCCATCCGTTCTGTTTATAGTCTCGATCCGCCTGCCCCCGATCTCTGCGGGTTCCATCGCAAGCTTGTCTGTCAATTTAACGGCAACATCCTGAGTCAGCTTTACTCCTATCCTGCCTGATTCGAGCTTTCCTACCCGGCCGTAAATCTCCTTCAGCTGATCTGTCAAGCTTATTCCCCGGGCCGCAACCGCCTCGGCCGCGAGCAGACAAGCCAGAATGCCGTCCTTTTCCGGGTAATGCCCTCTAATCGAAAGGCCTGCCGACTCCTCGCCCCCGAGGATGATCTTGTCGTTGTCAATCAACTCGCCGATATACTTAAAACCAACCGGCGTTTCATATACGGCCAGATTGCGATCCTTGGCAACTCGATCGATCAAATGCGATGTTGCAACGCTTCGGGCCACTCCGAGGGTCCAGCCTCTGCTTTCCGCCAAATAGTCTGTCAATATCGCGATCAGTTGGTTAGGCGTAATGAATTGGCCGTTAGAGTCAATTACCCCAAATCTGTCGCCGTCACCATCGGTGGCGAGGCCTAACGTCAAAGATCCTTTGCTTACTGCTTCGCGAAGTTCATCGAGATGGTCCTCGGCAGGTTCCGGCGATCGCCCCCCGAACGTCACATCCCGCCAATCGTGCAGCGTTTCAATCTCTAAGCCATGATCCCTAAGAGCTTTATCCACATAGCCGCGACCTGTTCCCCAGAGTGGATCGTATGAATATTTGCCATTGGCTGCCGAGATAACGTCAAATCGGACCTTTGTTTTCAAGTCGTCCAGATACTCAGGTCGCGGATCGTATTCGGTGATCGAACCGCCTGGTGCGTCGTCGGCTTTCCATCGGTTCGAGATAGATTCTTCTATCTGCTTAGTAAACTCGGGAAGAGCCGGGGCACCATTTTCGGTCGAAAACTTGATTCCCTGATACTCCGGCGGATTATGCGATGCGGTAAAATTGATGCCTCCTGAAGCTGCATTTTTCCGAATCGCGTGAGAAAGAGTCGGAGTGGGGGTCGTGCCGGTGCATATCCAAACCGAAAAGCCCTTGCGCGAAGCTATTTCGGCTGCAACCCCAACAAATTTCTCACCCATAAAGCGGGAATCGTTGCCAATCACAAGTTTTGAGCCTTGGATCGAGTTAGAGATTTTCAAATATCTACAGATCGCCTCAGTAACGTGTCGAACGTTTTCATAGGTGAAGTCCTCGGCAATGATCGCTCGCCATCCGGATGTGCCGAAGCGTATGGACATAGGTCGATGTCAAGAACTTCCTTTAACTGAAAAGCATGATCCTCGGTAATACTGCTAGGCTTTAATGGGTAATGCGACGTTTAGCCCGTTGCCTGAGGTGTTTGAAAATTTAACATAGTAAGACTGCAGTGTAAAGCTATTTTTCACCGCTGATAAGTCACACGTTTACAATATGTTGCCTTGTCATAGCTAACTGATTAGATGATTCGGGCGCTTAACTATGAACATAATGCGAACATTTTTCTTAATTATTAGTGTAGGTAGAAAAAATCGGACCTTTGTGGTAGGAATCGCGCAGATGGTAATTTTAAACTCTCTAAGCTAAGAATTTATTTAAGCATGTGCATAGACCCTTAATTCGCCTTCTGCTTTTATAGAGCTGAACCTAGCCATCTCGTGTATCAAAAAGACGCTGACTATGACCCGCGATGACTAGGTGTGTCACAATGATTCGGCGTGGATTGAATGCCTGATCAGGAACAACATAGAGTAAGTGTTAGCACCACTACGTTTACAATCCTGAAAGTCGCTTTATCCTTATGGCACAAAGATTGCCATATCTTACTTGATTCACGCGGGCAGAATTCTGTCCGCACTTTGAGGATACTATTGGAGAAGTTAATTAGCATGAGACCTGTAAAACACTTTGAAAAAGGCTTGACGTACGTTGCGAAGGGAGCCTTCAATGCAATCCGCTCGGTTAATCAGTTTAAGCCGAACGCTTCGTTTACGCCAAAATGGTCGGACAAGCCGATCTTGAAATCGTGGCAGAAGACGAAACCCACGCTCGGGTTTCCGCGAATGACGGATTCGCTTTGTCCGCAGTGTGTGATCGAGGCTCGTGAACAGATCCTCAGCGGGGAGCGGGATGTTTCGACACTTATCAACGAGAACGTGGGCGAGATCAAGGCCGAGATCATCGAGCGTGACGGACAGGTCTGGATGATAAAAGAGTGTCCGGAGCACGGCCGGATCGAGGACATGATGGCGATAGATTCTAAGTTTCTCCAGCATATCGAATCGCTTTTCCCGGGGCGGGACATAGACGCTCATAATGACGAGAAACTCCACAATCATGGCACGTCGACAATTAAGTACGGCCGCGGAGCAGTTCTCACGGTCGACCTTACGAACCGCTGCAACATGATGTGCGACCCGTGCTTTATGGACGCCAACCAGGTGGGATTCGTGCACGAGTTGTCGATGGAGGACGTTCAGGAGATCCTCGACAACGCGATCCAGATCAAGCCGCGTCGGCAGATGTCGGTGCAATACTCAGGCGGGGAGCCGACGTTGTCGCCTTACTTCCTCGACGCTGTCCGTTATGCACGAAAAGTGGGTTACAACTCGGTCCAGGCCGCGACCAACGGGATCGAATTCGCAAAATCCAAAGAATTTTGCCGCGAGGCAGCCGAGGCAGGGCTTCGGTTTGTATATCTGCAGTTTGACGGTATTGGCAACGATGCCAATTCGCACCGCCAGATCGGCAACTTGTTCGACGTCAAGCTGCGTGCGATCAATAACCTCCATGAAGCCGGCGTCGACATTATCCTAGTGACAACGCTTGTAAACGGCGTAAATAACGATCAGGTGGGCACGATCATTCGTTTTGCCCTTGAGAATCCGAAGAAGATATCATTCATCGCGTTCCAGCCGGTATCGTTCACCGGCCGCGATGAGCATATTACGGAACAGCGTCGATTGCAGCAGCGATATACGCTGGCCCATCTCGCTCACGACGTCCACGATCAGGTAGGAATAACCGAACCGACGCGTGACTGGTTTCCGCTTTCGCTGATGGGAGCGTTCGCCGATTTTGCCGATGTGGTCCACGGTCCGGAAAGCGATTGGGGCCAGGTGAGCTGTGGCTGCCATCCGAATTGCGGTGTCGGCACGGCCGTCATGGTCAATAAAGAAACAAAAGAAATGGCACCGGTGCCGCAATTCTTGAACATTCAGGGCCTCGTCACCGACATGCAGCACATTACGGACACTAACCGCGGAAAGTGGTTTTCGAATCTTATGATGGGCCTCGCTCTTCTTAAGAACTATAACCCGTACGGTGCGCCGAACAGCCTAACGCTCGGCGGTATCCTAAAGAAGTTCGACAAGTCGTTCGGCCTATCGGGCAAGGATTACGGTAAGGTTGGCCCGGACCGCACGATCGAGGACATTGAGAAACGTCGTCAGGATCCGTGGAACTTCCTCTTTATCGCAGGAATGTGGTTCCAGGACCTTTTCAATTACGATTTCCGCCGCACCGAAATGTGTATCATCCCGTACGGCACGCAGGAAGGCGAGATCTCGTTCTGTGCATACAACACCGGAATCGGATGGCGTAACATCATCGAGCACATGCACCAGAATGCCACTGTCGCTCAGTGGTACAAGGACCAAGGCCGCCATGAGGTGTTTGCACGCGGTAAAAATGTCGACATGGACGATGCTTCACACAGCCTGATCCTCAACGAGGTCGATCTTTCGAGGCCGAACAAGCCTGAAATGGAAGGACCCAAAACCGCTGCTGAAGAGATGCAGATGATGCGGAAACTTTACCAGGAAATGGTAATGGAAAAGGCCGGTATCAAGGGTGAGAATCTCGTCCAGATCGGCGGCATCAAACGCGAAAAGAAAGATAAAGAAATGGCGGTAGCCGAATAAAGCCAGAATTCAGTAGCC
>JBGSXN010000036.1:0-7096 GCA_041751355.1 Pyrinomonadaceae bacterium
CGCGCGTAAATTTGGGTGTTCGCTCCCATCCAACGTCTTCGCGAGAGTTCTATCAGACTCGCCTCCGACCTTGCTCCCCCGATATCATAGGCCCGTGAAAGGGTTTCGAGCATGTCATCAAAGCGGATCCTGTTTACGGCCACACCCACTTTCAACGACTGATAGAGCGCGAAGCCCTCGTAAAACCAGTCATAGTTTCCGGTTAGTTTGATTCCATTCGGAATCCAAATGTGAAAAATTTCGTGCCGGAACTGTTCGTGAAGCCGCTGCAGCGACTGGCTTTTGAACGGCGTGTCGGACGATACGATCGTTATGGAGCTTCCTCGAGATCCTGCCTCCCAGTGTCCCGTCGGGACCTGATCCGGAAACGCCATGATCGCTATGCTAACTTTTTTGGCGGGAACGGAACCGAATATTCTTTCATACTCGGACATGACTGAAGCGGCCATTTCCGCTGCCTCGTCGTCGGTAAAATGCCATTTTCCGGAAATGCTAAGAACAATCTCTGCACCGCCGGTTCGGATAGTACGCGTACGATTTGCCGAGCTAGCGTAAAAAACCGCCTTTTCAAGATCCGTGACCTCGTAGACCCTCGTCTGGACAGCTCGCTCACTGGTCGAGACAGCCCAATTCTCAGGCAAATTAAACGCTAACTTTGCTGATCGCCCGATTCCGTTCGATTGCGGCAAAATGTCGTCGGGAACGATCACACCGCCTTCTGAATTCGACCAGGTTGTGTGAGCGGCGGCGAATCGGTCTTTCAGCGGCGAGATATCGACACTGTACGACCACGTCGCAATGTCTTCGTTTGCAGTATAGCGGCCCGATTCGCCTTTCGGCACGTTAATACTTTTTCCAGTGCTGCCGATCATCCGGACATTCGAGATCCGTCGGGCCAATCCGGAAACACTTCCAAAACTGTCCAAAAAATGCAGTTCGCGTTGGACAGCGTGTGCGGCAAACTTTCCCTCGACCACCGCGACCGAAGGCGAGCCCGGCCGGATCGTTATCGTGGCAGTCAGGTCCTGTGCTCCGGCGACCGAGGTCCACTGCAGAACACAGACCGCGGCCCCGATTACGAGCAGAAATGATCGGTGTAATTTTGACATGCGATGAGATTCGAGAATAGAATTACCTTTTCGCAAGGATGGCAGAGTCCCGGCTATGTTGTTTAGGATAGAGGATTAAATGAGTCTAATCAAAGTATTGATATACGCGATGATCTTCGTCCTGAGCCTATTATTCCTCGGCCGCTTTTTCTTTTAGATGCCTGTCAATGGCCATTTCCGAGGGAAATTTTCTGATCTTTTTCGGTTTAGTTAATTAATAATTTCGTGCAATTTCTGGCGGCCGGACGAGGCCGCTTTTTCATTTTCACTTTGTTCTTTCGTACTTTTATGTCAGACATGAGACCAATAAAGAGGGCCTTGATCAGCGTTTCCGACAAGACGGGGCTGGACGATCTGGCTGCCAGGCTTGTTGCCGCCAATGTTGAGATCCTTTCGACCGGAGGAACGGCGAGATCGCTCCGCGATCAGGGTTTGCCGGTAACAGATGTTGCCGATGTTACCGGTTTCCCCGAAATGATGGACGGCCGCGTCAAAACGCTGCATCCCAAGATCCACGGTGCTTTGCTCGGTCGTCGTGATGACCCGGCGCACGTCGAGGCAATGAATGCCCATTCGATCGAGCCTATTGATCTTTTAGTCGTCAACCTCTACCCATTCGAGGCAACTGTAGCCAAAGACGGCGTTTCGCTCGCGGAAGCTGTTGAAAATATCGACATCGGCGGCCCGGCAATGATCCGTTCGGCGGCGAAGAACTGGCGCGATGTCGCAGTCGTTACCGACCCACGGCTTTATAAAGAGGTCATCGACGAGATCGAGCAAAACGAGGGTTCTCTTTCTCCGGAAACCCGACAGCGACTGGCCGCGCTGGCATTTACGCGAACTGCGTCGTATGATCTGGCGATATCATCATATCTTGCGCGTCAGCTATCGAATGACGATCTCGAGCGTCTCGAGCCGCTAAATCCGCTCGGCGGCCTGTTATTTATCGAGCCAGACGAAGAAACCGAATCCGAGGCGGCCGACTCCGCAGCACCGTCAGAGGATATGGCCGAATTTAGGATCATTGAACTCGCCAAGGTCACTGATCTTAGATATGGAGAAAATCCTCACCAAAAAGCCGCCCTGTATCGCTTTCAGGGCGGCGGCATCACCGACGCCGAACAGCTTCACGGCAAGGAAATGTCCTTTAACAATTATGTCGACGCCGAAGCGGCGTGGAACCTTGTCAGTGACTTTACAGACCCTGCTGTCGCTATAATAAAACACACAAATCCATCGGGTGTGGGAATAGGCTCATCGAACGAAGAAGCATACCGTAGGGCCCTCGAAACCGATCCGGTTTCGGATTTTGGCGGAATCGTGGCATTTAATCGAAAGGTAGATGTATCGGTCGCGGCGTCGGTCAATGAGGTCTTTACCGAGGTGGTCATCGCTCCGGATTTCGATGACGAGGCCGTGGAGGTTTTCCGGCAGAAAAAGAACCTTCGAGTGCTCGGAACAGCGGCCGCCGCAATTCACGGCTCCGACTTCAAACAGATCTCAGGCGGAATGTTGATCCAGGACCGTGATTCTGCACGGATCTCGGCCGCCGACCTCAATATTGTGACTACCGCCGTTCCGACCGAGAGCCAGACTGCGGCAATGCTCTTTGCATGGACCGTTTGTAAACACGTTAAATCGAACGCGATCGTACTCGCCGTTCCCGGCCAAACTATCGGAGTAGGCGCGGGCCAGATGAACCGGGTCGACTCTATTCGCATTGCGGCGGCGAGGGCACAAAGATTCGATCTCCCTATCGGCGGGGCGGTCCTCGCCTCTGATGCTTTCTTTCCATTTCGCGACAATGTCGACGAGGCTGCTGCCCTGGGAGTATCGGCAATCATCCAGCCGGGCGGCTCGATAAAAGATGATGAATCAATAGCTGCGGCGAATGAGCACGGCATCGCAATGGCGTTCACAGGCATTCGGCATTTTCGGCACTAAGACGGGGTTGCTGATACGTCGGCCGAAATGGTAGATTGCGTTTGACCTTACTTTATGGATGATTGGCTGCGGGACAATATTGCCTGCCCGAGGCATAAGCAAAAACTTAATCTCGAAGCCGACCACCTGATTTGCCCTGAGAATGACCGGTATCTGGTTGTTGACGGGATACCAGTCCTGCTTTTCGACGACGGCCGGCCGTCGCATGGCCATCTCAAGCAGACCCTCGCGCAGGTTGCCCGCATCGAGGCCGGCGAGCCTGTTGAAAGTGTGGTCCCCCAACATAAATTGAACGAGCATGGCGTAGACGATTTTGTCGATCAGCAGCTGCCTTTCACCTGCGGAAATCTTTATTACGCTCTGCAGAATGGGCTCACCCGATACCCGTTTCCTGAGATAAGGCTGCCGCCGGGCAACGGACGCCCCCTGTTGGATATTGGTTCGAGCTGGGGCCGATGGACAATACCTGCTGCAAAAAAGGGGTATAAAGCCGTCGGTATGGACCCGCATCTCGAGGGTGCCATCGCGGCAAAACGGATAGCGGCTCAGCTCGGTGTAAAGGCCGACTTCGTCGTGGCCGACGCACTTTTTCTGCCATTCGTGGATGACGCTTTTGACTTGGTTTTTTCATACAGCGTATTTCAGCATTTGTTAAAGAAGAATGTCATAAAGTCGCTCGCGGACATTTCGCGGGTGACGAAAGCGGGCGGAGCGATCGTAATTCAGATGCCAAACCGCTTTGGCGTACGATGCCTTTACCACCAGGCAAGAAATGTCTTCCGGCCGCAGCAGGAAGGCAGCGGCGTTTTTTACTGGACGCCGGCTGAGCTCAGACGTGAATTTAGCTATCAATTCGGCGAAACTGAAATGTCCGTCGATTGTTTTTTCGGCCTCAACCTGCAAGCGGCCGATGCCGATATGATGCCATTCCTGCATCGATTAGCGATCAACGCTTCCGAAACTCTTCGCTCGGCAAGCTCAGTCGTGACGCCGCTGCGGAATGTCGCTGACAGTCTCTATGTGAGCTCGGTCAACAAGAAACCTTCAGGTGATCAATGAGTGTAATTCTAGGGATCAATACTTTTCACGCCGGGTCGTCGGCCGCGGTAATCATCGACGGCCAGCCCGTCGTCGCGATCGCGGAGGAACGGCTGAACCGCGTCAAATATTACGCTGGTTTTCCGCGGCTCGCTATTGGCCGATGCCTCAAAGTCGCGGGCATCGCCTTTTCCGACATCGACCATGTCGCCGTCGGACGTGATTCATCCGCAAATCTGCATAAGAAATTGCAGTTCGCGCTCCGTAACCCGAGCAAGCTGTTAAACCTGGCCCGCATTCGCAGTAAGGGCAAGACACTCGACGATCTGAAAACGCTTATTGCCGACAATTGCGATATCGACCCGGCAAGTTTGAGGTTTCGAACGTACAACGTCGAGCACCACCTCGCTCATACGGCCAGTGCGTATTTTGCGTCGGGATGGGACCACTCAGCCGGTATCACGATCGATGGCTCGGGCGATTTTGTTTCATGTATGATGAGCGAATGCCGCGACGCCGAAATAAAGGTGCTCAAACGCGTCTTTGTCCCACATTCGCTCGGCACGTTATATACGGCAGTCTGCCAATTCATCGGCTACCCAAAGTACGGCGACGAAGGCAAGGTAATGGGCCTGGCTCCGCTCGGGTCTGACGTTTACGGCCCTTTCTTTGAGAACATGCTGCGGTCCAGGCCGCCCGTATTCGAGCTTAACCCCGAATATTTTCTACCGTTCGGTGCTAATCAGGGTATGGAAATCAATGAGAGCGGCGAAATGGTCGTCCATCGGCTTTATTCGGACAAATTCATCGAGGCGCTTGGTCCCGCCCGCGAGCCTTATTCCGAGATCACTCAGCGGGATATGGATATCGCGTTTGGGCTGCAGAAGGTGTTTGAAAAATACTACATATACCTCCTGAATGAGCTTCATAAACTCGTCCCCACGACCCGCGTGTCGATGGCCGGCGGCTGTGCCCTGAACAGCGTTGCAAACGGCAAGGCTCTGATCGAGACACCTTTTAGGGAAATGGCGATCCAGCCCGCCGCCGGTGACGATGGTCTGGCTATAGGGGCCGCTCTTTACACCAGCAACGTGCATCTCAATGAGGGCCGCCGATGGGTGATGAGCGATTCGTACCTCGGTGATGAGCATTCCGATGAAGTGATAAAACGGGAGCTCGACGCCCGGCGTATCGAATATCGCGAGCTCGGCCGTGACGAGCTGATCGATCTGACCTCTGACGAGATCGTCAAAGGAAACGTCGTCGGCTGGTTTCAGGGCCGTATGGAGTGGGGACCGCGAGCACTCGGCAACCGTTCGATCCTCGCTCATCCCGGCTTTCCCGGTATGAAGGACATTCTCAATGCCCGCATTAAGCATCGCGAAGCATTTAGGCCGTTCGCACCATCGGTTTTGGTCGAGCGGCAGTCGGAGATATTCGAACAGGACCATCCGTCGCCCTTTATGCTGCACGTCTATAAGATCAGGACGGAATGGCGTGATCGATTGTCGGCGGTTAACCACGTCGACGACACTGGCCGGCTCCAGACCGTGGCACGCTCGGAAAATCCGCTATATTATGACCTGATCGCGAAATTCGGAGAGAAGACAGGAATACCCGTCATCCTCAACACCAGCTTTAACGAGAACGAGCCGATCGTCTGCACCCCGGCTGAGGCCATTGACTGCTATTTACGAACGAAGATGGACACGCTCGTGGTCGGATCTTTCATTTGTCGAAAACAGCCGCAATGACGTGGACCGTCGAGCACATTCCCGAACTGGCCGGCTATACCGTCGAATGGGCCGGGCCGGATAATTATTACCTTTCACGCAGAAATCGAATCTACCATTCCACCGACCTTAAACCGCCGTTTCATGAGATCGGCCGCGTTGACGCTCCGTTGTGGCGTCGTGTTGCCAGTTCGTTTCGCCCAGCTCAGCGGCTGCTGAGATTTATGGTCTATAATCTCGTCCCGTTGGCCAACGGTGATGTGTTTATAACATTCGATAAAACCGTCGGTGTCCTCAAAGATGGCAAATATCGCGGCATCGAGGGCCTTCATCGCCCGTGCCGCGTTTTGCGTTCCGGTTGCGCGGTTGACGGCCGCGGCAATGTCTATTTCGGCGAATACCTGGCTAACAACGAGCGAGGGGAGATAAGGATATATCGCTATCCGGAGGATGGCGAACGGCTCGAGAGTGTCCACACTTTCCCGCCCAGCAAGATCAAACATATTCACGGTGTCTACTACGACAAATTTACAGACTCGATCTTTTGCCTGACGGGCGACGCCGAGGATGAGTGCCGTATCTTATGCACTCGGGACGGGTTTAAAACCATCGACGTCATCGGCAGTGGTGACGAATCGTGGCGGGCGGTAAGTCTACTTTTCGGCAAAGACCATTTCTACTACGGCACCGACGCAGAATTTCGGAATAACCGGATCTTGCGGGTCGACCGCGAAACCCTGAAACGTGAAACACTCGGCGAGGTCAGCGGCACCGTATTTTATTCAAAACGCGTGGGTCCGGATCTTTTCTTTACCACGACGGCTGAGAATGCTCCGAGTCAGACGGAAAACGTCGCCGCGATCTGGCACGTCGATTCGGCTGGCCTTGTGAACAAGCTGATCGAATTTGCCAAGGACAGTTGGCATCCGAGGCTTTTCATGTTCGGAACCATCCACTTCCCCTATCAAAACCTCCTTGATGACCGCCTATATTTCAGCCTGGTCGCCGTCGAGGGCGACCATCAAACCTATTGCGTCCGTCGGGTATAAAGTAAGCGAAGCGGTCAACTCACCAAATTCAGGACATTTCTATTGAGTGCAAACTAGGACATTCTCATAGAGTTCTACCTCGAGACTCTTTAAAACTTGACAACATATTGTATGAGTGTTAAAACTATACCCAATTACGACTACTGAGGAACGCTCGAAAGGTTTTTATTCGAAAACCCCCTCGGGCTTTCTGTCTTTACATTTAACGATACAACTTAGGAGG
>JBGSXN010000037.1:0-12558 GCA_041751355.1 Pyrinomonadaceae bacterium
TAGAAAATAATTCCTATTGGGCAGGCCGGTTAGCGAATCGTGATAGGCCGCATGTCGAAAATTCTCATGACTTTCCTGCAGCGCCTCACTGCTGCGTTCCAGCTCGGCCACATAATGCTCGAGGTCGTCCACGTGCTTTTCGGCCTGTTCAGCTCGTTCACGTTCCGCGTGTTTTGCCTTTTCGACCGTAACCTTGACGTCCTCGATAAACCGCCTGAACGTCAGGTAGATCACACCGAAAAAGCCTATGACCGCCGCGATCAAATAGATATTTACCTGTTCAAGGGCGGTATATACAATACCCGCCACAATCGCACCGGTAAGGTACATTACAACAGTGTCAAATAGATTGTCAGTCCAGACTCTCCAAAAGGCACTTTCTTTTTTTAGTGATGAGTATGCCGCAATCAGTACAGAGTTAACCACAAAAAGCGACATTGCGAGAGCAGCTAGCAGCCAGACAAAACTGGTAAAATCCCGCCTGTGGAGGACTATTTCGTACGGACCGAATATCCAACCGACCGCCGCCGAAGCGACGAATACGGAGATGCCAGCGAAACAAACATTTGCCCATCCTGTCCGAAGACTAATTGCAACACCTTTTCGCCGGATCTGTACCGATGCGAGTGCCGTTTCTACCATTGCGAGCATTACAGCTATCTCGCCACCAAACAGCAGCATACACAAAATCAGCAACCCGTCCGAAATAGTCAGGTGAATTTTGGCTCTCGGCAACTGAATGCGCAGATAGTAGCTACAGAAGATAGTCAGGAGCGCCAGAGTTATCACGCCCGAGTCGATTTTTTCCAGCGGGGTGGTCCAGATCGACCAGATGAGTATCGCCACTGCAAAGGGTGATACGATTGCGATAAGGATGTTTATGGCTTTATCTTTAGACAACATTCTGTCGTTGCTACGGCAGCAGTTTGAAGAGCGCGGCAGGCTATTTGTATGTATGAAATCTGAGATTGGACATCGCCTGGATTGGCAACAGGATTAATTATGGACTAAACATTGTTTAATTTCAACAAAAATATTAGATCAATTGAAAAAATGTGACGTCCTAAAGCGTTTCAAAACGACGGTCGCATCAGATATAGTCCATTAATGCGGTGCTGCGAATTCTTTCGCAGCACAGTAAAATAGCGGTGCCGACTTGCGGCCCCGCTTTATATGCGATTGCTTTGAAGCATTCTGGCCCCCAGCCTGCAAGAATGCATGAGGGATGATGCTGGAGCCCCTGTTTCGGCATCCTCTATATGGCCGTCATCATTCTAAGGCATTGAGGCGGTGTCATCTCCGTAAAGGAGAGCCGGCAAGCCGACAGTAAGACCACCCAGCAAAAGTGTCCCGTCTGCCAAAAGAAAACTGTCGCTTACGAGTATTCCGTCGCTTACCAGTATTCCGTCGCTGACGAGGATCCCACTTCCGAATAAGCCGAGATAGTTACCGAAAAGCTGTCCGTCGCCGATCAGTATGCCGTCACTAACGAGAATGCCGTCACTGACGAGTATGCCGTCGCTGACGAGTATCCCATCACTTACCAGAATGCCATCGCTTACCAGAATACCGTCGCTAAACACATATCCGAGGCCATAAACCTTTTGATACTTGCTGATCAGATTTGAGCCTTTTGCCCAACCCTGATTTACGATGATCCCCTGTGACCACTTAACGGTCTGTCCGGCAATGTTTGACTGCTGACTAGGTAACGTCGAGGTGGTAAGCATCGGAGTTCCCAAAGCTGTTTCCGCGGTCAAGTCGCTCCGCACCAGTTTTGCAACACGGACCGCCCCTTCGATGTTGATCTGCCCGGCCCCTTGCTCCAAGTGATTAAAGCCCCGTAGCGGCTGGGCCGTGTACATGAGGATCATCTTGACCATGTTAGGTGTCAGTTTCGGATTTGCCTGCAGCATAAGGGCAGCGGCACCCGCGACTATAGGCGTGGCCATAGACGTTCCCGACATATAAATGAGCTGAGTTTTGGGCGATAAGCCGTCATTCAGCCGTTCGTTAAGCGGATTTAGTGTAGCTAATACACTGATCCTTGATCTTGCTGCGATCAACTTGTTTCCCGGAGCCACCATGTCGGGTTTTACGACGTGATCGTACTGCTTTATTCCGAATTCATCCGTGTAATACGAGCGTGTTGGCCCGCGCGAACTGTATGTCGCGATCTCGTCGTCAGAACGGGTGTTGGTGCCGAATGTATTTGTCGCACCAACGGTAATCACGGTTGGATCGTTGCCGGGCGAGTGAATGTTGCCATATGTTTTTTGCCCCAACAGGTTTTTCCCGTCATTTCCCGCGGCGGCAACCACTACGACTCCGGCAGCAGTCAGTTTTCTCACCGCCCGGCATAGCGGATCATTCCGCCATGTCTCAACGGCGGCCGTGCCGAGGCTCAAATTGACAACGCGGATATTTTTCGCGGTCCTGTTTTCGTATATCCAGTCCAGCGCTTGTATGAGTTTGGAGCTTGAGCCTGTGCCGGCGTCCGTTAATACGCGAACCGATATTATGTTTGCACCGGGTGCGACGCCTTGATAATCATCGAGAATGCTGGTCGATATGAAGTCTCCGGTCTTCCCACCTCTTCCGGCCGCGAGTCCGGCAACATGGGTTCCGTGGCCATAGAGGTCCTCGCCGCCAACTTCGAATTCGGCCTGTTGAACAACGCGGCTTTTTCCCTTTGGCCCCGTAAACATGTCGTGCCCGGCATACAAACCGGAATCGACGATCGCGATCCCTATGCCAGTGCCATCGAGTGTACTGTTACCCTTGATCGCCCTCATCGCCGCGACGCCAGTCGTCATTTCGACATGGCCCAATGAGGACGTCTCGAGATCAAGTGAAAGATGTTTGACATGAATATTATCTGCGACACTTTCCGCCGCCGTTAACGGCAGTTGGATCGTGAGCATATTGAATGACGATGCCCGCGCTTCGATCTTAACCTTGCTCCGGCTGAGAAAACTAAGCAACTGTGGATTTTCTATATCATCCGACTGAAGAATAACCTTTACGGTCCTATTCTGGTCGGCACCAGCTGTTAGTGCTCTCAAATCTGGCGACATTTTGTCGCCGACGAAAGGATCAAGGTCCAATTTAGAATTTGCATGATTCTCGACTTGAAGACGGCCCTGGGAAGGCTCTTTTTGGAGATCATCTGCTGCGCGGGCCCCGTTACCCCATCCGGATGTCAGGGGTGCCAGAAGCAGCGCCCACACAATTACTGCGGACGCTCCTATCGAATAGGTCTGATGCTTCATAATTCGTTTCTCGTTTTTCATAATCTAATTTGGTTTTCAGAAGCCATTTACTTTCCACACGGGAATGGCCTCTCGGTAAGTGCAAGCTTTGTGCCAGAGCCCAAAACCTGATTTTTGCGAGGTTTTCAGAACGTTTTGCCAACCGCGGCGTTTCAGGACATCGACTGAGGAACGAGCGATTCGGTCAAAATGACCGCCCAGCTTTCAATTTGAATAAGAAAAGGCGGTGCCAGGATCTGCCCGGCACCGCCTTACCATTATTCATTCAATTTGAAGACTATTTAGTTATTCCGACCTGCGAGAGGGCATAGGCGTAGCCGAATGCGACCTCTTTAAGCCGGTCGTACCTTCCGGACGAGCCGCCGTGGCCAGCGCCCATATTTGTCTTGAGGAGGATTACGTTATCGTCGGTTTTCATCTCACGCAGTTTCGCGGCCCATTTTGCTCCTTCCCAATACGGCACCTGACTGTCGTTAAGTGAGACCTCGATCAGCATATTGGGGTATTTTTGCGGCTTGATGTTGTCATAGGGTGAATAACTGAACATATAATCCCAGGCTTTTTTATCATCCCTGGGATTTCCCCACTCGATCCACTCGCCGGTGGTTAGCGGGAGCGTATCGTCGATCATGGTGTTCATGATATCGACGAAAGGCACCTGGGCGATCACCGCTCTGTAAAGGTGCGGAGCCTGGTTGACCACCGCACCCATAAGCAGGCCGCCAGCTGATCCGCCCTGTATCACTAAACGATCCGCGGAAGTATATTTGTTGTCGATCAGCCATTTCGAAGCGTCAACAAAGTCATTAAAGGTGTTTACCTTCTTAAACATTCGTCCGTCCTGCCGCCACCGCTCACCTAGTTCCGAACCGCCGCGAATGTGAGCGATCGCGTAGATCATTCCGCGGTCGAGCAAACTAAACCTGGCGGTCGAGAAACCCGGAGTCATTGACGCCCCGTAAGAGCCATATGCGTAAAGGAGCATCGGGGCCGAGCCGTCAAGCTTGGTTCCCTTTTTCCAGACGATCGACACGGGCACCTTAACGCCATCTCGAGCGGTCGCCCACTCACGTTTGGTCTCATACTGAGACTTGTCGTAGCCGCTGGGAATCTCCTGCTGCTTGATAAGCGTGCTGTTTCGCGTCCGCAGATCGTATTCGTATGTTGAACTGGGCGTGATCATCGACGCATAGTTGTACCTGATGATCGGCGTTTCATATTCAGGGTTCCCGGCGAGGCCCATGGTATATACGCTCTCGGGCGTCTCGATCCGTACCGGTGCCCGCCTCGTCTTTCTGTCCATAATGCGGATATACTCAAGTCCGTTCTCGAGCTCAGATACTGCCGCGTAATCTTTAAAGAAGCTAATACCCTCGATCTTGATCGCCGGGTTGTGCGGGATAAAATCCTTCCAGTTCTTTTCAGCCGGATCACTGGCCGCAGCACGCACTACCTTGAAATTCTCGGCGTCCTTATTAGTTGTTATATAAAACTCGCCGCTGTCGAAATCGGCTGAGTATTCATGTCCCTCACGGCGAGGGCTTAACAGCTTCCACTCCCCTGTCGGTTCGTTCGCGGGCAGATATCGCACTTCATTCATCGTCGCGGCATCCGATGCGATGAACAGCATTTTCTTATCTCGCGAACGACCTATACGGGCTCCGAACAGAACGTCTTTCTCTTCGTAGATCAGATCACTCTTGTTCGTTCCCAGTGCGTGTCGGAAGATCTTGTCCGAACGTTTGGACACGGGATCTTCCTGACTGTAAAAGAGATATTTCCCGTCATTCGACCATCTGACCGAGGTCACCCGATCGATCTTATCCGGCAGCATCTTCCCCGTCCGGAGGTCTCTGACCACTAATGTATATTGCCGGTATCCCGTGGTGTCTGTTGCGTATGCCATCAGGTTGCCGTCATCGCTGATCGTTATAAAGCCGATCGCAAAGTACTTGAAGCCCTTTGCCATCTCGTTCTGGTCGAGCAGGACCTCGGCGTCCTTGCCGTCCTTTGCACGGCTCCTCAAATAGGTCGGGTATTGTTTTCCCTCTTCAGTCCGAGAAAAATACCAATATTCCCCGAGGTTATATGGAACGCTAAGGTCCGTCTGCTTAATCCGGCCGAGCATTTCGTCATAAATGGCGTCGACAAAACCCGTATGCCGGCCCATAAAGGAATCGGTATACGCATTTTCGGCAGTCAGATACTCGATTATCGCCGGATCCTTCTTTTCGTTTCGATCACGCATCCATGCGTAATTGTCCACGATCTCATAACCGTGGATCTTTAGCACCTTGGGCTGCTTTTTCGCTACGGGTGGTTTCATTTCAGTCTGAGCAACTATAACTAGGTTGCCTATTACAATAACGATAAAGGCAAACGTTAGGATGCCGAGTGCGTGTCTCATTTGTCAAACTCCTGAATTGGGGCGTAATTTCTCTGATTTATACGCATGAAGAGACGGTTTGGTTCACCGAACCGACTTAAGCCCCCCGCCCGATTGCGAGGGGCTGAAAAGCATTCTATTGGTCCTCGTTCTGATCGTCAGCACCACCGGCAGGATCTGCCGCAGGCGTTGCTCTCGGCGCAACACGACCAATACCCAAACTGTCATAATTTAGGATCGCATTGAAGAGAAGCGAAAAGCTGCCATGGGTCTGATGCCGCCACATCGGATTATTTGCAAACATCACGATATGCCCCTTGCCCACCGGAACGTCTATAACCGCGGGCCGGCCCGCAAGGTCCTCGCCGCCGCCGAGCATACCGCTCACCAGCAGATCGTTTACCGCAGCAAATCGCAGAACCACACGCGGGCGCGAATCAAGCGGAGGAATGTTTGTTGGATCCGGAGTCGGCGCAGGACCGGGAGCTGCCATCGGCGGCCTTCCCTGTACAACGTCGGGATCGCTCACGGTGCCTCGCCCTGTCAGCCGACCGGTTGCCCCGGCCTGCCCCGGAAATCCGCCGCCGCCCGGACCGCCTCCGATCCCGGCGACCTGTAGCAAAGGAGTCTGGTTAAAATACACGGCCAGTTTTTCGTCATAGCCGTATGCGATCGGGCTCGAGCGATCGGCAAATACCGTGTTCATCACGGCCCCGCGAGTTTGAAGCCGCGTCGATGTCTGGATCGAAACGCCGCTGACCATCCCAAAGTCGATCGGCAGCGAAGCATTATCCGCGATGGTTATAAATAGGCCGCCCGCATGGACGAAGTCATTGATATTCGCGACGCCGCTGATGCCGAGGCCGCCGCGGATGTCATCCGTTTGGTCCGGCGAAAGGCCCATGTTCGGCGTCAGATCGCTCTTTTTCCATGGGATCGGAGCTTCCGAATCGCTGAATTTTGTCACGCCCCGCACTATATTCTGAGCATTAGTTCGGATCGGTCCGAAAATGATCACGTCGTATTTCGAACGCAGGTTCGGCGTGCGGCCGATGACCTGATCGGACACGTAATCGTACGGTATACCGAGCCGGTCGAGTTCGATGCGATACCAACCCTCGTCCTGAGTATTCAGCCATGTGTGAACGAGCGCAATGCGAGGAGCCCCGATCGCGTGCTGGGCGACCTCGGGGACCTTATCAATGGCCAATGCGTTCAACCCAAGCGCAGTCACTTCCCTTTCGAGCCGCGTACGCAGATCACTCGGATTGCCTTCTGTCTGGATAATGAATGATCCCGCATTAAAGTTCTTGTCTCCGACTTTAAATTCGGCTTGAGCGACCGAGAACTTCACGTCTTTCAAACGATATCTAAGCTGCGCATTCGCGCTCTCGGCGTTGTGATTGACGACAAATCCGGCGGTGCCCGTGCCCTCGACTTTGCCCGTCACGCGTGCCGGGCCGTTCGTCAACGTCATCGCGGCGGTCAGGATCTTCTCATCCTTGACCCGCACTGTCTTTACATTTCGCAGCGGGCCGAGCGTCCAGCCCGTGTCATCATACGGCCGGGGATCGTTCACGTTGTAATACTGTGTATCCAGCAGCATATCCGCCATCCGCGAATACGGCTGATCCATCCTCACAACGTAGCTGCCCACGGGGAATTTACCTTCCTTGGCCTCCGCGGCTGCCGTCAACCTGTGGACCTCGACGCCTTGCATTTTCAACAGGTTGACGAGATCGGCGGCCTCGGTCGGACGCGTATCGTCGCCCGGCAGCACATAGGCAGCGGGCCCCTCGGTCTTTGCTTTCGCCACCGAACGCTTGCTCTTGAGATAGAAATTGCCGAGATACTTGTCTTTATTGTTGGCAACGTAGTTCATCGCGATCAGGATGGCGCTTTGCGAAAGGTTGACGTTATTTCTGAGCGACCATTTCACGCGTGACAGCGGCGGGTTTGGCCGAAACCAGTCACGGCTGGTCGAACCCGCGGGAACCACACGGTCCACCGTATCTGCTCCGCCATTTCCAAAAGTCTCATAGAACCGCCCGATCGAATTATGGCCGTTGGCCACATAGAACATATAGTTCGGGGCCCAGCCGTCATAAAATCCGTGTGTCCACACACCGGGCACGCCGCGTTTCGTCATCTCCTCGACTTCGTGATAGGCAAGGTCCTGCCATTCGCTGATAACGATCGGATCAAGCCAGGCGTTATATGGCCCTGTGCCGGTCGAAACATATAGGAACGGCACCGACTCATGCAGGTCATGCAGCACCGTTGGCTTGTATTCCAGGAAAGTCGCCATCTGGTTACGCGTCAGAGCGAGCGCCAGGCCCATCGCGTCACGGTTATTGTCGTGGGCGACATACTTGCCCCAATAGATCAATCCCGGCGAACGTTTGCCGACATTTGCCTTGCGATAGTTGTAAAGGTCGACCATCGTGTCGCGGCCATCGACCTCGAGTGTAGGCGTGATCATCACGATCACGTTCTTGCGGATCGCCTGGATAAAAGGCGATTCGCTCACAGCCAGCCGGTATGCCATTTCCATCAGCATTTCAGGCGAACCTGTCTCGGTCGAATGTATCGCCCCCGACGCCCAATAAACCGCCTTCCCCTCGGCAATAAGCTGCTTTGCGATCTCGTCGTTGATCGTCCGCGGATCGCCGAGCTTCGAGGTGATCTCCTTATAGCGGGCGAGCTTGGCCAGATTTTCCTCATCCGACACAACCACCAAAAGCTGCTCCCTGCCCTGCTCGCTTCTTTCCCGTGCCACGAACGTCCGCACACGCGGCGTCGACTTCTCAAGCTCGCGATAATAACGGTGCTGGTCCTTCACATAAGTCAGTTTATTCGGAGTCCCGATCGGATACCCCAAGATCTTAGCCGGCGTCGGCACCGTCGCCGAAGCAGGCAAATGATCCACGATCTCCGTCAAAAAATGCTTGTCTGTCGTGTTCTTAATGATCGAGTCAGTATATTCCTTGTCGATGGGTTGAGAGGCTGGTGTTTGCTGACCGGAAGCGGCAAACGCGAAACAAAGCACAACGAGAGCTGTGCTCAAAATGGTCGGTTTCATTAATGTCCTCCGTGGAACTTGCAGATATGAAAAGCGTGAACTTAGATTATGCGAGAAATTGTAACAGACGCGTTGGTAATGTCAGAACCGCTAGCGGCTTAGAGCGTGTAAACGACCCCCAACGCCTAATCACCTTTTGCAGTAAAATTTTTTAGTTTCCAATATGTTTACCCGATCCTTTTTCAAACGCGAAGCCTACGTCTTAGCTTACTTACACTACGGACTCTTCCTGATAAGCCTCATCGCATTCGCGGTTATATGGCTTTTAGGATATTTAGGATATATAGAGTTAGGCGAAAATTAATTTTGCGGAATTGCCCGGAGTTTAACCAACCGTAATAGGCTCGCGAATACGCTCCAAAAACGCATAGGCCCCGGAAATCTCCGGGCCGGAGGTGGGTGAGAAGGATTCGCTGGATAATGTGAACTTGCCATTTGGTAATCGCAGCGAACGCTGGTTCAATACAAATGAACCGATTGGAAGATTACGTTCTACCCAAGTATGGCCATATTTTCCAGACGAACTCTACAAAGGTTAATTGACGAAAACTCCAAGTTTTTGTCTAGAAAGCAGACCAGGGACCACGTGAAGCGGTTGAATGGTCGAGATTTAAGTGTCGAGTGGGAAATCGTTCTTCTTAATGTCTTCAGCAAGCTGGGAACCGTGGCACATGAAAAAGTCTTCAACGGAAAAAAGCCGGATTTGTATTTTCTATCTGGCAACGGCAGTTGTGATTTCCTGGCAGATATAAAAACTGTTTCGGACGAAGGCATTGAGCTCAAAAATCCTTATGAGCAGTTGAACGACAGGCTTCACCACGAAGTATTGAAGAACGACATCAAAGGAGCATGGAAGATAGATATAGGCGGTAACTATGCCGAGGCACGGCGTGACGGCAAGATGGTTCAGATGAAACTCCCGGCGTTGGCAAGATTCGACAAAGAAATCTTCAATCACAACTTCGATGAATTTGTAAGACTCATTCAGGTTAACCCGTCAAAATCACATGAATATAAGGTGCAGAATCCATCGACTGATCTAACAATCTCTTACTTTCCTAGCGAGCGATGGATCGGGTCGGGATCCTATCCCAGTTACAAAGTAATCGAGCGTCATGAGCATTTGATTCAGAACTCACTTTATTCGGGATTAGTTTCAAAGGCTCACCAACTAAAGAGCACGGGATACGAAGGTGTTCTCGGCATATTAGTTTGTGACGGCGGTAGCGATTTTCTAAGAAGGGGAAAAAGAATCATCGAGGAATTCATGCGAGGTCACGAGTGTATTGACTTTGTGTTAGTGTTCTGGATTGGACAAAAGTCCGGTTGGAATGCGCAGGAACAAATTCTAATTGATCACATCCAAAAGGGCCCTCTTCATCCTGAACTGGAGGAACTGCTCTCTAATTTGCATTTACATGCTGCTACCGCTTTTCCATATCCCCAGCGGACTGCGAAGAGCGCCGTGCAAGTATTGAAGTCGACTACGCCAGAGAAATTAGGTAGTTTTATCGGAGGAGGCTCTTTGAGGGGAAACGAAATCAAACTTTCGGCACGAGCAGTTTTGGATCTTTTGGCAGGGAACATCTCGTATGAAGACTTCCCAGAGTCGTATCGACATTTTTTTGCGAAGCAGGCCGCTAGCGGCCGCCTTTTTACGCAATTAGAGATTCAGAGATCGGAGACCGAAGAGGATGATGATTGGCTGAAAATAACTTTCGGAGAGCCCGATACTGCGACAAGCCCATTCCGTATGCCTGAAGAGGTGTAGGAAACTGGGTTACGAACACAGAACGCCGCTTCGGCGGACCGGGTGGTAGGCACTCCTCTCCTTACTTAGGGGTGGACGCTGTTTCGGTTGCGTATGACGGCAATCGTAACGTCCATTTTCTTTTGGCTTAAGCCGCGAACGAAGTAAGCCCGTTGAAACGGGCTGGGGTCCCGGCACAAACGGTAGCCACGCCGTTAACGACGTGGCTATGCGCCGCTTCGCGGATGTCAATACCGCGAACGGCGAGGCGCTCCGGGGGGCGTGTCAGTACCGGGAGCCGTAGCGACCGGGGCTCTTATCCTTTCGATCACTACGGGCTCTCAATGCCACCATTCGGTGATTACATTTATCAGTACTTATCAAATTCCGGCAAAGCATCACCCTGGCCGTACAGCACATATTCTATCGCCGCCGATACACTTTGCTCGTTCCAGAGTTTCCGCTTGCTGCCGTTGGCTGCCCATGGGCTGTGTTCATGGAGCCATAGGCCCGATTCGCGTAACTGGCGCGTAGCGTTAGCCTTGAACGCCGTCAATGCGAACTCAGGTTTTTTTCCTCCTGTGGATACGACGGAATGGGCGTGGTTGGTGCGAATATTGACCGCGTATAGGCCCCAGCTTCGAAGCTGGCAGGTTTCGCGGATCGCGGCTTCGACAACCTGGCGACTGGCCGCGTTAAGCTTTACAGGATCATGCTTCATTCGCGCACGTGTGATAGATTCCCAATGCTCGCTGTGTGCGTATCTCGGAGTGCCGTACGAGTTGTTGTGCCGGTCAGTAGAGCCGCGAGCATCCCCATGAAGCCAGGTCCCGTAACATCGAAACGTGATCAGATAAGCTAACGGAGTATCGGTGTCATTCCACATGAGCAGCATTGTACGATGGAAAACCCCGGTCGCGACCGCTCGTAAGCGCAAAGCCCCGGTCGCTAATGCTCGCGGTACTGACACCCTCGCCCCGATCGCTCCGCCTCTCGGTACTGACACCCCTCTCGCAAGCTCAAAGCCCCGGTCGCTACTGCTCGCGGTACTGACACCTATCCTCGCCGCTATCACTACCTGTAAACGACTCCCTGACATCACGAGCGAAAAGCCCCGGTCGCTACCGCTCGCGGTACTGACACCCCTCTCGCAAGCTCAAAGCCCCGGTCGCTACCGCTCGCGGTACTGACTCCCCGATCCTCACGGTTGCCGTTTCAGCCCAAAAAAAGGCCCCGGAAATCCTCCGAGGCCTACTGTTCACTATTCACTATTCACTGTTCACTGTTCACTGTTCACCGCTCACTTATCGGCACATACTTCTGATCGCGGGAACCGATATATTCTGCACGCGGGCGGATGAGTTTGTTGTTGCCGTATTGCTCGAGAATATGGCCGGTCCAGCCTGAGACACGGCTGACGGCAAAGATCGGCGTGTAGAGGTCGAGGGGAATGCCCATCAGGTAATATGTCGAGGCTGAGTAAAAATCGACATTCGGAAACATGCCCTTTTTCTCGTGCATTAGCTGCTCGATACGCTGTGACATTTCGAACCATTTCGTTTCGCCCGTTTTCTCGGCCAACCGGCGGGAATATTTCCGCAGCCAGGTAGCACGCGGGTCCTCGGTCTTGTAAACCGCATGACCGATGCCCATGATCTTTTTCTTCTGTTCCAGGGCATCGTCAACCCAGGCATCGATCTTAGCCGGATCGTCGATCTCTATGAGCATCTTCATTACGTTGGTATTGGCACCACCGTGCAGCGGGCCTGCCAAAGCGGCGATTCCAGCCGTGACAGCACCGTACATCCCGGCAAGCGTGCCCGCGACGACACGCGTTGTGAATGTCGAGGCGTTCAGCTCGTGGTCGGCGTGGAGGATCAGGCAGACATCGAACATTCGCGCTTCCTCGGCATCGGCACGTTCGCCGCGAAGCATATACAAAAAATTGTCGGCTATGCCAAGGCTTTTATCGGGCGTGATGACATCCTTGTCATTGCGGATGCGGTCCCAGGCGGCTGCTATCGTTCCGATCTGCCCGGTCAGCTTGATCGCCGCTTTGGTGGCAGGT
>JBGSXN010000038.1:0-6603 GCA_041751355.1 Pyrinomonadaceae bacterium
GCGGTTCTCTGAGCTTGAGATCGACACGGCCCGCGATCTGATATATGACCGGCGAAAGTTTGAAGGCGATATTTGCACGTATGATCCGCTTGGAGATTTTTCGAATATGTTCCAGGGCAAATCGGCACAGTCGATCAAGCCCGATATCTCGAACCTGCCGATCGAAGAAAAGCTGAAACATCACATTATCGACGGCGAACGCATCGGACTCGAAGATTCGCTAATGGTGGCACTCGAAAAGTATCCGCCGCTCGAGATCATCAACGATATTCTGCTCGACGGGATGAAAGTCGTCGGGGACCTTTTTGGTTCCGGACAAATGCAGCTGCCGTTTGTTCTGCAATCGGCAGAATCTATGAAGGCCGCGGTACGCTTCCTCGAGCCATTCATGGAAAAGGTCGAGGGATCGAACAAGGGCGTACTGGTGCTCGCTACCGACAAAGGTGACGTGCACGACATCGGCAAGAACTTGGTCGACATCATCCTGACCAACAACGGTTATAAGGTGATAAATCTCGGCATCAAGCAGCCGATTGACGACATCCTGCGTTCGTGGGAAGAAACGGGTGCCGACGCGATCGGCATGAGCGGCTTGCTCGTTAAATCTACGCTCATCATGCGTGACAACCTGGAACTGATGAATGAGCGCGGCATCAAGGTTCCGGTTATCCTCGGCGGCGCCGCCCTCAATCGTCGGTATGTTGATAATGATCTCATTCCGCTTTATAACGGGAAGCTTTTCTATGCACGAGATGCTTTTGACGGGCTGCACGCGATGGACGAGTTGACGCAGAAAGAAGATTTTAACGCAGAGACCGCAAAGGACGCAGAGAAGGCAGGATCGGTGACGGCCAGCGTGTCGGCACCGGCTGCGTCAGCAAGCGGCACAGGCGCGGATATTACGACAGTCGACGATTCGGAAGACCTCGTGGGGGAAGACGCAAAGCTCGGAACAGTTGCCGCCCGGGTTTCGCGCCGGGCCGCCGGCCATACAAGCCACACCACGCCCTCGGATATTGCTTCGGCCGATACCATTCCGATGGCACCGTTTTATGGATCTAAGGTGGTAGAGATTCGGGACCTCACTAAAATTTTCGACTTTATAAACGAGACTGCATTGTTCAAAGGACAGTGGCAGTATAAGCAGGGAAGGAAGACGCCAGAGGAGTACGCCAAGATACTCGAAGAGACCGTGTACCCGAAGTTTGCCGAAATAAAGGCACAGGCGATCAGGGAAAAACTGCTTGAGGCTAAGCTCGTTTACGGATACTTTCCTTGCCAGTCCTCGGGAAATGACCTGATCATTTATCAGGACGACGAGAAGACGGAACGTATGCGATTTACCTTCCCTCGGCAGCCGGTCGAGCAGCGGGGCGGGAAGAATCTGTGTTTAGCGGATTATTTTGCGGATGTTGACTCTGGCAAAGTTGACGTCGTCGCATTTGACCTCGTGACCATGGGGCGAAAGGCGAGTGAGTATTCGGCCGGGCTGTTCAAGTCTGACAATTACACGGACTATCTGCTATTTCACGGCCTTTCGGTCGAATCGGCCGAAGCCCTGGCCGAGATGTGGCATAAGCGCATTCGTGAAGAACTCGGGATCGCCGAAGCGGATGCTCCGCAGCTCGCAAAGCTTTTTCACCAGGGATATCAGGGATCGCGATACAGCTTTGGCTACCCGGCGTGCCCGAACATCGAGGACCAGACAAAGCTTTTCGAGCTTCTCGAACCCGAAAGGATCGGCGTCGAACTGACCGACGAATACATGCTCGACCCCGAGCAGTCGACTTCGGCCATCATCGTTCATCATCCTGAAGCGAAGTATTTTAATATTGATTGATTTCGCTTAATATATTTCCATGACAGAAGTTCAGTACATCACCGATGCGAACGGTCAGCGGACCGGCGTGATCCTTCCGATCGAGGAGTACGAGGCGATCATCTTAAATTCTATTGAAGAAGTAGACGACCCGGAGCTTGCGGAAGCGATGGACAAGGCTAATGACTCGCCAACCGTTACTCGTAAGGAAGTTTTTGCTTTATTGGAGCGGGAGTCTTGATCACCGACCTTCGTGAAGCGTTTCTTAAAGACTTGAAGAGAATCAGCGACCGGAAGACTCTCGAACGCATTCTTGCGGTGGTGGAAGAGGTCGAGTCGGCGATCAGCCTAGTCGAGGTGAAAAATCTAAGAAAGCTAAAAGGACGACCTTCGCACTTTCGCATCAGGGTCGGTGACTATAGAATCGGTCTCCAGCTAGATCGCCGAACGGTTGTATTCAAGCGGTGTCTGCCGCGGAAAGAAGTATACCGGTCTTTCCCGTAATGCCACTTCCCGAGAAACTAATCAAAGCAGAGATTCAGAAAGGGCATGTGCAATCCATCAAAGCGATTGAACCTGTTGAAGCTGAACTGTCGGTTCTAGGCACGGGTGAACGAGTTGGATTTCGTCTTGCCCACCGGATGAATCTCGGCGCGGGGAAGCGCCTAATGACGTTTTGCCAGCGGCATATCGGTTCCCTCTGGATATATCTTGCGACATACAATCTTATGAACGTTTTCGGCATCGAGAATGTCGAAAATGCTGACGTGGACACGCCGCTGGTGCTGGTCGCTAATCACCGCTCATTTTTTGACATGTACACGGTATCGAGTGTGATCTTTCGCAGGACGCGGCGGCCGGTCACGCTGTTTTTCCCCGTCAGGGCAAAGTTTTTTTACGACAATCCGCTGGGCTGGTTCGTCAATTTTGTGATGGGCTGGTTTTCGATGTACCCGCCGTTCTTTCGTGAGGCCAGGGATGCCGGCAAGCGTGAGTTCGATAAGTATTCGATGCGTCGGCTGATACAGTTATGCAGCGAGGGGCATGGGCATATGATCGGTTTTCATCCTGAGGGAAAGCGAAACCTCGACGGCGGCCCGTATGACCTACTTCCCGCTCAGCCAGGCATCGGAAAGGTCATTTATTCCGCCCATCCACAGGTTATTCCCGTCTTTATTGCCGGCCTCGGAAACGACCTTCCTAAACAGGTCCTCGGAAACTGGACCGGCGGCGAAAAGGTACGAATTTGGTTCGGTGAGCAGATCGATCTCTCAGAATTCTACGAGAAGGGCGATCGTCTGCGGACACATAAAGAGCTTGCCGACCACTTAATGCTCAAGATCGGCGAGTTGGGCGAAAGCGACCGCTCCGAATTCGGATAACCTAATTATTGCTGACGTTGGGACGAATTGGAATTACCGTCAGCGGCTGCGATCTGAGATTGCTGTTCAGCCTCTTTCTGCAGTTCTTCAGGGGATTTCCAACCGGCCTTTCTCAGGAGGTCGAGGGCGAAACGAATGGGGACGGCCATATTCGCTGCGGTATTTTCGGTAAAGACCCCAAAATTGACTCCGATAACGCGTCCCGCCTGCCCAAAAAGCGGGGCTCCTGAACCGCCCTCGGCCGTTTTTGCGTCGTGAACGATTCGGCGGGCATCGAGGTCGGTGATCAGGCCCTGGGTGGTCAGCGGCACGATCTTTTGCGATTGGGCCAGAAAATTGATTAGATTCTGCCGCGAGTTTCCGAACCGCTGATTGATCGATTTAGCTTCGTCGTCGTCTACCATCGCGAGCAACCGGTCAGGCCCGCTCGGATAACCCATGCTTACGACGGTTTTGCCGATCGCGGCAGATTCTGTCTCAAAATCGAGTGGGATCGAAGGAATGTCCAAGGGCAAAGCCGCCGGGTCGACGGTGCCTACCGCCACATCCTCGCGGCCACCCAACTGACGCATTCGCATAGGAAAAGGCTGGGCAAAATTAGGGAAATAGATAACGAGGCGTCTGACGCGGGCACGTCCCCCGGCTGCCTGCATCATTTGCTTGACCTGATCGTCCTCTTCCCAAGGTTGGATGACGTGACGGTTTGTTACAATGTATCCGCCGCCGACGTGAAAGCCGGTCCCGATAAAATCGTATTCCACCGTTGCTCCGTCGCCCTCAGTTGTAAGCCCGATCTGTGGCGGAACTACCGGACGCGACGGATCCTCTGACCCACCGGGTTCGTAAGGGTTTGGGCTAAAGGCCAATGGATCGGCATATCTTAGGACCCTGCCGCTTTTCCTCTCGACCAGGTCGTAGACGCCAACTATCAGGCAGACGGCACTCCCGTATTCGACCCGCAGATTGGGAGCGAGCGACACGGTCTTCATCATTTCTTTGTTTGTTTTATCGAGTTCGCCGATCTGATCGCTGGTCTGGCCGAGTCTTTCTTCGAGCTTGGTGATTATCGCGCTCTGCTGTTCGGCCTGCCTTCGGCTCTCACGCAGTTCGCTATTTAGGGCCGAGCCGATATAAAAAATACCGGTGATAAAGCCGACGATTATTACCAGGACGATCAACTTGGTTGTCCACGATATCTCGCGCGACAGTTCGCGAACGAATTCACGAAGGAAGGCCTTTGCGTCGTCGCGTTTTGCCGAAGATGCTGATTCCAGAGCCGCATCCTCGATAAATCTTGAGATATGAGGCTGGTCGCGATTGGTCGTTATCAGCGAGGATTTTGATTCGAGCGAAAAAAAGGCGAATGAAATATCGGCCCCATCGATATCGATCACATCGCTGTCACTAATAGCGATAAATCGACGCATCGGCTTTCCGTTGATCCGCAGGCGAAGCTCTGCATTAAAATCGATGATCCGATAAAGGCCATCGGCATTCTCGAGGTCGAACCACAATCCGGCATTATTCACATCCGGGAGGTGGATCTGGAGATCGCTGATCTCATCGGAACCGACGCGAATTCGCTCGTCTGAAAAGAATTCGGTCCGCTTTTCCGACCCGACCGTTATGTGGATGATAATGCCGACTGCCATTAAGGTAACGCCTTTGCCGTTGAGATATTAACACAAAGTCAAGGGTCTAAGATGCCAATTCAGCGGTCCGCGTGGCAAAATAAAGGTTTATGACACGCAAGAAGATAATCACAGACCGGGCCCAATTGGAAAAGTTGGCGCCAATGCTGAAAGCGCCGATAAGGAGGCAGGTATTTGTCTGCACCGGTAAGTCGTGCTCACAGGTCGGCGGCCAGGAGGTGATGGCCGAATTCGATCGCATTCTTACGGAGAAAGGGCTTCGCCAGGGCAAGGAATCAAAAGGCCGCAACCCGATGGGCGAGATCGTTCTGACCGAATGCGGCTCGATCGGTTTCTGCTCGATCGGCACGGCCGTCATGGTCTACCCGGACGGCACAATGTATGGACAGGTGCAGCCGGAGGATGTGGAGGAGATTGTCGAGAAGCATTTAGAGAAGGGAATTATTGTGCGCCGGATGATGCTGATGGAATTGCCTGCCGATCCGACTAAGTCCGACACGCTTGTCTAAGGGGCGTGCGTAATCGACTGGGTCCCCAACGAAGATGACCGGTTTCTATTCCAAAAAAAGGCTCCAACCGCCACTACAGCCGACCCGATCGATCCTAGAATCAGTAGAACCATGGTCAGGAAGAGGAGAAAAACTTGGCCTGTGAAGCAGTCAGTCATCACAGTACCTGGCGGTGCGGTGCGGGCGTAGCTATTGCAAGCTACAATACTTAGAAACCATGCAAGTGCCGCCAGAAGCGAAAAGATCGGCACCAAGGCTACAGCAATTCTAAATACCCACGTCATAGGTCAATTTTGCAACATCGATCGCTGTCAGTATCTCATCACCACCTTCTTAGGATCGCCAAGTGTATCCCCAAAGCTCCCCTCCTTACGAAGGAGGGGTGGCAGTTTCATCGCTTTTTGATGAAACTGACGGGGTGGTTTTTATGTGGCGAACAGACCTGTGCGGTGCATACGCGGTTGGCGTGGCTGGATGGCCGAACCGAAAATTTGCTCGGATCACGTCGAGCACCCTTACAATTTCCTCGAACACCTCGCGGTTCTCAAATCTAAGCACGCGAATGCCTTTGGATTCGAGATATGTCGTCCTTTCTCGATCTTCGGCTGCGCCGAGGCCGCTGAAGTGTCTGGCTCCGTCAAGCTCAATTGCGAGTTTCTCAGAGGGACAATAGAAGTCGAGTATGTAATTGCCGATTGAATGCTGGCGGCTGAACTTCCGGCCTTCGAACTTTGAGTTTTTGACTATTTTCCAGAATGCGGCCTCGGCGGGGGTAAGTTTCTTGCGGAGAACCCTCCGAAATTCACTGAGGTGGGGGAGCGAATGAATGTCGGTGTTTCTGCGCTTTCTATTACTCATCACTACTGAATGACTGTTAAAAAACCACCCCGTCATCCGCCGGAACGCGGCGGATGACACCCCTCCTTCGTAAGGAGGGGAGCTTTTCTCGATCATCCCCTCATCGCCGTCAATATCTCGTCCACCACCTTCTTCGCATCGCCAAACAGCATCAGTGTGTTTTCCTTGTAGAACAGCGGATTATCGACGCCGGCGTAGCCGCTGGCCATTGAGCGTTTCATGACGATGACGTCGCGGGCCTCCCAGACGTGGAGGACGGGCATTCCGGCAATCGGGGATGACGGATCGTCAAGGGCAGAGGGGTTGACGATGTCGTTGGCGCCGATGACCCAGGCGATATCGGTGTTGGGGAAATCGTCGTTGACCTCTTCCATTTCGAAGAC
>JBGSXN010000039.1:0-7913 GCA_041751355.1 Pyrinomonadaceae bacterium
GTCGCGGATTCGCTCCTGTTGGAAGCGAAGCGGGATCGTTTCGAGCTGAAGAATGTTCAGGCGGTCGAACAAGTCGGCCCGGAAAGCTCCTTCGTGCACCATCGCGCTAAGGTTTCGTGAAGTTGCCGCGATTATCCTTACATCTATATCCCGCTCCCGATTGCCGCCAACACGCCGTATACGTTTTTCTTCGACTGCTTTGAGGAGTTTTGACTGGAGACTGATCGATAGCTCCCCGACCTCATCGAGGAAAAGAGTGCCGCCGTCGGCGGTCTCGAATAGCCCCGATTTTGCAGCATTCGCGCCGGTGAATGCCCCTTTCTCGTAGCCGAATAGCTCCGATTCGAGAAGTTCGGCGGTAAAACTCGCGCAGTTCACGCTGACGAACTCCTTTCGCGCTCGTGGGCTCATATCATGAAGCCGCTTCGCGAGCGTCGTCTTGCCGGTGCCCCTCTCGCCAGTTATGAGAATGTAATGTGGAACTCTGGCATATAGGGCTATCTTTTCTTCTAGGATCGACGATCCCTTGTAAGGATTGCCATCGGTATATTTATGGGCCATAAGGAGATTCACCTCGCAAAAACTTCGATCTGTCCTGTAATCGCAGTGCTGTTCGGCTTTCCTTTGGCTTTCCGTACTCGAAAGAACCTGATCCCGATATTTCAGCCTACATAACTAAAAACCCGTATTATGCCGAGATGTTACCTTTAGAAATTATTTTTTTTTGATGGAAGGAAGGTGAGTGAGATGCCCTTGTTTGTTTTGGATACGCACTTCGCCTTCCAAGCGTTTACATCGCGAACAATTTGTAACTACCGGCGCAGCGTTTCGGTCGTGAAGCGTATTTGTACAGGCGGTGAGGCTGTTCACTAAACTCGGTTCCGGTTCGATCAGCCAATCCGGCAGACTCACGGGTTCCTTGCTTACGAGGAGTACCGCACTCCGCTCCCTTTCCGGCAGGAAACTGATATCCGTGGATTCCGGGGGATAAAGAGCGAGTATTTTTTCCAGGGCGTGCAGCGGCGAGTCCTGTGGCAAAAAGAACCGCTGCTTGCCGTGCTGAACTATGTTGACGAGCCCCATACCGCGAAGTTCGCGGATCTGTTCGAAAGTTGACGGACAAACCTCTGTAAGAAGTGTCCCCTGAAATCTTGAGGTTCGGATGGTTATATCTCCAATTAGATTCACTGAGTTCTTTTCAAAATCGACTATCCGAAGGACTTCTGGCGCGGTCTTCGGAATATCGGAACGAAGCCCAAAGTGGACAAAGAGATCACGGAGCCATTCTTCCGATATCCTGACACCGACAAGTCTTGTACCCTCATCCGTAGTGGTCCTGACGATGTTAAGCGCATCATGACTGAGAGTTTTCAGGTATTTCCAGATGGGAAGCAGCGCCCCGCTAAGGAGATGAACCGTTCGATGTTCAAAGGGAGGAATCTTTCCTTCTTCTTCGAGCCACCATTTTTCGGCCTTTGAAATCGGGACAATGCGGTATTTCTGATTTAGTTCGCTCTCACGAATATAAGAAAGGTTTCTCCCCGTTGGTTTCGAGACAGAGAACATCTGGTAGATTAGGTTGGAGCTTTCTCAAAAAGTAAATCTTAGTCCGAAATCGATCCGTCTCGGCTTTGATGCTCCAATCGGTTGGCGAAAAAAGGGCGACGTTTGAACTCCAACAAAATTCATAAAGTTAGTTTGATTAAAGATATTGGTAGCATTAATCATCAATTTGATCGTTTTGCCTTTCGTGAAATCGCCGCTGGGATTAGCTATCACAGGTAGGTTTCCTTGGTTCTTTTCTAAACTGAACTGCCAACTCAAAGAAGCGTCCAACTGTCTCTTCCAAGTGCCGCGTTCGCTGTTTCGCAAAACTCCAAACGGCCTGTCATTAAAAACCGTATCCCCATTATTGTCGATGCCCGTAGTTATTGTGTACGGAAGCGGCGAATTTGCTCGGCCTATTGCTGATAAGCGCAAGCCTTTTGGTAATGCCCAACCAAACGTCGCGTAAATATTGTGTCTTTGATCAATATTAGAGACCGAACGGTCAAGACGAAGATTATTGCTATCTGAAGGCGATCCAAAGTTTCCGTTCGAATCCGAAATACTCTTCGCTAGGCGATAGTTAAAGGAAAAGTAAGTTGTTTTTGTTGGCGTTGTCGTAAAATCAATGCGTAGCGTATTGTTGACAGAAAAAGCCGATGATTCAAACTGCAATATCCGTCCCAAACTTGCATCGGGTCGAATCAAATTAATTGGGGCGTTCAGATCGCGACTGCGAAATTGGTGAACCACTTTTTGATAAGAGTATTGAACACGAAGCGATGTTTTTTCTGTCACCTGTCTTTGCACTCCAACCTGAGCCAGAAAAATATAAGGATTCTGCAGATCGGAAGCTTTCTTTCTAAAGCTTCTCGGCAAGACCTGATTCGTGCCGCCAATAACGGGATTCGGAAAGCCTGGGTTTATGATTACCGTTTCGGGAATTTGATCCTCATCCTGAGTCAGGATAGTTCCGACGCTGCCGGTATCAAACCAATCGTAAAAAAGGCCAACTCCTCCGCGAAACGATGTCTTGCCATTTTCTTGCGGTGACCAACTAAAGCCTATTCGAGGCGAAAAATTATTGTTATCTTGCAAATTATTTTGCAGTTCATAACGCAAGCCCAAACTTAATAACAGTCCTTTGCTTACACGAACGTCGTCTTGAATGAACGCTGAAAATCGATATTGTGTAAAACTAACATCGCGAATGCCCGATCTTTGCGAAAAAGTTGAAGGCCGACTTAGTAAAAAATCGTTCAAACTAGTAAACGTAAAGGTGCCGTTTTGATTTTCAGCCGAACTGACGAGCTGTTTGTCATAGTCGAAAAGCACTCCAATCTTCAACGCGTGATTTTTAATCCCAAAAAGAAAGTTATCCCCGAAAGAAAGGCTGTGTCTTTGACTATTGCTATCATTTCCTGCTCCACCGCTATTAAATGCACCTAAGACGAGAACCGTACGCCCGTCACTCACCGCATCGGTACGGGATGTTTCGTTCGCGTACTGAAATCGAAACTCATTATAAAATCGTTTTCCGACAGTACCGACTTGTGAGTATCTAATACGGTTCCCTTGCGTCTTCAAATCGAATGCCCGTTCTGCTAAATCGAAACCACCAATCCCTAAATTTGTCGAAACATTTCTGCTGTGAGAGTAATCCAGATTTATCGTCTGAAACTGATTGAGGTTATGTCTGATTTTACCGCCGAACTGCAACTGATTCGATCGGGTTCTAACAGCGTTATCAAAATTTCCATTGGGTAATATCGCGGTGACTATTGCAGTATTGAAATTATTCGTGTTGCTCGCATCTATGGAAAACGAAGTCTTATCTTTCTTGAGCGGACCCGTTAAATATAGATCAAATGATATATCCCGCTCGGGATTGCGAATTCGAGAAAAAGGCTCCCGTGCATTCAAACGGGCATCGTTAAAATTGAAACTAAAATCGCCGGAGAAGTCATTGCGGACCTTCGTTGTAAATTCGATAATAGCGATTCCAATCTTATGGTACTCCGCGTCAAAGGAACTTTGATTCACTTTGATCGAAGCAATCGCCGATTTCCGAGGTAATCCTCCGCTGCTGAAACCGTCAACGAAAAACTCAGCATCTTCGCCGAATTTTTGCTGCAGAGCTTCTTTCATTAGTTCAGGATCTTCAGGTAAGGCCTCAATTTCGGCTCGGGTGAGAAAATTTGTGAAAGCACCGTTTCTAGGGTCAATGCTTTTCTCTTGCTGAGAACGATCAACCTCTACATTTTCAAATATTTCTGCAATCTCAAGTTTGACAGTTCTGGAGGAAGCTCCAAGATCAATTCGAATCGTTTCTGAAAATTTTTTGAATCCCGATGCGTCGATTTCCAATAAATATTGTTCCGGCTTGATATCTGAAAAAATCAGTTTTCGCGATCTCGAAGTTTTAATTTCTTTCGCGACTTTACCGTCCTTTATCAAACGCGCTGTGACGTTCAGGACGACGGCCGAGCTTTCATCTGTAACGATTAGTTCTAGGGAAGTAGTTTGAAACGCAAAAATCGCAGGATTAAGACAAACCAGACTTAGGATGAGACGCAAAGCTTTCATGTACCATCATTTTTTCACGTTAAAGTGGTCCGGTTTTATTGTGGGATTGGGCGTTACAAGTTTAAACAATCTTTCTTCAATAACTTCACCGTTCTCTTGAACGATTACCTTGTGAGCGTAAAGCAACCCATTCTCCTCTCGAAAATCTGAGTAGAAAAGTTTCTGCTCAATCTCCTTTTTAAGGATGTCATCATAGAAGGTAGCAGTCATTAGCAAAAGTAAATGCGTTTCCTTATCAAAAAACAATTTGATCTTGTGAGTTCCGGCCAGATTCGTTTCAATAACGTCGGCTTTTTGTTCACTAGTTTTTGCCACACCTGCAAATTTGAAATTCGAAATGCTGTCAAACCTAAGTAAAATCGGAAAGATCGTGGAAAAAGTCGCAAACTTTAGTTTAGAAATGTTGTTCGATTTGATCTTTTGCAGATCACCGTCGGGAACGAAGGTCATGTCCGTAAATCCTCGACCATCGGTTTTTACTTTGTTCGTCTCCGAAAAATCCTCGTTGCTAAAGATGCGCTCGATTAATTCCTGCTGGTTGTTAGTGTAAGTCGCCAAAACCTTTAATCTGATTTTTGGCCCGTCTTCAAACCATAAGTTCGTTTGGTATTTAGAATCAACGTAGCCCTTCGCTTTTCTTTCTGCGCTTGACCGGTAATCACCGGCATATTCGAAGTGCCAGCTTTTAACCTCGGCATTTTGCTTTACTACTGCGGCCTTTGATTTTTTAATAATTTCGACTGCCTTTTTATCTATTTCCTGCGCCTTGACATTGAGGCAAAGAAATAAACCTAGCACTAGATAATAGAAAATTTGCTTATTCATAATGATTTGATCAACTGCTCTAAACTATCAAAAGTACCGAAATGTATTTTTTTGATTATTCCGTCTTGAAGGATGAAATTTGTCGGCGTACATCTGACTCCAGCCTCGAACATCATATCCCCGTTTTCGTCTAATACAATAGGAAATTGCAGTTTGTAATCGGCTGAAAAAGAGTCCGCCTTTTTCCTGCTTTCTGTCGTTACTCCTACAATCCTTACCTGACTATTAATCTCCGCAAAGTGTTTCGACAAGAGCGTTACTTCTTTTTGACAAGCAGCACACTCACTGTTCAGAAAGACCAATAAAACCTTACCTTTAACTAAATTCTCGTACTCGTTACCGCCACTAGGGCCAATGAACTCGTAGTTCGGTAAAATATTATTAGCCAGAGTTTTGGATAAATATTCACCATTACAGGTTGCTTCCGGGCTTTCAGCACGGATGTAGCTCGTATAAAACCAGACGAAAAGCGATATCAAAACGATAAAATTCGCCGCTAGTATCAAGACTATGGTTTTAGGATTCGATAAGATTTTCATAAAAAAAGGGAGTTACACCATTGAGACGTAACTCCTTTTACCTTAATTCTGCGGACCTTCTACAATCGGCGGGCCTTCTTCCCCACCCTTATTGCCGCGGTATTCCCCGCTCGGACATCTGTAATAGCAAAATGATGGACTTTCCCTATCAAATGGACAAGTAGCTCCATTGACCGTAACCGAGGAGGCACACGCAGCAATCGCCACGATGCTCAAGCAATTAAAGATCAAGAACCCAATTACAAATCTGCTTAAATTTTTCATCCAAAATCTCCTGTGAATTGAATACGAAGAATTGAAGATGAATAGACAAACTGAAACCATGACATCGTTCGATCCTTTAGCTATGGGTTGAACTCCCGACGAGCTTTGGTTGCGACTCAAGCATTATTTCGCTAGTGTCTCTTGTCTTAAGCTCAACAGAAGCACTCAACAGAAGCAGTTAAGAAACAAACAAGGCCTGAATTCATCAGCAAGCGACTCACGAAGATTATCCAAGCCAGTCACGTGCATTTTCAGCTTGTCTTGCTTTGTAAAAGAAACGGAATGATCTCCAAAACCAGATAAGCTAATTCATTGGAGCAAAAATATTTTCCTCTTCGGGGTTTCTTTTGTCAAATCTCCTTGCAGAAAATCGCCAATACTTTTGGATGACGAATAGCCAGAAAAATTGTAAAATCATAAATAACAAATTGAACCGACCGGTCAAAGAGGAGAAACATTATTTATGGCTGAAACAGGACATGCACGGAACGTGGAACGATTTTCTCAAATGATTTCGTTTGTTCAGGGGTATGGGGCGGATTATGCTCCGAGCAATGCGGCGATTGGGGTTGCGGCTTTGCAGGCGAAGTTGGCGGCGGCGAATGCGGGGATTGACGGCGTGACTTCGGCTCTGGCTCCGTGGAAGGTTGTGGTGAACGACAGGCAGAATGCGTTTGAGGGCATACGCAAATTGACGACGCGGGTTGTGAATAGTTTTGACGCGTCGGGAGCGCCGAAAAATGCGGTTGACGATGCGAAAACATTCAAGAGAAAGATCGACGGTGCGCGGGCGACGACGCTTCCCGTGGACGACCCGAACACGCCCGAAGATGAGAGCAAGGGAAACTCGGTCTCACAGCAGAGCTACACGCAACTTGTCGAGCATCTGGACAACCTGATCGGCCTTCTGAACAGCACCGGAACTTACGCGCCGAACGAGACGGAATTGCAGCTTGCCTCGCTGACGACGTATTCAACCTCACTAAAGGGCGCGAACACAGCCGTAACGAACGCGACCACGCCGCTCAGCAATTCGCGGATTACGCGTGACGACGTCATGTATGCGGATGATTCAGGCCTCGTCGCCCTCGCCGGGCTTGTCAAAAAGTACGTCAAATCTCTCTACGGAGCCGACTCGCCCCAATACAAACAAATCAGCGGCCTCGAATTCACGCGTCCGAAATCATAAATCACAGGTCAGCTTTGTATTATTCAGCCTCTGACTTTGGATGTGCCGCCCAGAAATCTCGAAACGGCTTCCGGGAAACTCGAAATGCTTTCCGGGAAGGGCGAAAACCCATCCGGGAACTCTGAAATCGCTTCCGGGAAATCCGAAATCCCTGCCGGGAAATGCGAATAACCAAAGTGATTCCCTGCAATCGCGAAGCGCTTCTCCGTCGATTTCGCCATCGGTAGGATAATCATTTATCAGCTTTATCGTTGGAACAAGCCCGAGCCTGTTGAACTCTTCCAATACAGCTTCGATCAGGTCGGACTTTACCGAGAACCACACGGCACGCCGTCTCCCTCGAAACCAGTTGTCGAGAAATATTCCTGCCAACGTAGCGGTCTTTCCCGTACCGGTTCCGTCGCCGATACTGATGCCTGCCCGCGAACCGTCTGCGAGCTTTTGCCCGTGGGCCTGTCCCGCGTAGATGACCCTCTCGATCTGTATTGCTGAAAGCTTTCCGATTTCCGAAAGGTCTCTAGGCAAAGAGGGGCGGTAATGAATCGGAGGCGGCTCGACGTTCGCGAGTCCGGGCGGTTCGACTATCACACCCGGGTGAGAGGCTCCGCCCACAATATATCGGGGACTGTAGGCAAGAATCGGACCCTCTGTATTTGGTACATCCGACTGGGATGAAACCGCCGTCGCGGTTGCGACGGCAACGGGTGAAAAAGGCGCAGATGTGCCCGCCGTCTTTTGTGGCTGACTTGTTAACATTTTCTGGATGGTTGATCGGTTGAATTGACGTCCGGCTGTAATTGCCTAGTTCCGAGTCCCTTCAATCAACAAGAGTCGTTTCCCGTACTTGGTCGCTATAAGATAGTTAAGGGCCGTTTCCCCGATCTCGTGACACAAATGCGGATCGGTCGCGAAGCCATCTGCTCCGGCATCCCGACAGATTTTCAGCAGCTCACGATTATTTAGCT
>JBGSXN010000040.1:0-53094 GCA_041751355.1 Pyrinomonadaceae bacterium
CATGAACTGGATATCAGGATAAGAGCAAGATATCCGCTTATTGCCATCAACACATTCGAGGAAGACAGGGTCCGAGAGGCACTTGTCGATCTGGTCTTCCAGGAGCGACATAAAGAAAAGCCACTCTATTTCTGGAGCCGGCCAACCGGTTTGCAAAAAGTAGTTGATCCAAAAGATGGTCTTCAGCAGACCCCGGTATCGATAGGGGATACCGACGATCCCGAGAGCGTCCTTGGATACATTAACGAGCAGAAGACCGGCATCTTTCTGTTGTGTGATTACGCTCCTTACATCTCGCCTTACGGTCAGGAAGATCCACTGCTGGTTCGCCGGCTGCGCGAGATCGCCTGGAAACTCAAATCGACAAAAGCGACTGTGTTATTCGTCGGTCCGAACTTTCCAGACTTGAAGACGCTTGAGAAGGAAGTTACGCAGATCGAATTAGATCTTCCCAAAGAAGGAGAGATCGGAGACTCGATAGATCTACAGCTTGATAACTTGCGGTCCAATGGCCTCGATATCGATCTCACGACAGAGACACAAATCGCTCTGCTTCAATCGCTACTGGGTCTAACTGCCGGCGAAATAAGTAATGTCATCGCGAAAGCTGTGATCAGCTGCAACGGTCTGAATCCGGAATCGATCAACGTCATTCTCGAAGAAAAGAAGAACGTCATCCGCGGGAGCGGCTCACTAACTTATGTTCACCCCGAACCCGCCAGCAGTCTCGGCGGCTACAAATCCTTGCGGGCCATCCTCGAACGGGCGGCCTATACTTTCAGCCCACGAGCGAAAGCGAGGTATGTCGAGCCGTGCAAGGGGATCTTGCTTGTCGGCCTACCGGGTTGCGGAAAGGATCTCTGCAAAAGGGTAGCATCGAGCATAACAAACCGGGCCCTGCTCGATCTCGATTTCGGATCGATCATGGGCGAAGGCGGTGGCGTAATCGGTTCGTCAGCTATGTCGATAAAAAGGGCACTTTCGATCGCCGGCACGATAAAAGGCATTCTCGGAATCAGCGAGTTCGAGAAAGCCGTCTCTGGCATGAAATCGTCCAATAAGACGGACGGCGGTGAAACAGCTCGAACCATTTCATATCTGCTGAACTGGATGCAGGACAACAGGGACGTGCTCGTCTTCGCCACGGCCAACGACGTGCGCGAGCTGGAGTCCGAGCAGTTCCGCATCGGGCGCTTCTCGTATATCCATTTCGTCGATTTGCCGGAGTGCGACGACCGACAGGAGATTTTCCGAGTTCACCTCACGAAACGCCACCTCGATCCTCAACAATTCGATCTGGAAAAACTCGTAGAGAAGAGCAAAGACTTTTCCGGCGCTGAGATAGAAGGTGCCGTCAAAGACGGGGTGCTCGAAGCGTTCATCGACGGCGACCGATCGGCCGAAACGCGGGACATTCTTAAAGCGGTAGACAATCTCACCCCAACCGCACACATGATGAGCGAGAAAATCGAGGAGATCAGAAGATGGGCCCGCAACAACATCAAGGGCGTCGGATTGCGGAGCGACGGGTCTCCGCTTTCAGGACAAAAAGCGGAACGCGTCTACGAGTTGTAGGACAAAACAAATCAGCGGGAGGTAGGAATCATGAGCAAGTACATGTCCTTTGAATCGCAGACATTTGCGAACTGTGAGCTTTTGCTCCAAGCACTTTCCGAATCAGGCTTCACGACCGTTGTTCAAGGAAAGGATCTTCCTCTTGAGGGATGGGACAAACGCGATCAACGAACTGCGGATATTGTAATCCGGCGATCTGACGTGAAACACCACCATCTTCTCAGCGATATAGGTTTTCAGAAACATGCAACCGGCTACGTCGCCGTCCTAGACGACATGGATCTTGATTACCGATTGGGAAAAGATTTCGTAACCAAGTTGCAAAGTCGGTACCACGAGGCTGCCGCACGCAGTTTGGCGAGGAAACTTGGAGGAACGCTCTCACGAGAACAGATGGGCAAGACGCTGAAGATCAAGATTAGATTCTAATCGAGATGGGTAAACAAACATGCCAGAAATTGAATTCACTATAAATACGGAAACCGGTAAGTGCGACACCGAGATCAAGGGCGTTCAAGGGCCTGCCTGCGAACATGCGGCACGCCAATTGAAGGAGATGCTCGGCAGTCCTGCGGTTGATCGAAAAACGAAAGAATACTACGTCAAAGCGCAGACAAAACGCAGGATCGAGGCAAGATGAACAGCGAACTGACTTTTATCATTGAGTCGGATTCCGGCCGGGTTACAGTTGAAGTATCCAAGGCTTCAAAATCCTTGATTCACAATTTGGCGGCCGACCTCGGAACGGGTCAAAACTTGAACTGTGGGAAGCCGACCTCTCACAAACCGAAAACTGCTGAATCACGGACTAGCAAAAACGCGGTCGACAATGCTAGCGAGGATAACTTCTCCGTCTGGCTGTATAGCTTGTACCACAATTCGGTCGTTGACGGCCCCGGTCGTCGAAGTGTCATTCAAGTCGCGGGTTGCTCAATCCGTTGTCCCGGGTGCTACGTTCCTCAAACCCACAGACGTGAGAACGGGAAGCTCGTTCCGATCAGCGCGATAATTGACGAGATTACCTTGAATCGGCAGAGCCATGACGGCGTGACTATTCTCGGTGGTGAGCCATTCGATCAACCCGGTCCCGTGGCCGAGCTCGTTTTCAGACTGAAGCGCCACGGTTTCCATATTACCCTTTATTCCGGCCACACATTCGAGACGTTAGTGGAGCGAAAAGACCCCAAGGTCGAATACATCCTCACCCATACTGATTTGCTCATCGATGGCCCATTCATCGCGGAGTCTCACGACAACGCCGGCGAATATCGTGGCTCGCGCAATCAGCGATTATTCGCAGGGCGGCAATCCGCCCTTCAGTATCAATCACGAAAGACGAGATAAAGGCGATATCGACATCGAAGTTCGGAGGCGAAGATATCTTCTAACGACCTGTCCCGTGTTGAGGAAGCCCATCCACGTGCAAGGAATTTTCGCCTTCGAGTAAAAGGAGCAATCGAAGGATATACGATCGCCGTGTTGATGGTGCAGGGAATAACCAATGGTTGAAAAGGAAGCCAATTTTTACGCTGGACTTCTCTGAATCGAGCTGTTCATTCCAGCCGCAACACGAGCTTTATCGCGCCAAAAGAAAATTCGACCTTACCATTCTTCTAGGCTAACACCCGCCTTTTTCCGGTGACGATTCGATCTTCATATTCCAGAATATCCGCGATCCGGTAACGAATTTGATTACCAATCCTAAGCGCCTTCAGATGACGGGGGTTAGACTTGGGCAGAGCCCTGAGACGTTGAAACCTTTTCGCAATCGCCTCTTCGGTTCCTGTAAGCTGCCATCTTCGTGCGAGTTGTTGGCTGTCGATTATTTCACGGTTCATAGTTCCCATTTCCCCTACATTCTCTACATCGGAAAGCAAAAACTATGCCCTCGCAAATAGGTCATCAAACTTTCTTGAAGAACCTAGACATTCATGACCAAAAAGCCTCATCTTAGGTCGGGACCGGACGGGGTCTTGACAGAAAATTCCCCCCGAAATTCCCCCCGGAACGACATTTTAGACAAAAGAAAGGACCAGCCAATTTCCAGACTAGTCCCTAAGTATTTATGAACACAGGATTTAGATTGGTACTGAGGGCGGGAGTCGAACCCGCACACCCCTAAGGGCACAGGATTTTAAGTCCTGGGCGTCTACCAATTCCGCCACCCCAGCACGATTAGAAAGATTATCATTTCTAAGTTTTTACATCAAAGGATTGGGCCGGCGGAAGCCTCTTCACTCTCGGCCCTGACCCTCTCGCGGTGGCCGTATACATGAACCTTACTATGAGTTACCGTTTGGTGTATATTTAAGACAAATGGGTTGCCGCTCGGACCCGGAGTAATCGATGGATCAAATAGCCTGGATACTTTGGCTGGTTTTGGCTGTGATACTGATAGTCGCCGAGATATTCACGCTCGGGTTTGTGCTGTTCTGGTTTGGTCTGGGAGCATTGGCGGCGGCGCTTGTCGGATTTGTCGGATTTGGATTCGTTTGGCAGTTTATGGCCTTTGCCATTGTGTCCGTGACACTTACGGCGATGTCGCGGACGATCTTTGCCCACTATTTACCCAGCGGCGACGTTAATGCCATCAAATCCAATATCGATTCGCTCCCGGGGCAGATAGGCACGGTAACCGCCGGCAGCGGCGGAGCCCTACACGAGTCCGCGGTGCGCGTTTACGGCTCGACATGGACGGCCTTTCCGATAGACGGAGAATCGGACCTGATTGAAGGGGAAAAGGTGGAGGTGGTTGAGGTTAGAGGGTCGTCAATATATGTGCGGCGTATTACGAACGAGTTGCCCGAGTGGCGCGACGGTTAAGCCAGGGCCTACGAGGATCACATTTCGTCAATAGCCTGATCGGCCGTGTCATGGATTCCGCCAAGGTCTATCAACTCCAGCTTTACGCCTTCTCCGTCCGGTTTGGCTAGTGAGTCGCCCGTAAATCGTGAGATGACGAGCGTTATATTGTCTTCACCGCCGTTCTCGTTGGCCAACTTTATCAACGATGAGCAGGCATGCTGAAGCTGATCGAAGTTTTCCTGGATAATTTCCTGCAGTTCGGTGGCGCTCACCTTGTTGGACAGACCGTCCGTACAAAGAATGAATACATCGTCATTACAGGGCTCGACCCTTGCCGAGACGGGATATATCTCATTTTGAGCACCCAAGGCTTGAAGTATGACGTTTTTTAATGTGTGAGTTTCGGCCTCTTCGGCTGAGATCTGCTGGGCGTCGATCAACTGCTGAACGAGAGACTGGTCCTTTGTGATCTGATATATCTTTCCGCTGCGAACGAGATACGCCCTGCTGTCGCCGACTTGAATGATATCTGTAGATGCGGGTGTTACTCCCAATGCGGTAAAAGTTGCACCCATACCCTGAAACTGTGGGTCGGAACGGCCTTGCTGATGAATGAGGTGGTTTGCAAATACGGTCGCGTCGTAAAGCTTATTAATAATGTAATGCTCTTGTTCGTCCGGCGACAGCGTCTTATCGGTGTCGTCCTCGATCATCTTTTCGCTAACGGTCTCGACCGCCATCGTACTCGCGACCTCGCCGGCCATCGCGCCGCCCATGCCATCAGACACAGCCATAACTACGCCGTTGTCGTCGATCTCGAATTTCTGAGTTTCGATTACAAATTCGCCGTCCTCTTGAGAGCCTGTCCACGCCTTCGCATCGGCGATGTTTAACAGCAGGTAATTGTCTTCGTTGCCTTTCCGGACCCTTCCGACATGTGAGGCAGCATGTATCTCAACAGTGAACATATTCAATCTAGTCTACAAAGTTTAGCCTTTTGTAATGTATTTTCAAATCTAACCTTGTATAACCCTTAATTTAATGCCTGGTCGAGGTCTTCGATAATATCCTCAACGTCCTCGATACCGACCGAAATGCGAACGAGACCATCGGTAATGCCCAGCCGGGCACGCGTTTCGTCGGGTACCGACGCATGTGTCATCGAGGCCGGATGAGAGATCAGAGTCTCGACACCTCCCAGGCTTTCGCCCAAGGTGCAGAGCTTTACTCCCTCGAGCACTTTGCGGGCATTGTCCAAAGAACCTGTCTCAAACGAAACCATACCGCCAAAGCCTGTTTGCTGACGCTTGGCTAATTCATGCTGGGGGTGTGAAACGAGTCCGGGATAATAAACCCGTTCGATTCTTGGGTGTTCGGCGAGAAAATTCGCAACAACACGGCCGTTCTTGTCGTGGGCTTCCATACGAACTGCAAGTGTCTTTGTCCCGCGAAGCACCAAAAATGAGTCAAATGGCGAGAGGATCGCACCGATACCGTTTTGGACAAAACCGATCCATTCGGCGTCCTTTTCGTCATTGAGGGCGACAAATCCGCCCACACTGTCTGAGTGCCCATTAAGATACTTGGTGGTCGAGTGGACTACGATATCGACACCATGATCGATCGGCCGCTGAAAATAGGGCGACATAAAGGTGTTGTCGCAGATCACCTTAGCCCCGTTTGCGTGAGCAAGGTCGGAAACGGCTTTGAGGTCCGTAACCGTCATTACGGGATTTGTCGGCGTTTCGACAAACACTAACTTGGTATTTGGACGAAAAGAACTTTCGAGATTGTCGATATCCGAGGTGTCTGCAAGATCAAACTCTACGCCATAGTCGACCAGTATGCGGCTAAACAGCCGGAATGTGCCGCCGTAAGTGTTATCGCCGAGGATGACGTGATCACCGGACTTTACCAACTTAAGGGTGGCGTCGATCGCCGACATCCCGGACGCAAATGCGAAGCCGAATTTTGCGTTCTCTAGAGCCGCAATATTTTTTTCTAGAGCCGATCGGGTCGGATTTTGGGTGCGGGCGTATTCGTACCCTTTATGGCGTCCGAGCCCGTCCTGGGCATAGGTCGATGTCTGATAGATCGGAACGCTGACTGCTCCGGTCGCGGGATCGGGATCGTTCCCAGCGTGAATAGCGACGGTCGAAAATCCCATATTGATAATTCGCCAAGTGCGGTAATGAAAGGACCGTCATGGTGCGGCGATCTCAAGCTAATCTAAGCTAACTAAAACTCCGTTTTACCGAATGATTATGGTAGCTTGGCGATGTGAAAATTGCAAACAGTTCCGTCTCGGTAAGCCGCGGGGTCACGGCGGTTGGCAGCTACCCGGACGGGCATCGTCTAGAAAATTTACGCATTGATTGTTTATGGGTTAGAATGAGTCCAGTCTTTAGTCCCATTCGGGTATCAATTTTTGTTTTTGAACATTTTGCAGGAGAACAATGGCTGAAATAGATCTTGGTGACGCTCGTTCACCAGCGGAGCGAAGAGGTTCCGACCGAAAAAAACTCATAGTTGACGTTCGTTTTGAGGGCGGCGACAGCACCGGAATAGCAAATACACGGGACATCGGCGTCGGAGGCTTGTACATGACGACCACCGCGGTTCTCGAAACCGGAACGCCGATAATGATGTCGATCGGCGTGAAGGAGAAAACACTAAACATTCAGGGTGTCGTCGTTTATTCGGATCCGGGACACGGCGTCGGCGTCCGGTTCAGGGAACTAAGCGAGGAAGATGCCGCTTTTCTCGATGGCGAACTGATAACTTAAGAAATTTAGAAACCTATGTTTGACCAATTCACTCTCGGGATTGAAGAGGAGTTTCAAATTGTCGATCCGAAGACTCGCGAGCTAAAATCTCATGTTTCGGAGATCCTGGCTGAAGGCAAACTTTTGCTTGGGGAAAAGATCAAGCCAGAGATGATCCAGTCAATGATCGAGGTAGGAACCGGTGTTTGCGCCAATATACAGGAAGCCCGTGATGACATAACAAAGCTCAGATGTATCATTTCCGGACTCGCTAAGAAAAAGGGAATGGAGATAGTCGCGGCGTCCACGCACCCTTTTTCCAAATGGTCTGAGCAGGAGATATACGACGGTGATCGGTACAGGCTGCTGATCGATGAGCTTCAAATGGTTGCCCGTTCGCTGCTGATATTCGGCGTTCACGTTCATGTTGGGATACCCGACCTCGACCGCCGCATTCAGGTAATGAATGCGGCCCGCTATTTCCTGCCCCACGTTCTTGCTCTGACGACGTCGTCGCCGTTTTGGCTAGGTTTCAATACGGGCCTGAAATCTTACCGTTCAGAAGTCTTTAAAAAGTTTCCGCGCACTGAAATACCCGACGTTTTCGAGTCGTATCAGCAGTATCAGACATACGTTGACCTTCTGGTCAAGATGAATTGCATGCAGGACGGTTCAAAGATCTGGTGGGATGTTCGGCCGCACCACCTGTTTCCCACACTGGAATTCCGTATATGCGATATCCCCACGCGCGTAGATGACACTATTGCGGTGGCGGCCCTTTTCCAGGCGATCGTTGCAAAACTTAACATGCTCACCGAGGGAAATCTCGGATTTCGCATCTATCATCGACGCTTGATCCTCGAAAATAAATGGAGAGCGATCAGATATGGCCTCGACGGCAAGCTGCTCGACCTCGGTAAACAGAAAGAGGTCCCTGTAAAGGACCTGATCCGCGAATTACTCGAGTTTGTCGACGACGTCCTGGATCCGCTCAACTCGCGATCAGAGGTCGAACATATACATACGATCCTCGAGCGCGGCACATCCGCCGATGAGCAACTCAAGGTGTTCGAAGAATCCGGCGGCGACTTCAATGCAGTTGTCGATATGCTGATGATACGAACCCTCGAAAATGTTCCCGAACATTGTTTTGATTGAAGCGACTGCTCCTTAACCACTGAAACGAAAATCATTCAGAATGACAGATTGAACTGTCACAATGATTGTCCGCAAACAATTTCGTTACTTCCGCCCAGCCAGAACATCAGGACGGTAGTAGACGTTTTTCCCTAAATCGGACAAAAAACGTCTATTCATGGACAAAGGACCGTCGAGCCCTATTAACTCCTGTGTTTGCAAGAGGTTAAAAAGAATCCAAAACAAATGGTTTAACAACACACAACAAACATATAGCATTGTTGAACAGTTTATGGTATAAATTGTTCAGCGGCTTTATTGCCCTTCCTTCCACAAATGGCTCCAAATTTGCTACACAACCCATTGGGTATGAACGCGACTCACGATAAATCACAGTGCGGAATGTCGATCTTAGAGGTCATGCTGGTCGTCACGATCGGTGTGGTCTTGGCCGGCTTTGCCCTAACGCAAATGGGCAGCGCGAACGAGATCATGGAAAGGCAGAACTTTGCGCGGCATTTCAAGGTCTCGCTTGAGCGGGCCAGATTTGATTCGGTTAAGCGTCGAGCGACCAGCATTACAGGCCCGACGGCAATGGCTAATGTAAAGATCCTTAGCGAGACGTCATTTACGGTAACAACTGATCTGGACCAAAACGGGGTGATCAGTGCCAACGAATTCCGGACTGTTAATTATGAAAACAGGCATGACATTCGCTTGCTGGCGGGATCGGGAGTTAGTTTTCCGATAACCATTTATTTCGACAGACGCGGACACGCCTCGATCACAGATGGGGCGGGCAACTCTACGAGCAAATTCGTTTTCTGCGGTGCCGGATGTACGTTTGCAACGTCTGATAGTAGTAATTCGAGTGTGATCTTTGTGTCTTCGACCGGAACTGTAGCTATGATGGGCGGCGGAGAAACTTATCCTGCAATTGCGGATCCGAGCGTGTCAACTGTTTCCAATACCTCCGGGATCAATCCGGACGTCGCGGTGTGGAATGCACCGGTGGTGGAACCAGAAGAAACTTCTACTGGTTCACCGACGCCTACGCCGACGGCCACGCCCACACCGACACCTACAGCCACCCCCACGCCGACACCCCAGACGTCGCCGACGCCGACTCCAACCCCGACAGCGACGCCGACACCTACACCCACGCCCGCACCACTACCGTCCTGTACGAAGGGGCAGAGACCCGGTAATCCGCCAACGTGTCAATGTAACTCCCCCTGGTTCATAGGGAGAAATGGAAAGTGTGGGCCGTAGGCGGGTCTTAGACCGATCTCGGAAAGTATGTTTTTGTGTTTAGACTACAAATGTAAATCAGCGCAGCCGGGCCGGATAAAACGGCCGACAGGTACTCAGACGCGCTCAAAGTCCGAGTCCGGCTTCTCACTTATCGAAACAACCATCGCTTTGGTCGTCATTCTCGTGGGAATGCTGGCTATCGCTGAGGCGTTCACGTTTGCCATTCTTTATAACGCGGGGAATGCATCGCGGAACCAGGCAGTTTCGATCTTGCAACAGGAAACTGAGTTCTTAAGGAGCAAGAAATTCTCTCCGCTGAACACCGATGCTGAACTGACAGGGGGAACTAAAGCCATCAAGTATGTCACTGCCCCAAGCGGCGAAAGTTTTTCCATTGCCAACACTGTCGACGACGATCCGTTCACCGACGGAATCCAGGTCGATGCGAGTTCCACGCTAAAAGAGATAACCGTTACTGTCAGCCTGGCGAGTCCGAGTCCGGGCTGGCAGACCGCTGTGCCGACGAGGGTGGTAATGCGCCGGACGCGAGGGAATTAAATCTGATGAAAGCCATCAAGAATAAAAAATCACGCGGCTTTTCGCTGCTCGAATTAATGGTCGCGATGACGGTGATGCTGATTGCGATGGGAATAGTGTCGAGCCTACTTTACCGGGCAATGGGAGTGAGGAGCCGTGAGAGCCGAAAAACCGATGCTCTTACGTCAGCCCAGGCGGGTTTGAACGTCCTTTCTCGCGAGATCGCTAATTCGGGCTTTGGCATTTTTATCGATGCGTCGTCCCGCGTGCCGAGCAACGGAATCGTTCTGGCAGACTCTAACGCGAATCAGATACGTGTTCGGGCAAATATCACGAATGCACTTGATTATTCATCTCCAGAGGGTGCGACGAGCGATCCAGGCGAAGATATAACCTATTTTCTTGATGCCGATACAGGCTCGATCGTACGTTATGATCCGAATGTCCCATCACCTCAACTCAATACTTCAATTGTTGTAAACCGGATAAGCAGCGTGCAGTTTGCTTATGTTAATTACACAGTGGGCAGTTCCGCGACGACGACGACGTCAACGCCCACCGCGACGACGGGCCGGGTCATTATCACGCTGGTCGTGATGCTTGATCCAGTTGCGGGACAACCAAATCCCGGAAATGTCACTTTCAGTACGGATGTCACGCTGCGAAATGCAAATTACATGCTGCAGCAATACTAGACATCGACCTGCTTAGAGAATGAGAGCCATGAAAAATAAACAAACAAAAGACCGTGGGTCTGAAAACGGAGCCGCGATGGTAATGGCCCTACTAGTCACATCTTTGCTGCTGATTGCAGTCATGGGTGTGTTGCTCGAATCGTCGATGAACGCGCAGAACGTTACTGACGCCACGGCGGAGCAGGAAGCTTATAATGCTGCGGAAAGCGGGATCCAGTCGGCGATCAATGTCCTTCGGTACAAATGCACTGCTGCTGTCTCACCATGTAAGGTTAAGCCAAATCCGCTGCTGAATCCTGCGCTTCAGGATTACAATAAGGCAAATACGATCACATATACACGGGCGCTTGCTTTGGCGACCTCGAACGCGTCAGGAGATGCTTCAACCGAGCCGCGTCTTTCGAGATGGATAACTTATGATACGACCGCGACCGACCGCGTAAAGCTAGGGCCTCCGGGAAATCCGTATGTGGCAAGGACGGGACACGCGTACTCGCTGTCCATTTCGGACCCGGATAATACCGGGACACATATGATCATAAGCACCACCGGAGTCCTCTATGATCACGACGCCGGGAATCCGAGAAAGCGAACTTACGGCAGCGGAACAAACACCGTTTCTATCGAATATATTCCGAAAGGGGAGACCCCTCTGACTGTCACGGGCGGAACCGTGGTTTCAACCGATTTTGGTCGGTTCGTCTTCAAATTTACCGGGAATGGCGCAGCGATAACAGCCTTAAATCGATTTGAGATAACCATAAATATGATCGCCCCATTTCCGGCGACTCGGTTGATTCGCGGGTTTATCCAGCCAAAATCAAGCCCATTTACAGCACCCCCCAAGATCATTTTCGATTCACAAACATATGATCTGCGGGGTAGCGATATCACTTTGGAGATGTCCGGAGTGATGCGGCAAACGGGTGAGCAGCCCTATGGATATGAACTAACGATGGCGGGTAATAATTTAGATACAACTGTCAGCGCAACGATGGGAGCACCCCAACCGGCCAGGCTTTTGATCAAGTCTACCGGATACGGCCCACGTGGCGCTACGAAACAGCTCGAAGCAATTATCCAGAATAACTATTTTAGCGGTCTCGGAGCTCCAGCTACCCTCACGTTGGTTGGACCGCACAGCACGACTAATCCATCCACAACTTTTACGTTCGAACCCGGGAATTCAAATGCCATGCTCTATTCAGGACAGGATTCGGCCGGCGGTTCGTCGGATATTATTCCCCCGATCGGCGTCACCAGCGTGCCGGATCCGATAACGGGTGACGATCCAAACCTCGATGAGGTAACCGACCAAATAGGCGGAAAACTGAGCGACAACGTGGTCGGTGTTCCGTCTAATGTAAGTAGTGAGGTGCCGCCTTGGCTTTCGAGTCCGGCTGCGACTGATGCGGCGATAAAGGCCCTATACAATGTGGCCCTGAATTCTGCCGATGCGAACAATGCTACAGGCCGTTATTTTCCGAGCGGAACCCAGCCCTCGACCTGGGGCGATTACGATACCGCTACCGGTATCACTTTCTGTGATGGCAACTGTACGTTTGGCCCCGCTAATGGCGGGGGTATCATGATCGTCACCGGGACTCTCACACTTAATGGAAACTTTAGTTTTAACGGGCTGATAATCGTTACCGGACAGGGCGGTGTCATCCGGAGCGGCGGCGGAAACGGGACGATCCAGGGTAATATCGTCATTGCGCCGTACGTTAACAGTTCAATCGCGGGCAACCTTGATCCGGCGGTCGGAGCGGGTTTCCTGGCCCCCAGCTACAAAACTGGTGGCGGCGGCAGTTCGACTATAACCTATAACTCTAACAATCAGATGAGCGGGCTTACCGCGGTAAGCAACGTTATGCTCGGTGTCGTTGAAAAGTAACCGGAACTCCCATAATGAAGTCGATCGGCGTGAAGGAGAAAATACTTAATTGAATTCGCTGATCTAGTTAATGTTCTGGGTGCGTTAACGCGAGCCTTAGAAAATTTTCAAAAAGGATACGACCGTCACGAGATTCGTTGGGATGCTCCCACCGGGTCGGGTTGGTCGACCAGTCCTCAAAAGATTTCTCCAAATGAAACTGCACGCAATAGATCATCTGGCCGTCTGAGTGTTTGACCATCATTTGATTTTTGCAAAGGTATGATGTTGCAAGCAGCTTGAATCCGGCGGGAACCCCGTCTACCTGTACGCCGTGGTTTTGCCAAACTCGCAGAATATTGTCCTGCGTTGTGTAGTCCTGCCAGATCCCGGAACCCTCATCCTCGGTACCGTCAAAAATGGGATCTGACTTGTCGACTATTTTGACAAACCTGTATTGATATTCGACGACACGGTCCGTGCGTTTGGCAGACAATTCGAGATCGTCCAACGTCTTGAGCTGCGCTCCAAACGATATTCCGACAAGTTGATGTGCTCCACAAATGGCCAGAACTGGTATATTGGTCGTTTTGATGAATCTCGAAAACCCTTCGATATGTGCGGGGTTATAGTAATCAAAATCGGCGTACGTGCCGCTCATAACGATCGCATCAGGCCGGAATTTTTCCGCCGCGTCCGATAGCTCCGATAGATGAACGGTCGACGTCTTGGGGTTACGGACAAGTCTGATGACGTTCTGAGCAATATTATTGCAGGCCATCGCCGAGACCTTGCGTTCGAACTCGAGCCTGCTGGATGCGGTCTCTTTCCACTCTTGACGTGCAAGGTCCGACAGGTCGGATTCGTACCTAAGTAGATTATTAACGATCAGCACCTTGGCGTGCTCGATCTTTTTTTCTATGGGCTCATACCGGCAGAAGGTGTTCCGGTTGTAAGGGAACGGGAGGCTTTCTGTTTCTTCCACTGTGGGCACCGCATCGAACATAATATCGAAACTCCTGACCGCTCCAGCTAACCAGAGCAACTAACAGAGATGATTATAGCACCCGCCGGTTTGCATAAAAGGTACCCTCGTGTACGGAGCAAGGGGACGACGCGCACCTAACGACCGCCGCTGCTAACTCCTCTGCCTGGTTTTCCGGTCGAAAGCCGGCATCGCATCGCCGGACCCGATCTCTTTGATTTCTTCACGCACCGAACCCATCAGCATGGTCTTAGCCCGGGCGATCGTTCTTGGGGGCCGCCCGGCGACAAAACTTTCGAGCATAAGTGTATGTTTATGCCACGACGTTTCGAGTTCATCGGCGGCCGTTGAAACGCGCGTAATATCGTACGGAATGGCAAATTCTGTCGATCCAAAACGGGCAAAAACGCGCATATACCGTGCAGTGGCCAGATCGGGGCAGGGAAATCTTCGTTTACCAACCTTTAGCTCGATCCCTAAAAGGGTATATTGGATGATCGCCTCGTTCTCACGTGCAGCGATGTCGATCGAGACGGAACGCGTTCGCTGGGTCCTGATCTTGTCGCGGTATATGGCCGGAAGCCAGTCGGCTCCAGCCGCTGAACGGACCTTTTTAATTACTTCGCCGAGAGTTTCCACGCGATCTAGCGGTCGGCTGCAATAACGGTATGAGATGACGACTGAGCGAACTTTTCGATCAGGCCATCTGCAAAAATGCCCAGATATAGCACGCCAACGACCGTGATTATGAGAACGGCAGCCATTGCGGCGGGAAGCTTTGGCTCGACCCACTGAGTCACTCTCTCACGGAAGAACATCACCACGATCAGCCGCAGGTAATAATATGCCGAGACCGCGGTACCGACGACGGCAACCACAACCAGTATTGTCAGTAATGTGTCGCCCGCCTCAAGTGCGGGGCGGAAGACAAGCACTTTGCCAATAAACCCGGCCGTAAGCGGAAGACCCAGAAGCGAAAGCATAAACAACGAAAGCGAAAATGCCAGAACAGGCGATTTGAAACCGATGCCGTTATAATCCTCAAAATCAGCACGCCGGTCATTTTTCTGCGAAAGGAACGTAACGATGCCGAATGCTCCGAGGTTGGTGACCGTATACGTGAGCATGTAAAACGCCACGGCGGCGATAGCTTCGTCGCGGGCAAACACAGTCGTTGCGAGTCCGGCACCGACAAAACCGACCAATGCATAGCCCGCATGTGCGATCGACGAATAGGCAAGCATTCGCTTGACGTTATCCTGCATGATCGCGGCCACATTACCTACGACGATGGTCGCGATCGCCATAACCGTGATCGCCGTTATCCAGGTTTGGTGCAGGTAGACCGATGCCTGCACACCGGCAATTAGTGGCATTCCGAGTACGAAAACCCGCATAAACGACGCAAAAGCCGCGGCTTTGGCCCCTGTAGCCATAAATCCTGTCACAGGGGTTGGAGCTCCCTCATAGACGTCCGGCGTCCATACGTGGAACGGGGCCATTGCGATCTTGAACCCAAATCCGACGATCATCATCGCTGCTCCGATCAAAAGGAGCCCGGGGAAATTGGGATCGGCGATCTTAGCAGCTATCTGTGTGACATTAGTCGAACCGGTCGCGCCGTAGATAAGGGCCATTCCATAGAGCAGAAATGCCGATGCGAATGACCCAAGTATGAAGTACTTCATCGAAGATTCATTCGATTTTAGATCGCCCCGTCTGAGGCCGGCCATGACATAAGTTGCAAGAGAAAGCGTTTCGAGGCCCAGGAAAATTATAACGAGATCATTACCCGCGGACATCAGCATCATGCCGAACGTCGCGAATAGAAGCAGGGCGTGATATTCACCCGCCGGCACGTCTTCACGTTCAATCCAAACGGTCGAAATAAGTATCGTGATCGCCGTTACAAAGAGGAACACAAACGCAAAGCCGACTCGCAGTCCGTCGTGGGCGATCATTCCGTTCCAGCCGTATGTCGGACCGCCGCCCTCCCACATCGATGCCAGCACAACGCCCGAAATGACAATACCTAAGATCGATAACCCGGCTGTTACGTTCTTTTGCCTTGGAAAGAAACTGTCGTAGACCATCACGACCACGCCCGCCAGGGCGACGATCAATTCCGGAAGTATGATCGGGATATTTACTCCCGGCGATACCAGATCTGCAAGAAAAAACGTGTTCATTATTCTCTCAATTTCGGAGCAAATATCGACTTCTACCCCGACGCCGAAACTGCCGGCGATCTGATCCGGTCAATGCTCTGAGCCGGACTCTTTTAGAACGGGTTTAGCATCGGCCTGCTCGATAGTTCCACCTGCCCGCTGCATTACGCGCTCCTGCAGCGCTTTTATCGCACTCTCAGATCGGTTCAGGAACGGTTTAGGAAATACGCCCATATAGACCATAAGGATAAGCAGCGGCACCATTAGCCCGATCTCGCGCCAACTCAGGTCGGCGAGCACCTTGTTTTTATCATTAGTGACTTTGCCAAAGAATACTCGCTGGACCATCCACAGAAGATAAACAGCCGCAAAAATTACTCCCGTTCCCGCAAGCATCGCCGCAATATAATTCCAGTTTACGCTGGCCGTAATACTTAGGGCCTGCGATTGGAACATACCGACCATGATCAAAAATTCACCAACAAAGCCGTTCAGGAACGGCAAACCGACTGACGCCATCGTCGTGATCACGAAGATAGTTGCATAGACCGGCATGACATTGGCCAGGCCGCCGAATTGCGTGATCTCTCGTGTATGTCGCCGTTCGTAGATGAATCCGACCAAAAGGAATAATGCACCGGTGGTAACCCCGTGGGCCAGCATTGTAAATAGGGCTCCCTGCATTCCCGCCTCAGTAAACGAGAACATCCCGAGGATGACAAAGCCCATGTGGGCAACGGACGAATAGGCAACTAGCCGCTTAACGTCGGGCTGGACCATGGCGACCAGGGCACCGTAAATAATGCCAATGATCGCCAGAGTAATAAAGAGCCAGGCCGTCTCACGGCTTTGATCGGGAAATAGAGCGAAGTTGAACCGCATAAGGCCATAGGTTCCCATCTTCAGCAACACGGCCGCCAGGATCACTGATCCAGCTGTCGGAGCCTCAGTGTGAGCGTCTGGCAGCCAGGTATGAAAAGGAAATACGGGAACCTTGATTGCAAAGGCCAGGGCAAAGGCCATGAACAGAAGCATCCCGGTCTGCGGTGCCAGTACCAGATTACCGGCCTGCATTGCCGCCAGGATCGCTACAAAATCAAACGACCCGCCTAAACCCGTTTGGTCCGCATATATATAGTAGAGGCCGATGATCGCAACCAACATCAGCAAGCTGCCGAGCGCGGTAAAGATAAAGAATTTTACCGCTGCGTATATGCGATTTTCGCCGCCCCAGATACCGATCAGGAAAAACATCGGAACCAGCGAAGCCTCGAAAAACAGGTAAAAAACCAAGAGGTCGAGTGAAACGAAAACACCGATCATCGCACTCTCGAGCAGAAGCAGAAAGACGTAAAATGCCGTGGCCCGTTTCTCGACCGCATGCCAGGTCGACAATACGGCGATCGGCATTATGAACGTCGTCAGAATTACCAGCCAAAAGCTCAACCCATCGACGCCAATGTGGTAATTAGTATTTATTGCACTGATCCAGGGAACGTTTTGTTCAAAATAGAACCCACTTGCGCCTGCTGCGGCAGACTTTGAGAACATTGCCAGCGAAACCAGGAAATTCAGGAGTGTTATGCCGAGCGTCAGCCATTTGAGATGGCCTTCCTGCTTCCAGAACATTTGATGCGCCAGCATCAGCACTGCACCGATAAGCGGCAGCAATATAAGGATGGTTAAAAGATTTTGGTTAATAAAGTCCATCTAAGCAACCAGTTTCCAGCCGTAATAAATAAAGTAACCAATAACGGCCAATGCACCGACGAGAATTATGGCGGCATAACTGCGGACAAACCCGACCTGCATCCGTCGAATAAAGTCGCCCAACGCCATCACGAAATGAGCCACTCCGTTAACGATGCCGTCGATAAACCCGAGGTCAAAGCCTTTCCACAGCCCATTTCGCGACAGGCTGGTTATCGGGTCGACAATGTATCCGTTATAAAATTCATCGAGCCGCCATTTTTCCTCGAGTATTTTGGGCATACGGCGAAGCGGGGTTTTTCGGAACAGCAGAAATCCGATGCCAATTCCGAAAATAGCGAGTACGGTCGAAAGCAACGCCAGCCAGCGCTCTTTTGCGACCACCTCAGGCGAATGTGAGTCATACGATTTGGCCTCTGGAACTGCGGCAGTTGGGGTCGAGATCGCGTGCACGGCGTGGGCGTCTTTTCCGGCGATAACGGGTTCGAGGGTCTGCTCAAAGACATTTATCTCTCCGGCTCCGACCAACGAACTCATCGCATAAGGTATGCCGACGAGTCCGCCAATGGTCGAGAGCACGGCCAGCACGACGAGCGGCATGGTCATCACCCATGGCGATTCGTGGGGCTTAAAATCGTGCGGCAGAGCGTGGTGATGCTCGTCTTCGTCATCGGCATCGTGATGAGCGGAATCGATGAGCTGCCCGTGGCTCATCTCCTCATCGCTTGCGTCGCCGACCGCAAAAGCTGTTTCTTCGGCATGTGCCGGATCGCCGGCGTGGTGGGCATCGGGCAGCGCATCATGGAACCGTTCTGTCCCCCAGAAAGTCATGATCATCATCCGCGTCATATAGATCGCGGTAAGCACGGCCGTGATGGTAGCTACGACCCAGAGTATCTCATTGCCCGGAAAAGGCCCGCCGGGGAAGTAATTATCAGCGGCAAACGTCTTATACAGGATCTCGTCCTTTGAGAAAAAGCCCGCCCAAATCGGAATACCACAGATCGCGAGCCATCCCATCACCATTGTGATAAAGGTAATGGGCATGTATTTCTTCAAGTTGCCCATTTTTCGCATGTCCTGCTCATGATGCATTCCATGGATCACGGAACCCGAGCCAAGGAAAAGCAAGGCCTTGAAAAAGGCGTGCGTCATCACATGGAAGATCGCGACCACGAAAGCTCCGACACCCGCGGCGAGGAACATAAACCCAAGCTGTGAAACGGTGGAATAGGCAAGTACCTTCTTAATGTCGTTCTGCGCGATCGCGATTGTAGCGGCGAATATCGCCGTCGCGGCCCCTATAACGGCCACGATCCACATCGCCGTCGGAGCAAACTGATAGATCGCGTTTGACCTGACGACAAGGTAAACACCCGCGGTGACCATCGTTGCAGCATGGATCAGTGCGGAAACAGGCGTCGGACCGGCCATCGCATCGGGCAGCCATGTCAGCAGTGGTATCTGGGCCGATTTACCCGTCGCTCCGATAAACAGCAGCACAGCGACGGACGTCAACCCCGCAGCGAAGATCGCTCCCCAGGTGAAGGGATCGGCCGACATCGTTGCAACGACAACGGTGAAAACGCTCTGGATCTGCTCACCATCGACGACCTTGTCGAAGAACGAGATAGATCCCGTTAGGGTAAATATAAGGAATATGCCGATAAGCACTCCCCAGTCCCCAATACGGTTCATCACAAAGGCTTTTTTGGCGGCTTCGCGGGCCTCGTCTCTCTTAAGGTAATAGCCGATCAGCAGATATGAACAGAGCCCGACTCCCTCCCAGCCTACGAACATCAGCAGGAAATTGTCCGCAAGCACCAGTGTCAGCATTGCAAACATGAACAGGTTCAGATAAGCGAAAAAGCGATAAAACCCTTTATCGCCTTTCATATAGCCGGTTGCAAAGATATGGATAAGAAGCCCCACGAACGTCACGAACAACGCATATATGCCCGAGAGCCTATCCATTCCGAGGCCAAAATCAGCGCGAAACTCACCGACCTGTATCCATGTCCAGATATGGTCAAGCACCGGCCGGTCCAGGAACAACGCCCCGGCGTGCGGCGTACCGACGCCGAATGCAATCATAAAGGCCACAACTGTCGAGATCGCGATCGTCCCGCACCCCACGATACTGCTGAACGTCTCGCTCTTCAAACGGCTGCCGATCAGCCAGTTGATAACGGCACCGGCGAGCGGGGCGAAAATGATTATGCTTAAAAGATTGTTCTCAATCATTCGATAAATGAGATCTTGCTAAATCGCTTTACTGAACTCGTCAACCGTCAAATTTGCGGAGCGTATAAGGCTCCTTAAAGTCCCTTTTGCAACTTCCTTATGCTTGGGCACTGAAAGAGAAGCCATTTCGCCATCTTTTGTCATAACTACGTGGCTTCCACTTTGCCTGGAAACTTCCCAGCCGAGTTTCTCGAAAGCTTTCACGACTTCAGTTCCGCTGAGATTTGGCAATTGAGCCACTAAGCTGCCACCTCAACCTGACGAGTCTCAACCGTCAGTGGAAGTCCTTTTTCGGCACGTACCTCAAGACACACTTTGATGGCGTCCCTGATATTTTCAATGGCCTCGTCCTTAGTTTTGCCTTGGCTAACACATCCCGGGATCGAGGGACACTCAGCGATCCATACAGCGTCTTCATCACGTTCGAGCGTTACATTAAAGATCATATCTATACTTTACTACCTTATTGTGACCCGGATCGCCGGGTAAAAGTTCGTACGTTCTGGACTAAAAACTCAGATCTTCATCGTCTTCCGGCTCAAGCTCTTGCCCAACCAGCTCTTTCCAGATACGCACGGCTTCTGAAGGCGCCTGATTCGACTCCATAATTTTCGAAACATCGCCGCCCTCAACCTTTAGGTCCGGAAAGCGAAGAAGCAAGACCGTTAGATCGCGGCGATCGGTCCATGATTTTGACTTCCCGTAACGAGATTGAAACGAAACGACCTTACTCGCTATCAATTCTGCCGGCGAGATCACACGCACTTCCTCGAATATCTCAGTTTTCGGAAACTTGCTTACAGGCCGAATGTCCACCAACTGTCGGTTACCCTCTTTTCTAACCTGATAAAGACGAATGCCTTTTTCGCCAATCTTTCTTCCTCGAACGGCTATGTGAAATGTCTCACTCAAACTTGTCCGCAATTCCTCAGCCAATTCATTTGCCCGAGTTGAAAGGATATCCACATCCTGCGTCGCACGCGGTTCGCTAACATACGCGTTCACTGCCTGAGCGCCGAACAAGACAGCATCATCCCGGCCCTGCAGAAATTCGAGGACAGCCTCCTGAATTCTTGATAGCGGCAACGGCTCGTTCATTACAAACTCCTGAAATGTTATGACATCTGCGTTTAGCATTAATTCCTCAGAATGCTTGCGTCATCTACATCCACCGACTGGCTGTTGCGAAAGAATGTGATGATAATGCCCAGGCCGATGGCCGCTTCGGCAGCGGCGACCGCCATCACCATAAAGACAAAGAGCTGCCCGGTCACATCGCCGTAATATCTGGAAAAAGCGACAAAGGTCAGATTAACGGCATTGAGCATCAACTCGATACACATGAACATCCCGATCGCGTTGCGCTTGAATATCACGCCGACCGTGCCGATCGTGAACAAGATCCCTGATAATGCCAGATAGCTGCCTAAACTCGGTTCCATTTGCCTATCGATTCTCCGATTTGACGGTGTCGCTCTCGACCTTTCCGGTGTCGCCGAGATTGCCGGTACCTACCGATACGACTTGAATTTCAGATCTCGGCTGTATTCGTCTTGCCAGCATCACCCCGCCAATAAGGGCCATTAATAGTAGTACGCCGACTATTTCAACCGGCAGCAAGTATTCGGTGTACATCGTTTGACCAATATTCATTGTGCTGCCCGCGGTCAATGATTGGTCAGAAGCGACTTGCGGCGCCCGCATCACCGCGTAATAAATAAACAGGGTCTGGGCAAACAGTACCAGCCCAAGGGCACCACCGATCCCGTAAAGATAACTGAGCCTTGCGAGCGGTTTGTCCTCCTCGAGATTCAAGAGCATGATCACAAAAACCACAAGAACCATGATCGCTCCTGCATATATCAGGATCTGAACAGCCGCGATAAATGGTGCCGCCAACGTGATGTAAATGCACGAAAGAGCAATAAAGACCCCGACCAGCGAGATGGCGCTGTAGATCGGGTTTCGGTGATACACCATCGAGATCGCACAGGCGATCGCAAATCCGGCGAATAAGAAAAATAAAGCAGTTCCGACCATACGAATTTTTCAACGCAGAGGCCGTTGAGAACGCAGAGAAAATCAATTTATGAAAGCAAAAGGAGTTGCAGCTAATATTAACTCTGCGTCCTCTGCGATCTCTGCGTTAAAAACTCCTACCGATTCAAGAAAAACACTATCACGATCGACAGGATCACATTTCCCAGAGCGACCGGTAATAAAAATTTCCAGCCAAAATTCATCAGCTGATCAAAACGGAACCGCGGCAGCGTTCCGCGGATCCAAATGTACAAAAACAGGAAGCCGCAGATCTTACCGATAAACAATACATGGCTGATCAGCGCGTAAGGCACCGAACCCGGTTCGAATATATTCCCGAGTCCCGGGACATACCATCCGCCGAGAAAAAGGACCGTTCCCAGTACCGAAACCGTGAACATATTCACGTACTCAGCCATGAAAAATAGGGCGAATTTAAGTGCCGAATATTCAGTGTGAAATCCGGCCACAAGCTCGGTCTCGGCTTCGGGGAGATCGAATGGGATACGGTTTGTCTCGGCAAATGCCGCGATCAGGAAAACCATGAATCCGACAAACTGCGGAATAATAAACCACCTGAACGGTGAATGCGTCTGGGCGATGATGATCGAGTTGAGGTCCAGGGAACCGGCGAGGATCACGACGCCGATAACCGACGCCCCCATTGCCAGCTCATAAGAAATCAATTGGGCCGAGGACCTTAGCCCCCCCATCAAGCTGTATTTGTTGTTCGACGACCAACCCGCAAGAGCGATCCCGTATACACCAACCGAGGTGATTCCGAGAATAAACAGCAATCCGACATCGATACTCGCGATGGTTAGCGGCAGCGTCGTGACACCATCTCCCAATCCATAGGGCAGAAAGCTCCAGTCTACCGTCGTAATTGCGGGTCCGAACGGGTACAGCACCATCGGCAGCAATGCACACGTCAGGGCGACCATTGGTGCCAGTAAATATACGAATTTAGTAGATTTATCCGGGACCAGGTCTTCCTTAAATATAAACTTCAGGAGGTCAGCAAAGGGCTGCAGCACACCCCAGGGCCCGACGCGATTTGGTCCGATACGGCCCTGTATCCAGCCTAGCACTTTGCGTTCGGCGAGTACGGTATACGCGACGATCATCAGGACGCCCTGAAAGGCAAGCAGGATCGCGACGCTGATTACGACGTACGGAAATGCAGTTTGTATAACAGATTCCATCTAGAAATTGTTTCCCGGCGCGATCCTATCCGCCACGCCGACCGCGGCAGCCTCGGCGATCTCATCCCCGATCGGCTGACCATCAAGCGTATATTGATCAAGCGGAGAAACCAGAAGGTTGGCGGGTTTTGGGTTGCCGTTGGCCAGCAAGTGAAATTGGTTTGTCTTGCTGGTCATTGTCGTCAAGCGATGGAGCTTATGGCCGATGCGCGGCGTCTCAAGATTCTTAACGGCCCCATCTGGCAAACCTTCAACTGTTTTTCTTAGTTCGTCGGCCTCACGGGCCACATTTCGGTCAGCGGAAATCTCGTAATTCGCCTGCACCGGACGCGACTCATCTTTCAACATCGGATAACGAAGTCCGGCATAAGCCGTAACGCTCTCACAAAGCTTCCTAAAGACGATCGAGGCGGATGACTCGAATCCGAAATCGGTGCCCATTTCACGAGCGATCAAACTAGTGATCATCCAGTCAGGCTTTGATTGATGTACAGGTTCAATAGCACGGCGAACACGCTGGACGTTACCGGCATTGTTTGTGAATGTGCCGTCGACCTCAGCAAAGCTTGCTGCCGGAAATATGACGTCGGCATAATCGGTTGTTTCGGTCTGAAACAACTCTTGGACGACGACGAATTCCTTGCCGGCGAGGACCGATGGATCATGCAGACTGCCGGCGACAAGCACAGCCTTGGAACTATTAACTGCTTCCTCGACCCCTTTTGCCTCGGGCAAGATATCGATCGCACCGACTGAATTGTTATAGAGGGGCAGCGGGTGAAGCAGCACCCTCCGGCCCTCTGAACCAAACGAGGCAGCAGACGAGGCAATAACTGCCTGGGCGTCCGGTGAGAGGTCGTTACCAACCATTATGATGACGTCGCCTTCGGTTTCCCCGATCGTTTTGAGGGCGGTTTCAAATTCCGACGATTGAATACCAAGTTTACCAGCGACCTGGTTGTCCAATGCCCCCGAAAACGCGAGAGCAAAAGCGTCGATGCTGCCGGTATTAACGTGAATGAATTGAGTGGCCCTGCCGCTAAGGCGGATCGGAGTCTCATTGATAACTATTAGATTAGCCCCGCTATTACGGACGGCCTGGCGGATCTGCTTCGCAGTATAAGTTTGCTCTTCTTCAGGTTCTCCGCCGATAAGTACGATAGTGGCGGCATACCGAATATCTTTGTGAGTCGCCAACGGAGCACTCAGGTTGGCGAAGAATGAGGCCATCGACCGTCTGTCGGAAACAGCGTAGTTTGTGGTGCCTACGACGTCGGCTGCGAACCGCTTCAGAGCGTATAAAGATTCGTTTGTCAGCCGCGGGCTCGCGACCACTCCGGTAGCGGAGCCATATTCCTTAAGTTTCTTGGCCGTATATTCGAGAGCCGCATCCCACGTCGCGGGGATCAGCTTGCCGCCCTTGGAATAGCGGATCATCGGTGTTTTGATCCGGTCGGGATGATTTATGAACTCGTGTGCAAACCGTGCCTTAACGTCGAGAAATTCACCGTTTAGACCATTCACATAGCGGTCGCGGGCAACGATCCTGTGCACAAGGCCGCCACGTGAGCCGATGCTTAGTTGCATTCCGTCAGAGCTGTAGACGTCGGTCGTCACAGTTTGATCGAGTTCCCACGGACGAGTTTCATGTCGATAAACACCGTCGAGAAGGGTGCCCGTCGGGCATACCTCGATGCAGTTGCCGCACTGTGAGCAATTTAGCCAGCCGCCGTAGGTGCCGATAACCGAATTCACACCGCGATTTCCGGCTTCGATCGCGTCCTCGCCCATCCATTCATCGCAGACACGAGTGCAGCGCTTGCAGAGAATGCACCGCTGAGGATCATTGGCAACGATCGGCGATAAATATTTTTCGGGCTGGGCGTTTTTCTTTTCAGTAAACCGCTCTTCGACATCTCCCCAGTCAAAGATCACTTCCTGCAGCACGCATTCGCCGCCACGATCACAGACAGGACAATCAAGCGGGTGATTTGCGAGAAGAAATTCGCCCATCGCACGCTGGGCCTTTTCAACTTCTTCGCTCTGGGTGGTCACAACCATTCCGTCGGTGCATATGATCGTGCACGAGGTCTGCAGCTTTGGCATTTTCTCGATGCGAACCAAACACATTCGACAAGACGCTTGGATTGCAAGGTCCTGATAATAGCAAAACGACGGTATGCCAAAGCCTTTTTCGCGGCACACGTCGATCAGTCGAGCGCCCTTGTCGACCTCAAATTCCTGCTCGTTTATGGTTACTTTAATCTGTTCTGTTGACATCAAAATCTTCGTGAATACCGCGTTTCGGTGGCTTTTGCCTCGTCGCCCTCAGGCGAGATGTTGTATGCGGTAATAACTATATTATCGTCGTCGACGATCTCGAACTCGGTACGCCAAAGCCACCTCGATGTTTCGGGGCCCGTAAAATACGACCCAATCACGCTGAACGTTTCGCCCGCGTCGCCCTCAGACGACATGATCGCCGTCGACATGTGAAAGCTGTCGATCCAGGCGAACTGATATTTATTCGCCGCCAGATCAAAACCTATAATCGCAAGTCCCTCGATCGGCCTATCCTGAAGACTCCCCGAGTATTCATACAGCATGAATCGGCTGCCGAGCACCGGCCTGATAACGCCGGTCATAGGGGATTCATCGGCCAAAACGTCCGGCTCGAACCACGTTTTGGTAATACCCGACCATTCTCCGGCAAGCTTTAGAAGCCTCGAATGAATGCCGTCGGCACGAGATTCTTTGAAACTCATGCTGCCGGGGCTTTGGCTTTCCGTTTAGCAGGCTTTTTCTCTACCGGGGCCGGCTGGACCGTAACTTTTTTCCTCTTGGGCCGCGTCTTGCCAAAACTGCCTGCAAATATCTTCCCGCGACGTGTACGTTTATCTCCTTTTCCCATAAAACTCCCTTTTTTAAATTACTAATTTTCTATCGGCCGATCCCGAAATCATCAAAGCTCGGTTCTATACATTTGGCACCACTCCATTTCCGTCCGTTTTATCGGCCAGCCACACTTTGAAATCTTCTGGAAACTGCTTGATCGCCGACTGAACGGGCCACGCGGCCGCGTCGCCAAGCGGACAGAACGATTTGTTCTCGATGTTGTCACATATATCAAGCAGAAGTTTTGCATCCTCTGGACGTCCACCGCCATCGGCGATACGGTTGAATATCTTGACGATCCAGTCGGTGCCTTCGCGGCACGGTGTACACCACCCGCACGACTCATGCTTATAAAACTCAGACAAATTCTTGGTCGATTCCATTATGTCGACCGTCTCGTCCATCACCATCATCCCGCCGGTCCCAAGCATCGATCCCGCCGCGACCAGACCTTCGTAATCGAGCGGAACATTCTGCCCGACGATCTGGCCGGCATTCATGATGTAAACGCTCGATCCGCCGGGGATCACGGCCTTCAGCTTCTTGTCGTCGCGAAGCATGCCGCCGCAGTCTTCCATGATGAACTTTTCCATATCCATATAGCCCAGCGGAAGCTCGTAGACGCCGGGTTTCTTGACATGCCCGCTTATCGACCACAGCTTGGTCCCCCCGCTTTTCTCGGTGCCAAGATCACGCCATGTGATCCCGCCCATTTCTATAATTTGCGGTACTGACGTAAAAGTCTCGACATTGTTTACAACAGTAGGGCAGGCGTATAGCCCTTCGACAGCGGGAAACGGTGGCTTCAGCCGAGGATGCCCGCGATATCCCTCAAGCGAGCTGAGCAACGCGGTTTCTTCGCCGCAGATGTAAGCACCCGCTCCTGTGTGGGTATGAATGTCCATCGAAAAATCGGAGTCGAGAATGTTCTTTCCAAGGAAACCCGCCTCACGGGCCTCGGCGAGGGCGACATCCATTATCTCGATCAGATACTTGTATTCGCCGCGTGTGTAGATGTAGCCGGTATTCGCGGCCAGAGCATACCCTGCGATGATCATTCCCTCGATCATCGAATGCGGGTCGCGCTCCATAAGATAGCGGTCCTTAAAGGAGCCAGGCTCGGATTCATCGGCGTTCGAGACAATAAATTTCGGCTTTTCGGTTTCCTTGGGAACGAAGGACCACTTCATCCCGGTAGGGAATCCGGCACCGCCGCGGCCGCGAAGGGCCGAGTCCTTTACCTCCTGAATGATCGCGTCGGGCGTCATCCCGAGCGCTTTTTTCAGCGATGCGTAACCGCCCGTATCCTGATACACCTTTAACGTATGCCCATTCTCGATGTGCATTCGCTTAAGTTGCAGCGGCTCGCAGCCTATTGCCTTGATCTCCATAGCTCGCTAACTCTACAATCCGATGTCTCTGGCAACTACCAGCGTGTCAAGATACTGGCGAAACCTGACGATCTTGCCCTCACTAAACTCCCACGCGTGGGCGAACGGAACAGACATGGACTTGCCTGTTTGTAGATACTTACCCGAGTAAGTGCCGAGAGCCACGACGCTGCCATCGCCACCGTCTACGACCTTTTCGGGAACCACCGTGAATCCTTCCCATTCGGTCGCGATCTTCATAAATACATTTTCAAGAACCGCGTTCGGCCCCGTGTAGGTTCCGCCGTACATGAAACCCTCCGCTTCGTTCCACTCGATTTCCGGATCCATTGCGCCGAGGACCGTAGGTACATCGCCTACTGCAAAAGCATCATATAGCGACTTAATTATTTGGCCATCATTTCCCATTTTTATTTTGCCTCATCAAGGATTTTATCTACTTTGTTGATCGTCAGATCCTCATAATAATCAAAATTCACCTGCATCATTGGTGCCGTGCCGCAGCTTCCGAGGCACTCCACCATTGTGACTGTAAACTTGCCGTCCTCGGTCGTTTCTCCCGGCTTTATACCCAGTTTCGAACAGATATGACCGGTAATATCAGGCTCGCCCATGATCTTGCAGGACAGAGTCTTACAAATCTGAATATGATGGCGGCCGACCGGGCGCAAATTGAACATCGAGTAAAATGTCGCGGTTTCCCAGATATCCGTTACTTCAAGACCGAGAAATTTTGCGAGAAAATTCACACCCGCGTTATCGATCCAGCCGCGTTCACGCTGCACGAGCATGAGCAGCGGGATTAGGGCCGAACGACTTCGGTCGGCAGGGTATTTCGCGATATGAGAGTTCATCTCGTCGATGATCTCCGGCGAAAATTCGGCCACCTCCATCGTGTAGATGATCTGATCGGTATAGCTTGTAGGTGTCGCTGCTGCCATCGATTTAATTAGCCTTACCTTCGACAATGTCCAGTCGCGTCTCTATATCATCGATCCGTTGATGGTCCTGTATCGACATCCCGGCTACATCCGTGAATTGACCGGATAGAGTCTTCACTTCAATTGACAGATTGCCTATCATAGTTTCCAAGCGATCGAGTTTGAAGGAATTGGATCGCACATCGGAGGCTATGCCATCCACGCTCTTGACGAGTTTTTCAATCAATAAATCATCTGCCATATAATTACCTGTCAATTTCCCCAAGCACAATATCCAGGCTCCCGATTATTGCAACAACATCCGCGATCATCTCGCCCTCGCTCATAACCGGCAGAGCGGCAAGGTTAACAAAGCTGGGACCTCGGAAATGGACACGTTCCGGCTTCGGGCCGCCGTTCGATTTCATGTAGACGCCGAGTTCGCCCTTGGATGCCTCGATAGGCATATAAACCTCGCCGGGCGGGATGTTGAAGCCCTCTGCCACGATCAGGAAATGGTGTATCAGCGAATCCATATGCTTACGCATATCATCGCGATCAGGAAGCACGATCTTTGGCGCGTCAGCCTTGATCGGCCCCGGTTTTAGTCTTTCCAGAGCTTGCCGGACGATCTTGTGCGATTCGTATAACTCACGCATTCGAACGCGGAATCGGGCCCACACGTCGCCATCCGTTTCGATCGGGATCTCAAAATCGTACGTTTCGTAGCCAGTATAAGGATTGTGCCGCCTAAGGTCGACCCCGACACCGCTTCCTCTCAGGCATGGTCCTGTCAGCCCCCAATTAATAGCGTCTTCGGCCGATATAACGCCGACATCCTTTGTACGGCTCTGCCAAATGGGATTACCGGTGGCCAGAGTCTCGAACGTTTCCAGAGCGTCGGGGAACTCTTCTAGAAATTGTCGGCAGCGATTATCAAAGCCCGCTGGAAGGTCCATCATCAGTCCGCCAATCCGGAAATAACTCGGCGTCATTCGTCCGCCCGACGCGGCCTCGATGAGATTGAGTATCTTTTCGCGTTCCTTAAAGCAGAAAAAGAAGATGCTCATCGCGCCGAGATCCAGGGCACTCGTGCCAAGCCAAACCATGTGTGACGCAATACGCTGCAATTCACAAAACAGGACTCGAATGACCTGAGCACGCTCAGGGATCTCAAGACCCAGAAGCTTTTCGGCGGCCATCACATATGCAAGGTTGTTGCCTAGCGGATTCAGATAGTCCATCCGATCGGTGATGACGATGCCTTGCTGGTATTTTTTATATTCGAACAGCTTTTCCATCCCCGTGTGGAGATATCCGATGTCCGGCGTGGCCTTAATTACCAATTCGCCGTCAAGCTTGAGTTCCAGGCGAAGCACGCCGTGGGTCGAGGGATGCTGCGGCCCCATCGACAGGGTCATTTCCGACTCAAGAGAATGGTCGTTTGAATCTAAATGATTTTGTTCGATAACCGCGCTCATAAGTCGTCGGGCCGTTAATTTAGACTGTAAGGTTCGTATCCTCTCAGAGGAAAATCCTTTCTCAAAGCAAATCCGTCAAAATCAGACGGCATCAATATGCGTCTAAGGTCCGGATGCCCCTCGAATACAACGCCAAACATATCGAATGTCTCTCGCTCATGCCAATCCGCGGTTTTCCAGAGGCCGGTCACTGTCTCGACCTTTGCATCGTCCTCACTCAACAGGGTCTTAAGACGAAGCCTGCTGTAATGTTTGGTTGAGAAAAGGTGATAATTCACCTCAAATCGCGGAGCATCCTCAGGCCCTCGGTCAGCACCGGTAAGATCGGCGAGCATATCAAACTCATAACTTTCTTTCAGAAATCGACATGCCTCGACGATATGCTTTCGCGGCACGACGGCGGTCACTTCGCCAAAAGCGTTAATGACCTCGGTGACCGAATCGGCATTGGACGCCCTGAGAGCCTCGATATATCCGACAAGTTGTTCTGTCATATAAACTTACACCGCAGCAACGCCCGGCCGATTACTGCCTGAGAAAGATATTCCGAGCGTTACTGCGGTAGTTGAACCGTATACCGTATACTACGACGACCTTCGCTTTTCATGCCGCGACGGAACCGAATATGGCCGAGCAGTATCGCCCTTTGCAACCTCTGCTTCCAGACCTTTTTCCAGCTTCGTTCCCTCGGTAACGGGCAACGTTCCCGGAACCTTTGAAAGTCGGGATTCAGCCTCAAACGTGTCGCGCCGGTCTTTGACCGACTCTTTCATTATCTTGTCCTGCAGCATCGTTATTGCATGCACGAGCATCTCGGGTCGCGGCGGACAGCCGGGAACATATACATCTACCGGAACGATCTTATCGACCCCCTGGACGATGGCGTAATTGTCGAATACACCGCCTGATGTCGCGCAGGCCCCCATCGAGATAACCCATTTAGGTTCAGGCATTTGATCGTAGATGCGTCTTAATACAGGAGCCATTTTTCGGGAAACTCGACCCGATACGATCATCACATCGGCCTGCCGCGGCGACGCACGAAATGTTTCGGCCCCAAACCTCGAAAGATCGTTTCGTGCTGAGACGGTATTCATCATTTCGATGGCGCAGCAGGCCAAGCCGAATGTTGCCGGCCAGAGACTCGACTTGCGGGCCCAATTGACCACTGCATCCAGCTTGACGGTCATCACGTCGGGCAACGATTCGAATAATTTATTTTCTAACCCCATACCATTAACTTAGCTGTTCGAACGGTCGTCCGCAAACCGGTACTAAATATGATCGATATCACGCCGCACTAGTTACTTCATTGGCCACTCTTTTCTTTCTCAGGTCGCGTGCGTGAGCACGGGCCGAATCACGGGCCTGTGAGCTCCAATCAAATGCTCCCTTTTTCCAGTCATACACAAGCCCGATGACGACCGTGGCCAGGAACAAAAGGACCCCGATAAACGCGGTCGTTCCATAAAGTATCCCAGTCGAATTTTCGATGGCCAGCAGTTCCTTAAAGGCAACAGCGAAGGGAATCATAAACAGGATCTCGAGATCAAATAGCAGGAATGTGACGGCTACCACGTAAAACTTGATCGAAAAACGGTCGCGGGCCGAGCCTACGGGGTCTTTACCCGATTCGTACGGCATCAGTTTTGTCGCGGTCCGCTTACGAGGCCCGATCAAATGCGTGACCATCAGTTGGCTCAATGCAAAGCCAACTGCGACCAAAAACATTATTCCAATAGGGGCGTAATCGAAAACGTTAAATTCTGACATTTACTCAGTTTCTCAGACCGCAATAATTCCCAGAAATGCCCTGCATTCCCGTAAACAACTGAAAATTATGACTCAAGTAAATCGTAATTTAACGCCTTATTAGTGTCAAGGCAGTCGCCTTTTCATTTCCAACGGTTAGATCTTATGCTCTGATTTATTCATTGACCCTATTTTGGCCGTGTGATAACTTCATAAATGGCATATTTTGCCGTTGTTTCCGCCGCGCTTTCCCGCTTCTTTATTTCTTAACCTTGTGATCGCAGGATTTAATACAGATATCGAATTCGAAGGTACCGTCTATCACGTTCAGACGGAGGACAAAGGTTCGCCCTCTCGTGAGCTTATGACCCTTGTCTACGATGGGGGAACGATCCTGGCCAGTAAGAGGGTCAGCTATGAGGATCTGGCTCCGTTTAACTTCGATGAAAAAAAGCTCGAAGAAAGGCTGGGACGACAGCATAAATTGGTCTGTGCGGCCGTTGGGGCCGGAAGGCTCAATGAACTGAAGGAGATGACTGCAAAAAACGCTGTCGGACGGGCGAAGGCCCGCCAGGACAGGGTCGAATTAGACCCAGATCTCGCCCCTACACCTAAACCTGCCCAACCGCTGCCGGCAGCGACCCCAATAGCCTTTAGACAGGCAGTGCCCGTACCGGTGCGGACCAAGTCTGATACTTTGTCCCGGCAGCCGTTGAACCTCTCGATCGTCGATGTGCCCCTTATTGCCGAGGTGATACCTGATGCTCCGGAGCCGGTTGTCGAGGTTGTTCGCGTTATTGAGGAAGAGATCCTCTCGGCCGAGGCCGTCGAAGTTGTTTCAGAGCTTTCCGGTAAAGAGCGGCCGGCGAACCAAAAGCTGAAGCTCGAACTGTTGGGAGAAACAAAATTCAAAGGCGGAGACCGCCAAACGGTCAGCCTGATAATCTGTCGAGGGACGGAACGGAAGGTCGTTCCCGATGCTCAAATAATGGTCAAGGTGCTCGGTTCGTCGTTCAGACCGGTGATCTTTCACGCCCGTTCAGATTCGAACGGCCTCGCCCGGATACACCTGCATGTGCCGCAGTTTTCGGCTGGACGGGCCGCATTGCTAGTACGTGCGATAGCCGGAGGCGAAGAGGTTGAATTGCGACGCCTGGTTTCGCCGGGCTGAATAGACGCCTCTCGTAACAAATAATAAAATGTATCTGTGATCTCAGTTACGGTGAATGGCGAAGACCGAAAAGTCCCGGACCAGATCGATCTCGACCAAGTGATCGATCTTTTTTCGTTGCCGAAACAGCGGGTGGCTGTTGAGCTGAATAAGACGGTCGTCCGGCGGGCAGACTGGTCCGATACAACGTTGAGTGACGGCGACACGCTTGAGATCGTGCATTTTGTCGGCGGCGGCTAACTTTGCGTTCCGCGTCGCTTTACGTGAAAATTGACTAATTTAAGTATGGCCGATCAATTTTCACTCGCCGGTATTATTTTCAGCTCGCGTCTCATCATTGGAACGGGCAAGTATCGCTCATTTGATGAAATGAAGGCCGCCCATGCCGCTTCAGGCGCCGAGATGGTCACTGTCGCCGTCAACCGGGTGCCGCTCGACGGCAAGACCGAGTCGTTCCTTGGCCATCTCGATCCCAAAATGCAGATCTTGCCGAATACGGCCGGATGTTACGACGCAGACCACGCGATCCGCACAGCACGACTGGCCCGCGAAGCTCTCGAAACCGATTGGATCAAACTCGAGGTCATCGGCGACCCCATCACTCTGCTGCCCGACAACGAGCAGACGCTCGAAGCCGCTCGGGTGCTCGTCGGCGAAGGCTTTATCGTCCTGCCGTATTTCACCGACGACCTGATCATGGCCAAAAAGCTGCTCGATGCGGGCTGTCCGGCCGTGATGCCGCTCGCTGCACCGATCGGGTCGGGAATGGGGGTTCAAAACCCATCGAATCTACGAATAATGCGTGAGCAGTTGCCGGATGCGATCATTATAGTTGACGCAGGAGTAGGTGTGCCGAGCGACGCCGCCATCGCCATGGAACTCGGAGCCGACGCGATCCTGATGAACACAGCCATTGCCGAGGCACAGGATCCCGAGCAAATGGCGACCGCGATGAAGCTCGCCGTCGAAGCCGGCCGCCTCGGCCACCTAGCCGGACGCATGCCCAAACGCCTCTACGCCTCGGCATCGAGCCCGATCGAGGGTGCAATAAAATAGTGTCAGGGTAAGGGTCTGTGTATGAATATCAAAGTCCTATTCTTCGGAGCCACCGCCGACATCACAGGGCAACGCCATGTGGAGGTCCCGATAGAGCCTGAGACAACAGCGAGCGAAGTTTCCAAAAGCCTCATCACCGAGTATCCCCGCCTCGCCTCGCACAAACTCCACATTTCGCTGAACCAACAATACGCGAACGGCGAAGAGATCGTCCGGGACGGTGATGAATTAGCGATATTTACCGCCGTCAGCGGTGGTTAATCGACGAGCACGCAGGTCGGCGGCCGGCGTTCTGATATATGGACTTTTTCGAACTCATTACCGATCCCATCGATATCACTTCCGTCGCCCGACGCGTGGTCCCGCCCGGGTGCGGGGCGACCGTGACGCTTGACGGCTACGCCCGCAAGTACACGAAAGATAAAGAAAGCGGCGAGGTCCGCGAGACGCAGTATCTCGTCTATGAGGCATACGAGCCGATGGCTATCAAAGAGATGGAAAAGCTCATCGACGCCGCAAAACAGCAGTTCGAGATCGCTAATGTCGGCATCGTCCACCGCCTGGGCCGCCTCGAGATCGGCGAGACGAGTGTCGTCATCTCAGTCGCGGCCCCGCACCGCAAACCCGCCTTCGCAGCCTGCGAATGGCTCATCCGCGAACTCAAGCGGACCGTTCCGATCTGGAAAAAAGAAGTTTTCGCCGACGGCGAGGAGTGGATCGAAGGGGATTCACAGGCCGAAGTTCCTCAGCCCTGAACTATTTTGGCGAAAAGAACGCGATTCAATAAACTAACGAATGACCTCGATAACAAGAGTCTGAGAGCCGCTGACGATATACTCTCCGGGCTTCAGCTCCGTTTCCGTGACGATCGTGTTTACGGTCGGCTTTGAACCGCCGGCGGTCCGGTCATTGTTGATCGTGGCCAAAACCGATGGCGGCAGACTTGGCAATTCGGTTGCACCGATTACGGCACCGGTGCTGGTGCGGGAAACTACGGCATATAGACGGTCCGGGCGTTTGAGGCGATTGATCGTCGAGATCAATTCCGCCGCAGACTTCGGAACAAAATGGGTAATAGCCGAATTTTGCTGAACAGCACTGCCGTCGCCGATCACTATCGACAGATTTCCCGGTGCCGTTCCCGCGGGAATAGAAATGGGTACGCGTCGGGCTATCATCTGACCCGCCTCTGTACGTTCGAACGCTGTGACCTCGATCGTTTCACCCGCTCGCACGACGTTTCGATCAACCGTTATTCGATCGAGGACAGCGGTCTTGCTGACATCAAGCGCGGTCATATTGATCGTCACGCCTGTTATGTCCGCCCCCTCAAAATCAGCCCTCAATAAAGCAGATATCGGAGCAGCGGGCGTAGATGCGGCAAAAATTGCGGCCTGCGGCCCTGCAAAACGGCGGTTTATCTTTATAGGCTGATTGTCTTTAACGGTTATCTCTCCGACTACCTCAATGGTCGAATCTCCGATGCTTCGCTCGTGGGCCGAAAGAGCATTCGCCATGCCGGCGTTTATGATCAGCGGTGTCAGCAATTCATCAAAAGCCGATTCAAAATTGATCTCCTCGGCCTTGCCGCGGCTGGTAGTGAGCGTGATCTTGACCGGGAGCATTTTGGGCATCTCGCCTAGGCTGCCGTAGATCGCGGTCGCCCTGTCCTGCGTCATTGCTCCGACCGGAGCATCGGCGACAGCCAGCTTGAACGAATTGTTGGCGTTAGGCACAACCGTTACAACGTGAGATTCCGCCATCGGAAGGTTAGTCGAACCGAGGCTGAAGAAAGGATGCCCGAAAGCATAGATCTTCTTCCCGTCGCGAAGCGTCACAGTTCCTGCCGCTGAGATCTGAATATCACCACGCGATAGCTGGACCACGACCGAATCTCCGCCCAACAGCGTAGTATCGGTAAATGGTTTCATCGGCAAGATCGCTCCCGAACCGCCGGCTGCCGCGACGGGAAGCAATCCTGCATTCATCAGTTCGGGGGCAAAACGATCAAGGACCTCCTGTGAAATGCCCGAAAAAGTTACCGGCGTCGCAATAGGCGTAAACGTCTGCCCCGCCACAGCCATCAGGCGCGATTCGCCCGAAAACCCCGACGCTATGGCCGTTTTACCGAGCCCTGAAAACCTTGGTTTCCAAATGTCCGCTGACAGATCAGCGATCGAGATCGGTTTTGATTGTGTTGACGCTATCAGGCGTGCGGGAGCCTGTTCCATCACCGATACCATTTGTTCGATCGGCGTGATACCGCAGATCGGTTCCTTTGCGAATGGAAAACTATACGATATTGCCCCGATCAGCTTTCCGTTTACATAGACAGGTGAGCCCGACATTCCCGCAAAAACAAAGGTCCGCTCAGCATTTGCCCCGCTGAGCTTGCCGATGATCATATCCTGTTTAGGCCCGATCCAATTCGGGATGACGCCGAGGATCTCCACCTGAAACTCTTCGGATTTATTACCCCGAAATACCGTCCGAGCGGTGCCTTTCATTCCCTCACGCACGTCTGATACGGGCATGAACTGTTTGCCAGCCTTCTCCATCGAGACGGGCTGGAATTGTCCAGGAATATTGCTTCCGCTGAGTAGAATTGCAATCGTGAGGCTGAGGAGTCGTGCTATTTTCATCCGAAAAATTACTTCCTTAATAACTGCGGCTTATGGTAACATTTTAAATGTCTATCCGAAAGCCTTTCTTTTTGGCTTTCCCCATCTTTCGATGCCGTAAATCGGCCAATTTCTGCTTACTTTCTTTAACCGCTATATGGCTAAATCCACGCGTCTTGTAAAGAGCTTTACCCGTCTGCTGTTGCCTGTTATTCTTCTCGTCGCTGCGGCCGTCGGAGGTGGTTCTGTGTGGCTTGTCTACACTACAGCCCGCCCGACACATAATCGTTATTTGGTAACACCCGATAAATTTGGCATGCTCAGCACGCGCGCCGCCCAGGTCACTGAAGAGACGTGGGCCAATCTTGACGGCAGTTCGACCCGCGGCTGGCTGCTTCGGGGCTCCGAGAACGCTCCCGCAGTGATCCTGCTTCATAAGTACGGTGCCGATCGTTCATACGTTCTAAATCTCGGAGTTAAGATGAACGAATCTACAAATTACACGGTACTCATGCCTGATCAGCGGGGCCATGGGGAGAACCCATCGATCCAGAATGCCTCATTCGGCGGCTGCGAATCAGAAGATGTGGTCGCCGCAGTTCAGTTTTTGCGCGGCCTGAAAGATCAGTCGCAGGCCCCCCTCGTTGGTACGAACATCGGGATCTATGGCGTAGAGATGGGGGCGATCGCCGCCACATCGGCCGCTGCCCGGGAACCAACGATAACCGCGATCGCCCTCGATTCGGTACCGGCGGGCGCAGATAGCGTTTTGACTGGTACAGTAAATAGGCGATTCCCTTTCGCCACCTTTGCCTCTACTCGCCTGGCGAAACTCGGTACCCATCTATATTTCTTTGATGGCTGTTATAAACGCGAACCCGTCTGCGAGACTGCTCGCAAGATTGAGGACCGAAGCGTTCTGCTGCTCGCAGGTGTCGACGCACAGGAATTTCAGGAATCGACGGCAAGGCTGAACAAATGCTTTTCGGCAAGTAACAGGGTCGAGGCCCGGACCGATCTCAGCCCGTCGGGATTCACCATCATCAATGCCTCGATAGAACAGTCAGAGGCTTACGATCAGCGGATCATCGACTTTTTCAGAACGTCCCTCGGCAACTGATTTTTAAAGATCGATCTTTTTTGAACTATGGCCGTTGGAACGGGAAACGCGCTGAATATTCGCGCTTTCTTCCATCTGGTCGACTGTCAGCGTGAGCATAACCTTTAGTTCCAATAGTCGGCCGCTGGTTGAGGTGGTTTCAAGAAGGGCGTATTTCCGGGTATTTTCAAAGTTGAATGCCGCGGTAACCAGGAATGACAGAGACTCAGGGTCTGTCCGCTGTATCTCGGGCAATTGCCCGCGGCTGCCGCTAATGATAAACGCGGCCTTTGCCATTCTTTCAAATAAACCGAATACATCGTCAGACAGCGATTCGAGTGTAGCCTCGTCTTCTTTCTCATCTTCGAAATATTCGACATCGCCGACCAGATAAGGGTCGCCCGAGTCAACGTAGTCGAGCAGTCTAAAGCGTATCAGCCCGAGAGTAAGAATATTGGAGCGGCCGTCTGGCAGCATCTCAGACTCTCGTACTTCGGCAACGCAGCCGACGGTTCCGGCCGGCGGCCTTTCGACCACGCCTCCCTCAGGCTCGAACAGCAAGACTCCGAAAAATATGCCCTCGCGTTCGATGTCGCGAACCATCTGCCGATACCGGTCTTCGAAAATGTGCAGCGGAAGCAGCTCATTGGGCAGCATCACCAGGGGCAGAGGAAATAGCGGCAGATGCCTGATCCCGCTTACTTTATTTAAGGCTTCGGACATGATTTAAGGCCGATAAATTCGGCGATCTTTTCCGCCGGCTCGTCGGTCAGGGCCATCCTTTTCGCCCCGATCACGGCGTCGGATATAACGTCGCGCCGCTTTGTATAGCGATTATCTCGTGCGATCAGGTCCTCGATAACTCGACGCTCCAGACGTTCACGGCCCTGATCATCGATCTCGGCCGGAGTGTCGAGATAGCCCGCCGGAACCGTATGGTTCTTGATCCTTACATGAAGAGCCCCGGTGGTCTCGCGTGTTTCATCCCGGATCTTTTGCATCTCCAGCAGGGAATTGGGGAATCCGAGCCTGCCTCTCAGAGCGATCTCAATGATAGGCTGAGGCCGGCCGGGTTCGGCTGTTCTGGCCTCGGATGAGACCTTTTTCGCAACGCCCCCGGTAACCTCTGAGGAATCGCTGCAATTAGAAACCTCAAACTCAAGCTGCTGGAAAGGGCGAAAGTGATAATCCTGAATATGCCGGGCCTTTATCTTGTTCGCCTCATCTACTTCCACGACAAAAGCTCCGCGCGTTTCGCGAAATTCGCCAATATTTGTGATCTCGATCGAACCCGGGTTGAACGCCCAGTTATCGATCTCATAATGCCTATGCGTATGACCGAGTCCGACGTATTCGACCGCCTGTTTCAATTCTTTTAGGGCCGACATCGATAATGCCGGCAGTGGGTGCATCTGATGTCCCTCGACATCGGTATGCAGCATAAGGATGTGAAATGCCCCGTCGCGACGGTTTTCTTTAATAGAATCCGTTAGCATCGGGATCGCCCAGTTGCCTGACGCCCCATACCAATCGGATCCGAAAATTCGCGCCGGTCCGATATCTATGTAGCCGCCGGACTTTTCAATTTCGTCCCAGGGCTTGTAGATGATCGTTCCTTCGGCGGGGGTAGGCTCGAGCAGTTTTACCAGTCCCCAGCGGGACAATGAGCGGAGCCAGCTAAATTCGTTGTCAGTATGTTTCTGGTCGTGGTTTCCTTCGATGGCGATTACCGGTATCCCGGCATCGCGCATTATCGTCAGGCCCTCGACCGCATAGTTCATAGTCTCGGGCGGCACAGACCGTTTATGAAAAAAATCGCCGCAAATTAATACAAAATCCACCTCTTCGTCGATACCGTAATGCCGCATTACATCGACCCACGCTTCAAAGAAATCCCGTGGGCTTTCCGGCAGCTGGTATCGCGTGCAGCCGAGGTGCACATCGGCGATATGAAGAAACTTCATAAAACCGATATTACCATAGCGGTATTTTAAGTCTTGAAAGGAAGAGCCGATAAAGCCCGACGCTAAAATTAAAAGTGCGCAAGGCCACATTATCGGTTATAGTGAGCTTGACAGCCGTTTTGATATAGGTGATTCAGGAGAAAAGTGAGAGAATACGGGAACGTTTTCTACAGACGGCCAATAGACTCTTATTCTGTAAAATACGAAGCTTTGAAGTTCGGCTTCGGCCGGCTTACCTTTTACGATCCATGAAGATTTTACTTTATAACCCCGATAACGGAATCACGCGGAATTTCATGCCGCATCTCTGGATGTTCCTCTTGCAGTCTCTGACGCCGCCGGAACATGAAGTTATCCTCATTGACGGCAATGCAAAGGCGATGACGCGCCCCGAGCTCGTCCAGTTCTGTAAGGATGAGAATATCGGCCTGATCGGTATCGGGGCCATGACGCGAATGGTCGCGCGAGCATATCTTGTGGCCGATTCGCTGAGAGAGGCTGGATTTAAGGTCGTCATGGGCGGCCCGCATGTTACGGAATGTCCGGACGAAGCGCTCGGTAAGGACGGCGGCCCGAGGCACGCAGACGCTGTGGCTCTCGGTGAGGCCGACGAGTATTGGGCCCAAATCGTCGAGGACGCCGCACGCGGTGAACTCAAGGAAACCTATCAGCCGAAGATCGACGAAAAAGGAAACGACTTTAAGCCGAGCCTGCAGCCTTATCCTCATATCCCCTGGGAAACGCTTGATCTCGATCAATTCTCCCTGGTGCCCAAATTCCTAAGGCCTGTGATGTCTCGAATGGGTGAGGGTTGGGGCAAGTTTTTTGTCGTCCCGATCGAAACCGGCCGCGGCTGTCCCTATGGCTGCGAATTCTGCACGGTTACCGGTTTTTTTGGCGATTCGATCCGTTTCCGCACTAACGAAAGTGTCGTCGAGGAACTGTTGAGGCTAAAGGCCCGTGCCCGAAAAGAAAAAGGCCAGATGGCCGTCTTTTTTATCGACGACAACCTGGCGATCAACAAAAAACGTCTAAAGGGATTGTTAAGAGACATGATCGCCGCGGGTGCGACGCTACCGTGGGTGGCCCAGATCAGCGCTAATCTGTTGGCTGACGAGGAACTGGTAGATCTGATCGCAGAGGCCGGCGGCCGCTGGGTATTTATCGGCATGGAATCGATCGATCCGGCCAATATGGCGGACGTAAACAAGAATTTTTCAAAACCCGAAAATTATCAGGCAGTCCTCGATGGCCTCAGAAAGCGTAATATCTACGCGATAACGTCATTTATTTTCGGGATGGACAATGATACCCCGGGCGTCGCCAACCGGACCGTCGACGAGATCGAAAGCTGGGCCCCCGGCCTCCCCGTCTTTGGCCAGCTTACGCCCTTTCCATCGACACCTCTTTATACAAGGCTCGAAAAAGCCGGACGCCTCGCCCGTCCAAAGCACTGGCTCGATTTTGCTCCGTTTGTCATGGCCCACGATCCGCTCAAGATGTCGATCGAGGATGCTAAAAAAGAAACCTTTGACGCATGGTACAGATCGTACAGCCCCGAACGGAACCTTGAGGCGATCAATACTATCCGCGAAGCTCCGATCGATACCCGCATCGGCCATCTTGTTGCCCGACTGTTTTTCCGCGGTATCTATTTCCCGCAAATGAGTAAGTCAGCGTGGCTAAAGCTTCTTTTCGATAATCGCAGACCGATCATCAGCCTGACTCGCGAAGGCATCCGCACCTGGCGTGCTGCCCGCAAACGCCGCCGTATCGAGGACAGGACGGTTCAAATAGCGCAGTAAAAATAAGTGTGACTCTAAAATAAAAGACCCGGACCGCATGGCCCGGGATCTTTGTTTTTGGGTTTTGTTTGCGTTCATTCACTGCTTTCGGGCAAAATCTCGATCTTTACATTAAATGCGCCGGAATTGTCGTTGAGATTTCCTTCGTTGATCCCCAGAAACAGTGCTCCATCTCGGGTCGCGACGATCTCACGTTCTGACCCAACATAGATAAAATCGTTATTGTCATCGCCTATAACGGCGATCAGGGCGCCGGTGGGGACATTCTTAAGCAGTTTCTGTGGGTCCTCGAACGTTCCCAGACCCGCGGCCGTCGATCTTTGGCCCCTACCCAGCGATACCGTGCCATCGTCAGCAACGATCCTGATCCGCTGCCCTTTCTTAACCACCCAGCCAGAATTGGTCCACCCATTCGACGTATTATCGGCCGTTACCTTGACCCGCCATTCGATCGGCTGCATCTTCTCACTGGTCTTCGGCTGCGGCTGGGCGACGGGCGTATCTCGCCTGACAACTGGTACATCCCTGGTGACTATTGGTATCACTGGTGCCGGCTTAGGGACCGGTTCCTTGTATGATGCAGTTCGGCTCGATGTGCCAATCGTAGGCGGGCCGTCCGACGAAACGTCGAATTGGATCGTTTCTACCTCAGCAGCCGCAAACCTAAGCTCCCGCTTGCGGGAACCCTGGCCGATCGATATTACGAATGTGCCGCCGCCAAAACTGACGATCTTTCCTTTAATAATACTGCCGTCTTTTAACCTGAGCGTGTCAGCAACAGCAACGACTGATAGAGCCAGAACCAGAAGTGCAGGTGTAATGCTGCGTAAAATCGTCGTAGATATCTTCATAGTGACCTCCAATAGCGGTGCGGTCGGTGAAACGGAATTCAATTTGAAAGGAGCAGTTTCTCAACCGCCAGAGTGATGCTAGATCTAATGCGCGAGTTGTAAATTTTGTGACGTAAACCAGGACCTAAGCCGGATGATACACAATTAACCTGGAGTTGTAAATGAATTTAATTGACCTAGCTGCTGCAAATGCAGACATTAGCACAAAGGGTCGGAGAATACTTAAAATGCTCTCCTGCGGATTCGCAGTCAAAGTATGGAACCGTGACGCCTTCTCACCATTGGGCGTGATTTGCACCGTTTGGTGTGATATGTATCATTTGACGTAGACTCGCAATGGACGACGGTCCTGCTTCGCCGCCCGCGACCACGGAAATTGCCAGGGATGGTCTTGCGAAGGGGGAAGCCTGGTGCCCCGAGTACCAATATAACGCCAATAACGTCAGATAGTTACCCGATTCAAGAGGCGGACCCCCATCCGCCGTTTTCGCTTGTTGGACTAAATGTTGGACAAAACTGCGAGGATTGTCGATAAATTCACTTACGAACGCTTTTGATCAGTACGACATTTTGATTTCGAGAACCGCGGGCGACGGCCAATCGGGTGCCTTCGGCGTTGATGGCAAAGCTGGCGATCTGAAATTCTTTAAATGCAGTGAGTTGTGTGGGAGTTTTTCCATCAAGGGGCTGGCTCCAGATATTTGAGGTCGTGCCCAGCGTATTCACAAACAGGATCCCGTTTCCCGCCTTATTCCAAGCCAAGCCGGCGTCGATATTAGTAGTCGCTGGTAGTTCAAAGGTCTTTAGAACTGGTCCTCCGTCGATCGAAATAGTGCCGATTCCCGGGGGCTTACCTTTTTCGTTGGTAAAGTATGCGACTGACCTGCCGTCCGATGAAATTGAAGGCCATATCGAATCCACGTCTGTAAGCTTGACCGCATCCCCACCGTTTACCGGGATCTTCCAGATACGGAATGTGCCGTCGGCCCGACTTGTGTAAACGACCCATTCATCGTTCGCCGAGGCCGCGGCAAAAGCGGTGTTCGTATCCACGGTAATGGGCCGAGCGTTCTGTCCGTCGGGGTCCATTTGGTAAAAGACGTTGCCCGGCAATAGATCATTCGTTACGGGGTGCACCGCCCGCCCCAAATAGGTGATCGCGTCGCCGCCAGTCGAAAGCCTGGGTGCGATCTTTCCAAATCGATAATCCGTGGTCAAAGGCTTAGGATCACTTCCGTCGGCATTCATTCGCCATATATTTTGGGCTCCGCCCTCGCTCGAAACAAATACGATCTTGCCGTCTTTGGTCCACGTTACGCCGCGTTCGCCATCGTCGGCAGCGGTCTTTGAGTTGATCCCGACGGCTGTTGCAAAATCGTTCTCGGCCGTCAACCAGATTCCCATCGAATATTCACGCTGCACCGCCACGATCGTCTGCGAATCCGCCGTCATACTTAGATCTTCGTAGCTGGTGAGGTCGTTTGTGACATTTTCGATCTCGCCGCTCGGATAGGCGGCATATCTAATTTGATAACGAGCTCCCATATTGGCGGCATATGGCGTATAGATCAGGCCCTTGCCATCGTTGACCCAGGCGAGCTGGCTGATACGCAGCAGTTTTTCCTCTTTTAATGGAATTCGGGTCTCGGTGCCGGTGGCAACATCGATCACGGCCATTCCGCCCGCATAGGTCGCTCCCCTTGTCAGCGTTGGTGCCGCGATAAGAAGCCCGTCCGGCGACCAGGAAACTTCATCGCCGAAGACTTCGGGATAAGTTCGGGTCCTTAAAATGCGTTCGTTAGCTCCCTGATTATCGACAATGACAATGGAGTTATCGGCCTCAGTAACTCTGATAAATGCGATATTTCGTCCATCTGGCGAGAAAGTGATCTGGCTGTTAACGTCAGCCGCCATTTGGCGTCGATTTAGCCCCAGCGTCGTCAATTGAAAAAGGGCCGGGGGCTGGCCTTCACCTTCCGACGCGACCGAATAAAGGAGATTGCCATCGGGAGAAAACCGCAAAAACTCGTACTTTGTCTGACCCGGCGGGGCTATCTGAGTATCGCCGACACTAGTCGTTTGGCGCAGCCAGAGGCTATGTCGCCCGTCTTCCTCGCCTTTGACGTAGGCGATGTATCTGCCGTCAGGAGAGATCGCAACCGCCCGGGCCATACCGTGGGCAGTCAGAATATCAAGTTCTGTTGACTGAAACGGGTTGATGGAGGGTTCCTGTCCATAGAAAAACTGCCAGTAACCGACGAGTGCCAGTCCGACCAATAGGACCGGAGCGATCATCCAGGCCGCTGATCTTCTTGGGTTCGAAGTTGTTTCCCTCGTTGATCTGGTTCCCAGGGTGTCTTTGCCGGGACCAGAATGTAGCTGCGTTTTGCTGTCAAACGAATAATCGAACGAGCTGGTATCAGAATCGCGCAGCAGCCCTTTAAGGTCAGTGCGCAAATGCGAAAAGGACTGGTAACGCTCGTCACGATCTTTTTTAAGCGCAAGCCTGACGATCTGGTCGAGTGTCGACGGAATATTGGGATCTGATACTGAGATCGAGGGAAGGGCCTTGGGAATAGCAGATCTTGAAACTGAGCTGTCACTAGCACCGGTGAAAGGCGACACGCCGGTGAGCATCTCATACAATACGACGCCGAAACTAAAGATGTCGGTTCGTTCATCGATCACTTCACCCATCGCCTGCTCAGGCGACATATAGTTGATAGTGCCCATTACTCGGTGTGGGGCCGTGTGTTCGCGGGTTTCGAGATCTGTCTCATCCGGAGCGGTAAGTTTTGCCAAACCGAAATCCAATACCTTAACGATCCCATCGCGGCGGATCATGATATTGGCTGGTTTGATGTCGCGGTGGATGATGCCCACCGAGTGAGCCGACTCCATAGCTCCGGCGATCTGGATGGCAATTTTCACGGCTTCGCGCCACGGGATCGTACGTTCGGCGATCCGCTTGCGAAGCGTCTGGCCGTCAATATACTCGGTCGCCATGAAACTGAAATCGTCGAAGGTCCCGATCTCGTGGATCGTTATTATATTCGGGTGATTGAGTGATGAGACTGCCCGGGCTTCCTTTTCAAAACGCTTTTTCCGCTCAGGGTCGTTCTCGAACTGCGGGGGTAGAATTTTGAGTGCGATCTTGCGCCGCAGCCTGGCATCCACCGCGAGATAGACCTCGCCCATTCCGCCCTTGCCTATGAGCTTGTCCAATTTGTAATTTCCGACCTGTTTTCCGACGAGGCTGCCTGATCGTTCTTCACTGGAAAACATTTCGGCGGCCAGAGATGCGGGGGAAGCGTCAATAAATGCGTCTGACGAGCTTTCGATCGAGAGCAGCGATTCGACCTCGCGCCGGAGATCGTTGTCATTGCCGCACATTTCATTGAGAAAAGCGTCGCGTTCAGCTCCGCGCGTTTCCGATGCGGCGTGGTAGATCTCTTCGATCTGTTTGAGGCGCTCAGGATTCATAGAGGGGTTTTCAAAAGGCTTTAAGGCGCCGTCGCGGTCAATTCGCTCATCAGCCACGTCCGCGAAAAACGCCAGTCACGTTTCACGGAATCCGTCGATATCTTCAGCACCTCGGCGATCTCCTCGATCGTTAATCCGCCGAAGAATTTGAGCTCGACAACGCGGCCCTTTCGGGCATCGAGCGACGTCAGTGTGGTTAAGGCGTCGTCCAACGCCACGATCTGATCCGACTTTATGTCGGAAACTGCCATGCTGTCGGCAAGCGTGACACGTTCCTGCCAGCCGCCGCGCTTTTTGCGGTTCTTTGACCGAGCGTAATCGACCAGGATGTGCCGCATTGCCTGGGCCGCAACTCCGAAGAAATGCGCCCGGTTCTGCCAGTTATGCCCGTCCTGCTTGGCAAGCTTTACATACGCTTCATGGATCAGCTCCGTTGTCTGAACGTATGCCCCGAAGGCTGGCTTCGCATATAGCTCTTCGCCATCCGCCGCAGCTCTTCATAAACAAGCGGCATCAACTGCTCTACGGCAAGTTCGTCGCCCCTGCTCCAGTCAGTCAGAAGAATCGTGATCTGATGCGAGGCATCATCCATGTATGTGTTATGCTTGGCGGACTTACCGTCCAAGTATAAAGCAGAACGTCGAAATAAAAAAACTATTTCCCCGCATTGATTGCTCCACACTTCCCCTTAATGTCGTTTAGTCAGATAGAGGGAATCTTTTGCCGGGAGTAGATCCAATTATGCCGAAAAGCCGCCGTTCGTTTCGTTTCACCGTTGTTAATGGTTTCGTCCTCATCGCAATCGTTAGCGGGCTTGTTCTGGCTGCAACGGCTGGGGCGTCGCCACGCTTTGGGTTTATCCGGTCTGTAGGTGAGTTTTTTGGAATGGCGTCCACAACGGGGCCAACAGGCAACCTCGCGCCCACTGATCAGGGGGCGGCAGCCGAATCACGGGCACCGGATCTGATGGCGATACTTGCCTTTTCGCAGCAGGGCGGCAAACTTGTCGGCACGGGTAACACCGGGGCGGCTCAGCAGGGCTATTCGGTCTCAGTGTCGGCCGACGGAAATACGGCGATAGTCGGGGGATACACCGACAACAGCAATCAGGGGGCGGCGTGGGTCTGTGCCATGGCTGCTCCGCCGACGCTGGGTACATATCCAGCGACGTCGATTGTTCTGAGCGACAACGCCACGATCGCCCCAGTTGGCAATGTTGCACCGACAGGTACCACCAGTATCAGCGTGTCGGCTCCGACGAGCTTTATCAGTAAGCTCAATGCCAACCCGACAACGGGCGTGATGCGTGTGACGAATGCGGCCCTGGGAAAGATACCGCCCGGTGCCTATCCGGTAACGGTGCGGGCGTTTGGCCCCGGCGGGACGGCGCCGGCGAACTTTAACCTTACTGTAAATCCCCCGCCACCTTGCGGCGGCCTCAGTTTTAATTCCGCAGTCAACTTCGCCGCCGGCGATGGTCCGCGCTCAGTTGCGGTTGGCGATTTCAACGGCGACGGGAACCAGGACCTGGCCGTGCCGAACAGTAATACCGGCAGCGTCTCGGTGTTGCTTGGTAACGGAGCCGGCTCATTTGGAGGTGCGGTTAGCTTTAACGTCGGGAGCATTCCGAACTCAGTTGCTGTCGGCGATTTCAATGGCGACGGGAATCAGGACCTCGCAGCTGTAAACTCTAATTCCGACACCGTCTCGGTATTGCTGGGTAATGGTGCAGGGGCGTTTGCTGCCGCGGCCAATTTTAGCGTCGGGGAGAATCCCGTTTCGATAGCTGTTGGTGACTTTAACGGCGACGGGAATCAAGATGTAGCGACGGCGAACGGGGGGGCGACAAACAACGTGTCGGTGTTGCTTGGAAACGGGGCCGGTTCGTTTGCGGCAGCCGTGGGTTTCGCCGTGGGGATCACTCCCCTTTCCGTCGTGGTCGGCGACTTCGATGGCGATGGAGACCAGGACCTCGCCACGGCAAATAATAATTCCGGCAACATCTCGGTATTGCTAGGCAACGGAGATGGTACGTTTGCAGCGGCAGCAAACTTTGCCGTGCCCTTTCCAAGTTCGCTCGCTATCGGAGATTTTGACGGCGACGGCGATCAGGACCTGGCGGTGGCGAACGACGCCAGCAGCATCTCAGTATTGATCGGCAACGGAAATGGCTCGTTTGGAGCAGCAACGGCATTTGCGGCGGGTGACCAACCGTCATCGGTAGCCGTTGGCGATTTTAACGGCGACGGAAAGCAGGACCTTGCCGGAGTAAACACAAATTCCAATAACGTTTCCATATTGCTAGGCAACGGATCGGGATCATTTACAGCAGGGCCGACCCTTGGGGTTGGAAGCACTCCCCTTTCCATCGCTATCGGCGATTTCAACGGCGACGGCAGTCAGGACCTGGTGACTGCAAACTTTAATTCCGACAACGTCTCAATTCTGCGGCGCACATGTACCCTGCCGCCGACAGTCACAAGTGTGAATCCAAACTCCGGCTCCACCGCAGGCGGCAATAGTGTCACGATCACAGGCACGAACTTTACCGGAGCGACTGCTGTTAATTTCGGCGGAACGGCTGTCACGAATCTAATGGTCATTAGCCCGACGGAGATCACCGTGACCGCACCGGCACACGCCGCCGGAGCCGTCAGCGTAGAGGTTACAACCCCAGGCGGGACGAACGCCGCGAATATGCTTTATACCTACGTTGCTCCGCCGACGTACACCGTAATGTATGCCGGCAATGGGAACACGGGCGGGACCGCGCCGGTCGATCCTAACAGCCCGTACAGCGAGGGGACTTGGGTCGGGGTGCTCGGAACGGGCGATCTGGTGAATACGGGATTTGGGTTCGGCGGTTGGAATACGATGGCCAACGGCAGCGGCACACGCTATGCTCCGGGACAGATATTTGCGCCCGTTGCGGACACCGTTCTTTATGCCCAGTGGATCCTCGAGCCGTGCTTTACCGGAGGCAGCCTGGATACGACTTTTAACGGCACCGGAAAGGTGACCACCGCTCCGGGATTCGGAAACAAAGCCCACGCGGTCGCGGTCCAGGCTGACGGCAAGATCGTTGTCGCCGGGACGGCCTTTACCGGAACAACCTATGATTTTGCGGTCGTACGCTACAACGCAAACGGCTCGCTGGACACTACTTTTGACGGCGACGGCATAGCGACAACTGCCGTTACGGCGATTGCCGACGCCCGCGCGGTCGCGATCCAGCCCGACGGTAAGATCGTTGTGGCCGGGAGCGCGTGGAACGGATCGGACGACGATTTTGCCCTCGTCCGTTACAATCCGAACGGATCGCTCGATACGACATTTAACGGCACCGGTAAAGTGACCACCCCGGTGACCTCGGGCGACGAGGCCCTCGCGGTCGCGATCCAGCCGGATGGCAAGATCGTCGCCGCCGGGCATGCTCAAGCCGGGCCGAACTTTGATTTTGCGGTCGTCCGCTACAATGCAGACGGCTCGCTCGATACGACTTTTGACGGGGACGGTAAAGTAACTACACCTGTCCTCAGTCTGGATGACGTTGCGCACGCGGTGGCAATCCAGGCTGATGGCAAGATCGTTGCCGCCGGGACCGCCTACTCGCCGGGCTCTAATTTTGCCGTCGTCCGATACAACGCAAACGGCTCGCTCGATTCGACATTCGACGGCGATGGCAAGGCGGTCACCTCTGTATTGGGAACAGATGACAGCGCCCGCTCGGTCGCGCTCCAGCCTGACGGCAAGATCGTTGTCGGCGGTTTCAGCCATAACGGGTCGAATCAGGATTTTGCCGTCGTACGCTTCAACGCGAACGGCTCGCTCGATTCGACATTTGACGTGGACGGAAAAGTTACAACTCCTATTCTGGGCGGGAATGATGTTGCCGTTGCCCTAGCGTTGCACCTCGACGGCAGGATAGTGGCAGGCGGGTTCAGCCATAACGGGTCAAACAATGATATTGCGGCCGTCCGGTACAATCCAAACGGCTCGCTGGACACGACTTTCGACGGCGATGGTAAAGTAACAACTCCTGTATTGGGTTCGGACGACGAGGCCACCTCGGTCGCTATACAGCCCGACGGCAGGATCGTTGCCGCCGGGTTTAGCGATATCGCGGACGACGATGTTTTTGCGGTCGTTCGCTACGGAGGTGGATGTGCCCCGACTGTCACGAGTGTCGATCCGGCCTCCGGCCCGACGGCCGGCGGCAATACCATCACGATCACAGGAACTAAGTTTACGGGAGCGACGGGCGTTACCATCGGCGGCAACGCCGCGACCAGCGTCGTGGTTGTAAACGATACGACCATCACGGCTGTAACGCCAGCGGGGTCCGCAGGCACGGCAAGTGTCCTCGTAACAACCCCAGCCGGAACGAACGCCGCGAATACGCTTTACACCTACGCCGATCCGCCGACGGGTGTGAATGATACAATATTCGACAGCCTACGGGGTAACTCTCACGCGTTCTACATCCGACCCTGACGATTTGCTTGACAACGATGGCCTTGGTTCGCCCGTGGCGACGCTAGTCAGTATTGGCGGCGGCTCGCTCGGCGGACTGGTCACGGACAATGTAGCCGGCGCGACCGTGGCGCTTGCCGGCGGCAACCTTACTGTAAACGTGGACGGCAGCTTCTCGCTTACGACCCCGACGGCTCCCGGGCCACATACGTTCCTCTATCGTTTACAAAATTCGGCTGGATTTTCGGATGCGTCCGTAACGATCAATGTAGTTTGCCCGACTAACCCGCTCGTTGTCATAACCAATGCCGATAGCGGTGCGGGGAGCCTGCGTCAGGCGGTTATCGATGCGTGTCCGGGGTCGACGATCACGTTTGGCAACGGCGCGACTAACTTTACCGATGCCGTGCCTGACACGATCACGCTGGTTACGGGTCAGATCGTGATCGACAAGAACCTGACGATCGACGGGCCTACAGCGGCGGAACTGACGGTGAGCCCTAACCCGCCCTCGCGCATATTCTACATTGCATCCGGCAATACTGTCGTCCTCAACCGTCTGACCATCGCGAACGGAGCGGTCACCGGGACATTTCCAACTGGATCCGGGGCCGGAGTCTTCAATGATCAAGCGACGTTGACCATTAACAATTCGATAGTGCGAAACAACACCGCGGCAGGAAACGGCGGCGGGATCTATAATAATTTCGGCAGCGTGACGATCACGAATTCGACCATTTCGGGTAATACCGCGAATGGCTCCGCCGCCTACGATGGCGGTGGCGGGATATTTAGTGGCAGCGGCAGCCTCACGGTCGAGTTTACGACCGTCTCGGGCAATACGGCAGGCCGATTCGGCGGCGGGATCTCAAGCACTACTACTGGTGGCGGGGCGAGCCTGCTGACCGTCAACAACAGTACGATCTCCGGGAATACGGCGACTGCCGGCTCGGGCGGCGGCGTGTTTAACCGCGGGTTCGGCCTGAACGCTACGGCGAACATCACCAACAGTACGATCAGCGGGAATATGGCGGTAGCTGGCGGCGGTATCAGAAATGATTCGAACGGCGCAACCGCGACCGTAAACCTCAACAACAGCACGGTCGCCGGAAATAATGGCCCGAGTAACGGCGGCGGTATTCAAAACATTCCTGCTATGGGCGTGGCAGCGGTTAATCTCAGCAGCTCCATCGTTGCCGACAACACCTCTTCGGACGGGCCGGACATATTTAATTTCGGCACGCTCGGCGGCAGCTACAATCTGGTCGAGACGACGACTGGCTATACGGCCTTCGGCTCGAACAACACTTACAACGTAGATCCTCAGTTGGCTGGCCTAGCCGATAACGGCGGCCCGACGATGACGCATGCACTGGCTCCGACGAGCCCGGCGATCGATAAGGGAATCAATACCGTTGTTCCACTAACGACCGATCAACGCGGAACAGGCTTTCCGAGGAAGGTTCTCAATCCTTCCATTCCCGATGCGGACGGCGGCGACGGTATAGATATCGGTGCGTTCGAGGTACAGACGGTCGCGACGGCTACATCGGTCGGCTCTTCGCAGAACTCATCCGTCTTTGGAACAAATGTCACATTCACCGCAACCGTTTCACCGATACCGCCGGGTGGCACGGTGCAGTTTGTTATCGACCTCAACGATGTCGGTTCACCGGTAGCGGTTGATGCCAACGGACAGGCGACCATCTCGACAGCGGCGCTCACGGTGGCGGGAAGTCCGCACAGCGTGACTGTGAATTATTCGGGCTCAGGGCTGTATCTTGCTAGCAGCGGCATCCTCTCGCCCGGACAAACAGTTACTCCGGCACCGACGAATACAACGATCACATGCCCGACGAGTGTGGTCTTCAACAACACAGCCCGGACGCCGTGTACGGCTGTTGTTACAGGGCCGGGATTGAATCAGGACCTTACGGCCAGCATCGTGTATTCGAACAACACCAATGCCGGCACGGCGGGTGCGTCAGTGAGCTTCGCGGCAGGCGGCAACTATCAGGGGTCGAATGACAGCAAGAACTTTGAGATCACTGCTGCTCCGACGACTGCGACGATCACATGCCCGACGAGCGTGGTCTTTAACAACACAGCTCAGACGCCTTGTACCGCAGCCGTCACAGGACCCGGTCTGAATCAGAACCTCACGGCCAGCATTGTGTATTCGAACAACACCGACGCCGGTACGGCGAATGCATCGGTCACTTACGCGGGCGGCGGCAACTATCAGGGGTCGAGCGACAGCAAGACCTTCCAGATCACAGCCGCCCCGACGACAACAGAAGTCAGCTGTGCACCGGGAACGTTCGTCTACACGGGTTCGGCGATCGAGCCTTGTACATTCACGGTAACGGGACCGGGCCTTTCGATCGGGCCTTCACCGGTCGCTCCTGCCGGCTATTCAAATAACGTCAATGTTACCAACACGGCGAGTGCGACTCACAACTACGCCGGCGGCGGGAACTATCAGGCATCGAGTGATACCAAGACCTTTGCCCTTACTCCGGCACCGACAACGACAGTGGTCAGCTGTGCACCGGGGACATTCAGTTATACGAGTTCGCCTATCGAGCCGTGTACGGCTACGGTGACGGGTCCGGGGCTCAATACGACGGTCCCAATTACATACGAAAACAACGTGAATGTCGGAACGGCGAAGGCGAACGCCTCTTATCCGGGCGGAGCGAACCATTCGGCAAGCGTCGCGGCGGAGGTGACATTCCAGATCACTCCGGGGGCGACGGCCACGACGATCACGAATGCCGCGGCTTTGGCTACGCCTACCAATGTAGGCGAGGCGTATGCGGTAAACTGGGCGGTCGAGGTGACTACGGGAACGCCGACGGGGACGGTGACGGTATCTGACGGTACGGACACATGCACGGCGGCGATTGCTGCCCAAACATGTAACCTGACGTCGAACACGGCCGGGGTAAAGACTATCACCGCAAAATATAACGGCGACGGGAACTTTAATGAAAGCACGTCGGCTGGGGTCGGGCACACGGTACACGTGACGATCGCCGGCAACATACAGCAATTCAACGCACCGTTCGCCAACTTCCCGTTGCAGGGTGTGACGGTTACCCTGACCGGGACCGGTATTCCACCCGGGACCACA
>JBGSXN010000041.1:0-15445 GCA_041751355.1 Pyrinomonadaceae bacterium
AGTGAAAAGGACGTTAAAACGCCCTCTGGGGTGTTCGTTCAAACTTTACCACGCCCTAATGGTGCGTGGCTCTTTGCGCGTCGGGAAGCCTCGTGAACGAGGCTGGGAAAAACATTAATTACTCTCGTCGGGATGCTCCCGACGCTATTACATTTGTCCCTTTCAGGGACTTTTCAGACAGCTCCTAATATCTGCCTCACCTACGGCGAGGAGAGCGTCGGAGACCATCCTTTGGCAAAAGGATTCCATATTACTAGACTATGAGTATGAAAAGGCTGTTGGTAATGCTCGTCTTGTTCGGCTTGTTGGGGGATGCTCGGAAGGGCCGGCGGGTTTTGGTAAAGCGGAGATGCTTCGTGAGCCCGTTCGAATTTCAGATGACGGTGTGATAGCAGCTCAGCCGGCAGTTGCACGTGATGAGAGCGGGGCGGTCTTTGTCGTTTATGTCGAGCACTACGAAGAGGGCTCGGACGTTTATCTGCAAAAGACGGACGCAAACGGGAGGCGTGAGGGCGAAAGATAACACGAGACAGTGGTCACCGGACAGTGGCCGGTGGTCAGCGAAGAGTGAAGAGTGAAGAGTGAAGAGAGCTGGATCAATAGACAATGGAAAATGGACAGTGGGCAGCGGATAGTGGCTACGCCGCCAACTCTGCGGTCGGGGCCGGGAGGCGGCCTATGACGATCTCGTTCATCGTGAGCTTGGTGCTTGATAGAGGACCCCAGTTTTTCCGCCGGCCCCGGCCCGGTCTAATGCCTCCACCAGTTCCCGTACTTCGTTCATATGGCGCGACCGTTTGGCGAAAGCAATTTGTCCGGAGTGATCGGGAGATCCCGGATACGGAGTCCTGTTGCGTGGAAAACCGCGTTGGCGATAGCGGCCGGAATCCCGACCATGCAAAGCTCGCCCATGCCCTTAACGCCGAGCTGATTGACTATCGAATCGTTTTCTTCAACGAAGGTCGTTTCTACGTTCAGCACGTCGGCATTGACCGGTACGTGATAATGCTGCAAATTCGGGTTCATGATGCGGCCGTACCGATGATCGACCTCAGTCGCTTCCTGAAGAGCCATTCCGATTCCCCAGACGATCCCACCGATTTCCTGACTGTGTGATGTTTTCGGATTGACGATTTTGCCTGCGGCGGTCGCTTCGAGCGCGCGGGTGACGCGAACGGTTCCGACGTCGGGATCGACCTTCACCTCAACAAACTGTGCGCCGTGCGCCATCAGCGCATACTTATCGCGCTCTTTCGAGGGCTGAGCCTCGAAAGTCTCTGTGATCTCGCCGAGATTATTGCGCTTCATCACTTCGCTGATGCTAACCAAACGGGACGAATCGCTTTTGAGTTGCAACCGCCCGTCGAGCATTTCAACGTCGTCGACAGTGGCTGCTTTGAGCGGCGAATCCGCTTCGCGGTTCGCGAGCGCGAGCAGCCGTCCCGCAATCGCGAGCGCCGTTCCCTGTACGGCTGAGCCGACGCTCGCGGTCGTCCAGGAGCCGCCCTGAGCCGGCGCTCGGGGAAACTTCGTATCGCCGAGTTCAAATTTGATTTGTTCGGGTTTGAGCCCTAGAAACTCCGAGGCGATTATTGTGATAACGGTGTACGTTCCCGGTCCGATATCGCTCGTCGCACTGGCAACGTGCGCCGTCCCGTCAGCCTTGAGCGTGATGCGGGCGGTGGCGGGCATCTGAAAAGCGCCCCAAATCCCAGTCGCCGTACCCCACCCGACAAGAAGCCTTCCGTCGCGCATTGAACGCGGCTCCATTTTGCGGTTCTTCCAACCGAATTTTTCGGCACCCAACCGATAGCATTCGCGCAATGCCTTGCTCGACCACGGTTTGCCGCTTTCCGGATCGGTTTCGGAATAGTTGATGAGCCGCAATTCGAGAGGGTCGATTTTAAGCTTATAAGCGAGCTCATCCATTGCGCTTTCGAGCGCGAACATGCCACTGACAGTGCCGGGGGCACGCATCCACGTCGGCGTGCTGAAATCCGTGTCCGTAATCAGCTGCGGCGCGGAGAGATTAGGGCAGGCGTACACCTGACGCGTCATCCCGGTCGTGTTGTCGGAGAATTCCTCGAACCTGGAAGTATTATGCACGGCTTCGTGAATCATCGCCGCGAGTTTCCCAGACCGATCAGCGCCGAGCGCGATCTTCTGGATCGTGTGCGGACGGTAGCCGTGTCCGGTGTACATCTGCGTGCGCGTGTAAACGACCTTCACGGGGCGCTTGATTTCGCGCGCAGCCATCGCCGTCAGCGCCGGGTAATAGTTTGGTCTGAGAGATGAACCGAATGCTCCGCCGACGAACGGCGAAGTAACCGATACGTTCTCCTCGGGGATCTGAAAGCTCGAAGCCAAGTGCCTGCGTACGTTGTAAACTTCCTGGCTTTTGTCGAAGATCGTGAGCCGATCGCCCTGCCAAAAAGCAATCGCACCGTGCAGCTCCATCGGGTTATGATGCTCGATCGGGATGCGGTATTCCGCTTCGACCTTGACGGGCGCGTTTCGCATCGCCTGCTCGGGATTGCCGCGTAGCTTCGGAGGCGGTCCCTGTTTGGGCAAACGCCCCTGCGCTCTTACCGCTTCCGTATCGGTGACGTGCTTTTCTGCGTTATAGGCAGCTTTTACGAGCCGCCCCGCATACCGAGCCTGTTCGTAGGTTTCAGCGACGACCAGGGCGATGGGCTGCATGTTGAAGAAGATTCGGTCCGATTGCAACGCCCGAAATGACTTGTCTTCTTCTTCGGTCGCGCGGTTTGGAGATTTCTCGCCCGAAGCCTTCGGACCGAGTTTCGGCGCGTTCAAGTGCGTGAAAACCCGTATCACGCCCGGAGCAGCTTCAGCCGTTCGCGTGTCCATCGACTTGATAGTGCCCTTGGCGATGTCGCCGAGCACTATAAAACCGTAAGCCAGGTTGGGAACCTTAAATTCAGCAGCATATTTCGCCTTGCCTGTAACTTTCGCGACGCCCTCGACGCGGCTCATTTCACGTCCTATGTATCTTGCCATTTGCTTTTCCCTCCTTATTTACGCAGCGCCGCCGGTCATCGCCTGCTGCAAAGCAAGCACTATTGCGCGTTTTCCGAGTTCGACTTTATATCCGTTGTGCGCGAGCGGTTTCGCGTCCTTCAGCGCCGCGTCGCTTGCCGCCTTGAATGTTTCTGACGTCGCAGGCTTTCCAACCAACGCTCTTTCTGCTTCCATCGAGCGCCACGGCTTATGAGCAACACTGCCAAGAACGACGCGCGCCTGCTTGATATTGCTGCCGTCAGTTTCCAACGCCGCGGCTACCGAAACGAGCGCGAAAGCGTAACTTGCGCGGTCGCGAACCTTCAGATAATAAGATCTATTGGCGAAATTATTCTTCGGGACTTCAATGGACACGATAAGCTCGCCGTGTTCGAGATTGTTGTCTTTTTGAGGCGTATCGCCCGGCAGGCGGTGAAAATCCTGAATTGGAATTGTGCGTTCCCGTCCGTTTATGCCGCGGACTTTGACTACCGCATCGAGCGCGTAGAGCGCGGTCGCCATATCCCCCGGATATGTTGCGACACATTTGTCCGAGTAGCCAAAAATGGCGTGGATGCGGTTTAAGCCTTCGAGGGCTCCGCAGCCCGAACCGGGTTCGCGTTTGTTGCACGGCATCGCGATGTCGTAAAAATATTGGCATCGGGTGCGCTGCATCAGATTGCCGCCGTTGGTCGCCATATTGCGAAGTTGACCGCTGGCACCAGCGAGAATCGCCATAGAGAGTAGGGGGTAATGTTGGCGGATTAGCGGGTGATTGGCGGTAGCTTCGTTTTTAGCTAAAGCGCCGATAGAAACGCCGTTTGTAGTTGGCCTGATCTGTGCCAGCGGCAACTGGGAAACGTCAACCAGTTCGGCCGGACGCTCCACGTATTCTCTCATCAGATCGATCAGGTTCGTACCGCCTGCCAAAAACTTTGCCTCCCGATTTGCGGCGACGACGCGGACGGCGTTTGCGTCGCTGGTCGCACTGGTGTATTTAAACGATTGCATCGGTTTTGCCTCCCCCATTCATCGCGGCGATCTGTTGTTTGTCGTCGTCGGTTAAAACGGCGGCGATCTCATCGTCGGTCGCAAAATGCCATGTCTGCGCAGTTTCGCGGCCCGATTGAACTTCTTTGATCGCCGCGACGATTCCGGGGTACGCCCCGCAGCGGCAAATATTGCCGCTCATTCTTTCGCGTATCTCATCATCCGAAAGTTTTAAGCCGCGGGCATGGGTACGCAAATTCTGCGTGACGTGACTCGCGTTGCCGTTTCGCGCTTCATTGAGTAAGGCGACCGCCGAACAGAGTTGTCCTGGCGTGCAATAGCCGCACTGAAACCCGTCGTGTTTGATGAACGCCGCCTGCATCGGATGCAGTTCGTCCCCTTTCGCCAAACCCTCAACGGTCGTCACATCTTTGCCCTGACACTGCGCCGCCAGAGTCAGACATGACAGCACGCGCTGCCCGCCGACGATAACCGTGCAGGCTCCGCACTGACCTTGGTCGCAGCCCTTTTTCGTGCCGGTCAGGTCAAGACGTTCGCGCAATGTGTCGAGCAAAGACATCCGCGAATCGACTTCCAAGCTTCGCGCCGCTCCGTTCACTTTCATTGAGACTTTGACGGAATTCTCCAGCATCCCGTTCTGCGCAAATACGGCACCCGGCGTCGGTTCAAGGGCGGCGAGCGCCTTCTCTTTTGCCAGCAGTTGCAGAGCAAATATGCCGAGCCCGGCGGTGATGCCCTGCCCCAGGAATTTCCGTCGCGACTCGCCAACCAAGCCGAGTTCGTCGAGCAGCTTTTCTTCGTCGCGACTGATCGGCACCTCGTCTTCGATTAAACATAAGTCCTCTGGTAATTGTTTATCGTCCATAAACCTCCTTCAGCGATACGCCCTTTGAAACGTGCCGCTGCATCTAGTACTGCGCAAGTTTGGAAAGTGACTCAGACCCGTTTCTATCGAAAACCGGATTTCTAAAGATGCCCGCGTAACTTATTTTGACTGCTATCCTTAGACATTTAGAACGAGGTCGTCAGTAACCTAAACGACATTAGTGCCGAATTCTATAAGAGGAATACATATTCCTTACCTGCTACTGCCTCGCACTCCATATTCCTCGTCCGAGACGGGTCGAAGCCAGTTGACCTGTGTTTCGCCTTTATAGTTTGTAATGACCACGTGGGTCATCGAGCTTTCGGGTGAGGCTCCGTGCCAGTGCTCGATGTCGGGATCGCATAGCACGACATCGCCTTTGTTTAGCGAGCGGATCGCAGTGCCTTTTTCCTGGTACAGGCCTTGTCCGTCGGTCACGAGAATTGTTTGACCCGCGGGGTGCGTGTGCCAGTAGGCTCTAGCTCCGGGCTCGAACGTTACGCTGGCGACTGAGAAGTTATTGTTCTCGTTCTTTGGCGCCAGCGGCTGCACGTAAACCGTCCCGGTAAAGGTATCCTGAGGAGCCTTGTCGCCCCTCGGAAAAACCGTGGTTGAGTTGGATCGATCCACTTGTTCAGACGTCGCGTTCTCTGTTTTCGGGGTCTGATCGCCACCGCAGGCGGCAACAGCAATAACTGCCAATAATATTGCAAGTACTGTAATCTTATTCATTGTTTATCTCCGACTTTTGTTGGGTCTCCAATTCAAAGGTGACCGTTACATTTCCCTTGCCTACTGCCGATTCCAAGACTGACGGGTCGTCGATTCGGCCGAGTCGTGTATAGCGGTACGACGTCGGGAAAGTTTTGTAGAACAACACAAGCGTGTTACTTCCCCAGATCATCAGATCACCGCTGTTGATCGTTTTGGGGTTCGAGTCATCGGTAGGGAAGCTCTTTGAGAATTTATGGTCCTTCTCGTTTCCGTTGAACTCTCCCATTTCCACCGTCAGCGGCAGCATCGCTTTGAATGCCTCTGCGGTCGGGCTGTCAAAAAGACTCGCATTGAAAACTTTTGAACCAATCGTGATCTTCATCTTGGTGGCTCCTTCCCGGGCGGTAACATTACTCGCTTTTGGTTCTTTCTCTGCGGGAGGGCGGTCCTGGCCGCAGCTGACGGAACTCATTGCGAGTAACATCACCGACATCGTTATTAAAGTTAGGTTGTGCCGTCGTTTCATGATTTCAGATTAATAATCCCAGCCGATCTGCGCCATTTGTCTTGCGTCCATGCGGCCGCCGTAGATCTCGATCTTAGAAAAAGCGGTTTCGATCTCGCGAAGGTCCGTCGGCGAGAGCTGGACAGAGACCGCCCCCAGGTTCTCACGCAGATGATCGGCCCTCGTCGTGCCGGGGATCGAAACGATCCACGGCTTTTGGGACATCAGCCACGCCAGCGAGATCTGAGCGGGAGTTGCCCCGCCCTTCTTGGCTCCGAAGTTCCTCAGGAACTCTATTATAGGCTGGTTGTTCGCCATCACCATCGGAGAGAACCGCGGGAACGTCGCTCTCAAGTCGTTCTTAGGATCCATATTGGACTGTATGGCCACATTCATCTTACCGGGAAGAAATCCCTGCCCCAACGGCCCCCATGGCACGAAGCCGATGCCGAGTTCCTCACATGCCTGGAGCACGCCGTTTCGCTCCACGCTCCGCTCGATCAACGAGTACTCAGTCTGAATAGCGGTGACGGGCTGGACGGCGTGCGCACGGCGGATGGTCCGAGCGCTCGGCTCTGATAATCCGAAGTGCTTCACCTTACCGGCTTTGATCAGGTCTTTGACAGTGCCGGCGACATCCTCGATAGGGACGTTTGGATCAACACGGTGCTGGTAAAGAAGATCGATGCGGTCCGTCTTGAGTCGTTTGAGCATTCCCTCGACTGTCTCGCGGATATGTTCCGGTCGGCTGTCCAAACCGTTCGTGCCGTCGATCTTGAAGCCGAACTTCGTGGCGATCACTACCTTATCCCGGACAGGTGCGAGCGCCTCTCCGACTAACTCCTCATTCACATATGGACCATAAACCTCGGCCGTATCGAAGAAGGTAACGCCTCGATCAAATGCCTCGCGGACCACGCGTATGCCCTGAGCCTTCGTCACTCCAGGCCCGTAGTGACCTGGGCTGAGGCCCATATTTCCAAAGCCGATTTCCGATACTTCTAAACCGCCAAGTTTGCGTGTTTTCATAATATTTGATTGATTCGTCGTTTGAGCTGCCGCGATATTGCCTCGCGGTGCGATTCCAAACGATAGGGCCGCCCCGGCTGCGGCCGCCGCCGTCGTTTTGAGGAAGTCTCGCCTGCTCGAGCTTCCGCGAGATAGTTCGTCACTGTTTTCAGCGTTGCTATTGGGTCGTTTATTCATCGATCATTTCTCCTTTTCTGTAGTCTTAGTATGACGTGGAGCGTGCGTTCACGGATAGAATGATCCTTTCAAATGATTGGACGATCCTGCTATGGAGCGGAGAAAAGTGGTGCGAACCGCCTGCAAGCGGTAGTATGAATGTATGAAGAATACGAGTAATGAGTTAGTTGATCGACTGCTGCGAGTTTTGCCGAAGGATGCTGCGAAAGAGGTGTTTACGGGGCTGAATGTCAGCCGCGTGTCTGGGTGTAGAGAATCGGCGCGCGGGCTATTTGGGCCGGCGTTTTGCTTTGTCGCACAGGGGGCGAAAGAGGCCCAGCTCGGCGAAGAGATCTTCCGGTTCGACCCGGACCATTACATGATCTACACGGTGGACCTGCCCCTCATCTATCGAATCGTAGATGCGACACCCGAACGCCCTTATCTGGGATTTAGTCTAACGTTAGATCCCGCAGTGGTTGCATCCGTGATGGTCGAATCAGGGATAAAGATCAAGAACGGAAGCGGAAGCGCAAAGGCGATGGATGTCAACTCCGTGTCAGCGGACCTGAGGGATGCCATCGTGAGGCTGGTGCGACTGATCGATAACCCAGCCGGCCAGAGAGTGCTTGCACCGCTCATCACGCGGGAAATCATCTATCGCCTTTTGGAGAGCGGTGAGGGCCCGCGGCTCGCCCACCTACTTTCCTTTGGCGATACCGAGCGAATTTCAAAGGCCATCGGGCACCTGCGCGAGAATTTTGACCAGCCGGTCACCATGGAAGAGGTGGCAAGCACGCTCGGAATGAGCGTTTCGCGGTTTCATCACCACTTCAAAAGCGTCACCGCGATGAGCCCGCTGCAGTACCTCAAACAAATTCGACTGCAAGAGGCTCGCCGCCTGATGCTCTCCGGCGCAGCCGACGCTGCAACGGCAGGATTTCAAGTCGGGTACGAAGACCCGGCATATTTCAGTCGCGACTACAAAAAGCATTTCGGCGCCCCACCCCAACGCGATGTCGCAAGGCTCCGAGGTGAGCTGAAAGCGTAAATTGACCTCCTTTGGGTTTTTTCTTCGCGATCGACAACAGTTTTGGACTCGCCCCCGCGGGGTTTGCCGAGACCCTGCTCCCATGATTGGACGGTCCTGGGTGAGATATTTAGGTGTTTGGCGAACACGGCCTGGGATACGTTTAGTTCCTCGCGAACTTGTACGATCTCTTTTGCAGATAATTGCTTGGGGCCCGGGGAAGAGTGGTGGTCGTGGAGAGTGAACAGTAAACAGTAAACAGTAAACAGTGAAAAGTGAAGAGTAAGCACGGACATTTTTAACGGGAGAATCCACGGCCTCGGTGATGGAATTCAGGCGGCGAATTCGAGTGTTGAGGCCTCCTTGTAGAGCTGCAAGTCCGGTTCGGCTAAAGCCGGTGAGGATCGAGGGATTGTATTCCACGCTGTGAAGAGCGTGGCAATTGACAAATCAAAAGCTCCCCTCCTTGGCTAAGGAGGGGTGCCCGAAGGGCGGGGTGGTTTGACCTGAGACGTACCTTGTTCTTTTATCGCACCTGAAACGTTGCCTGTTTTCCTTGTCCCTGCCCGACAACAGACCACCCCGTCAGCCCGACAAAAAACGTCGGTCTGCCACCCCTCCTTTGCCAAGGAGGGGAGCCATCTTATAAAGTGTACCGTGTCAGGTCTACTTTACTGCGATTCTCGTGCGGCCCCGATAGCTAATCGAATTGACCAACGATCCACGATCTGCCAACAAGTGAGATATAATCCTTCCGGCATTATCAAATAAACACTTGTAACCTGAACTGTGGATAATCGGAAAAACGCGGCGTTCAATGTCTGAGATACTCGCCCATGTCATTCGAGGAAAAACGCTCGAGTCTGTTCATCGCGGTAACATGATCGTGATGGATGGGAAGGGCCGCACGGTCGCGTCGGCGGGCCATCCATCGACAGTTACTTTTTTCCGGTCGGCCTGCAAGCCGCACCAATCGATCCCCCTAATTACAAGCGGGGCCGCCGATGCCTTCGGTTTTACAGAGGAAGAGATCGCGATGTCATGCGCATCGCATTCGGGGGAGCCGATGCACGTCGAGATAGTAAAGGGAATGCTGGAGAAGATCGGAATGGCCGAGTCCGACCTTAGATGCGGCACGCATATGCCCTTTTCAGAGGCGGAATCGAACCGGCTCAGACGTTCGGGCGAGCCTCCTTCGCAGCTTCACAATAATTGCTCAGGGAAGCACGTCGCGATGCTCGCCCTGGCAAAGCATATCGGAGCGGACACGGCGTATTACGAACATGAGGCCCACCGCGTCCAGCAGAGGATATTTCGGGCGATCCGTGAATTTACAGAACTCCCGATCGAGAGTGTCGAACTCGGTATCGACGGTTGTGCGGCCCCGAATTTTGCGGTGCCGGTGAGGGCAATGGCACAGAGCTTTATCAATCTGGTGATGCCGGACAAATTTCATTCGTCAATTCGTGCTGCGTCGGCACGCGTGGTCTCGGCGATGCTGCATCACCCGGAGCTGATCGGCGGGAACGAGCGGTTCGATACGATCCTGATGCGGGCCCTGCCGAACGCGCTGATCTCCAAGGTCGGTGCCGAGGGCGTGTGGTGCTGCGGCGTGCTGCCGTGCGGGCAGTGGCCGAACGGGTTGGCCATCGGCCTCAAGATCGAGGACGGCGACGACCTTTACTCGCGCTCGGTTGTTGCGATCGGCCTGCTCCGTCGGCTCGGCGTGCTGGCAACGGACGCGCTGGCCGAGCTTTCGCCAATGCCGATCAGAAACCGGCGGGGTGACAAAGTGGGCGAGATCGTTTCTGTCCTAAAATAGGGTTTTAGTGAGCTTTCTTAACAAAGATGTCGAATAGACAAGATATGTCCGCCGAAGTGCGTGATTCGAGTCCAGCGTCTGTCTGGCTCTTTCTAGTCACTTTCGTGTTTGTTTTTTACGGAATGGGGGCCGCTTTTGTAGAAAGCTTCGTCAATTACCCGACGTGGCGACTTATCGGAGCGGCCGAGTTTCAGGCGTATCACCAAGCGCTTTCTCCGTTGATAATTGGCTACATGGTCATACCGGTTTTTCTGACGATTCCGCTTACTGCGTTGCTTCTCTGGAAACGTCCTTTCCAGATCCCGAAATGGGCAATATGGTCCGCGCTTGCGATGCAGCTCGTTGCGGCCGTTTCCAGCGTCTTCGTCCAGATCCCGATCCAGGTGCAGCTAAGCAGCGAGGGCCTTTCGCTGGAGTTGATCGACCGCCTAACAATCACAAATTTCTGGATGCGTCGCGTCCCGATGCTAATCAACAGTATTCTGTTTTTCTGGATGATGACCCTTTTGTTACGAAAAGCAGCGGTCCGCGACCGTGCTGAATAAGATCAAGACCGCTAAGGAGGAAAATCGATGAGTAAAAATATCACGCGACGTGATTTTGTTTGGAAGGGCGTTGCCGCCGGGGCTATCTTACCGGGCGTTGCATCGGGCGCCCCGACAATTTGGAAACAGGCGGGCGTGAAACCGCTGGTTATCGCATCGGACAACGGCAACACCTATAAAAATGGCGGCGATGTGACATGCGTTCAAAAGGCCTTTGAGATGATCGTCAAAGGTGCTGACGTAATGGACGCTCTCATTGCCGGCGTCAACATTGTCGAGCTTGACCCGGAAGACACCAGCGTTGGTTATGGCGGGATCCCAAATGGCGACGGCGTGGTTCAGCTGGATGCATCGGTCATGCACGGTCCGCGCAAAAGGGCCGGGGCAGTCGCCTCGATTGAGGGAGTACGGACCCCATCGCTCGTAGCCCAGGCAGTGATGGACACCACCGATCATCATTTACTTGTCGGGCCGGGTGCACAGACCTTTGCTCGGAACATGGGATTTACGATAGAAAATGACCTGAATACGCCACGTTCGCGGCGGATCTGGCTCGAATGGAAGCGGCGGACCGATCCGTCGCGTTATCTCGACCCCAAGGCACGGGCCGATGCCGGCCACCGAGCCACCCTGCAGATGGCCGTCGAGGGCCTCATCGATCCTGCGCATATTTACGGCACCATAAATTGCAACGGCATCAATGCCAAAGGCGATATCTGCGGCGTTACAACGACAAGCGGCCTCGGCTTTAAGATCCCTGGACGTGTGGGTGATTCCCCGATACTTGGTGCCGGCCTGTATGTCGACAATGCCGTCGGTGCTGCGGGCTCGACCGGGCGCGGCGAGGCAAATCTTTACGGACTCTGCTCGTATCTGATCGTCGAGGAGATGCGGCGCGGAGCACATCCGAAAGATGCCGGGATGACGGCCCTCAAACGCATCAGGGACAACACGGTAGAGAAAAGACTGCTTACCGACAGCGGCCGGCCAAACTTCGGCATTAATTTCTACATTCTCGATGCAAAAGGGCGACATGCAGGCGTTACGATGTACTCGCGGCATCGATACGGAAGTGAGGAATACAGGCCCCGATACGCCGTCTGTGACGAGAAAGGTGCCAGGTCGGAGCCGTGTGAGCCGCTGATCAGCGAAAACCTGGTCCAGGAGTAACTTTATGAACATTTTTCTTATACTGGTAGTGCTCGTGGCGGTGGCGGTAACGGGCCTCAGGGCACAAAATGTCTCAAAGTCCGCTGTAGCTAAAACGAGATGCGAGGCGACGCCTACTGCCAAAGCAAACGCTGTAACCTTTCAAAAGTGGAACGACGACGTTTGGCACGCCGGTAATCTGGACCTTGTCAAAGATCTTGTCGGCCCGACATACGTGCGTCATGAGGCAAAGGGAACCCGCAGCGTGACAGCCGCCCAGTATATTGAAGAGATTGTCGCGACACGCAATTGGCTGCCCGACATACGCTTTATCGTCCACGAATGCACGGCCACCGGCGACCGGGTATGGACCCGCTGGACAATGGTAGGGACCGATCCAAAGACCGGAATTCAAGTCCGCCGAATGGGAACGCAGGTCTACAGGCTTGCCAGCGCGAGGCTGGTCGAGACCTGGATTCTTATGCTGACAACAGATTCCGCTTGGCCGGAAGTACGAGATCTAAAGCAGACTGGTCCGGTAGCAACAGAACCCTAAAATGACATGAAAATATTTGCTGCATCGCTGATCCTCTTGATCGTATTCGGCGTTTCCGCCATTCCGCAGAACAAGCCGCCTTTGCTTCCGGAGCCTGTTGTAGCTGCTCTGAGTAACGAGCTGTCGGGCGAATCAGCCAAGCGAGATCTAGAGTTCATTTCGCGTCAGCACCGGATGCGTGCCTCAAAGGGAATTCGCACGGCGGCTGAATTTATTGCCCAACAGGCGCGAAGCTACGGGCTCGAGGGCGTTGAGATCCTGCAGTTTGCGGCTGACGGAAAGACGTTTTATGGCACACAAAAGGCGAGGCCTGCATGGAATGCGGAGTTTGCAGAGCTTTGGGAAAGGGGTGCTGACGGCAAACCCTCAATACGCATCGCGAGCTGGGATGCGATGCCGCTCGTGCTCGCTCAGGACAGCGAGAGTGCAAACGTGACTGCCGAGCTTGTGGACGTCGGTGCCGGCACCAGCGAATCCGATTATCACGGAAAAGACGTGAAGGGCAGACTGGTGCTCGTGTCGACCCAGCCCGAGGCCATCTACCGGCTCGCGGTGGAGAAATACGGCGCTGTCGGGATCTTAAGCTACGCACAAAATCAGCGGACGGCATGGTTCGGCGAGAATGAGAATTTGATACGTTGGGGGCACCTTGATAGCTTTACGCCGACAAAAACCTTTGGCTTCATGCTTTCTCTCAAGCAGGCGCGCGGTTTCCAGACACGCCTTGCACGCGGTGAAAAAATTACTTTCAAGGCAGAGGTCCGCGCCGGACGTGAGCCTGGAAATTACGATATACCGACTGCCGTGATCACCGGTTCGGACCCGCAGCTAAAAAATGAAGAAATAGCGTTTAGCTGCCATCTTGACCATCCCAGGCCCGGGGCAAATGATAACGCCAGCGGCTGCGTCGCTATTCTGGAGGTTGGGCGAACGCTGGCGAAATTAATTCGGGAGGGCAAGATCGAGCGGCCGCGGCGGACCATTCGCTTTATCTGGCCGCCTGAGATAGAGGGTACGCTAGCCCTATTGAACGCAAGGCCGGACATGACGAAGCGAATAAAAGCCGTCATTCACATGGACATGGTCGGCGGCGGGCCGGAGACAAAAGCAGTATTTCACGTCACGAGGGGCCCGGCGAGCCTGCCTTCGTTTGTGAATGATGTTGCCGAGGCATTTGGTGAGTTTGTCAACGAACAGTCATACCGTCACGCCGCCGGTGAAACAGTACCCTATCCCCTCGTAGCTCCCGAAGGCGGCAAGGAGCCGCTCAATGCCCGGATGGCAGAATTCTCGATGGGCAGTGACCACCAGGTCTATACCGACAGCTCGTTCTCGATACCTGCGATCTACCTGAACGACTGGCCCGATCGTTACATACACACCAACTATGACACGCCGGCTAATGTTGATCCGACCAAACTCAAACGAGCAAGCTTCATCGGCGGTGCGAGCGCGTATTTTCTTGCGAATATCGCCGCAAGTGATTCAGGGCCTGTTTGGAATACCATACAATCACGCGGCTTGCGGCGGAGCGCTCGAATGGTGGAACGCCGTGAGGAACTCAGCACGGAAGAGCAGATTAATCTGATGCGTTTTTATTCCTGGTACGAACGCAGTGTCTTCGATTCCATGTCCAATCTTTTTGTTGTGTCTTCGCCTGTGCAAAAGGGGGCGGCCCTGGTTTTCACCCCTCAGCAAAAACAGCTTGCCGACCTGCCGGGGCCTCCCGCGGCACAGGGCGACGGCAGATTCATCTTTAGGCGCAATCCCGAGATCAAGGGAACGATGGGCGCCTTCGGCTACCACTATTTCACTGACAAATACGGGGAAGAGCGTGCTCGTTCTATTAGGTTGCTTCGCTATCGGGGCCTTCGCGGCTCCGGCGGGGAATACGCTTACGAGGTTTTAAACCTCGCCGACGGCAAACGGAACGTACAGCAGATCCGGGACTCCGTGTCGGCGATATACGGCCCGGTGCCGGTCGACTTGGTGTCGGAATATCTTCGAGCCCTAGAGACGATCAATGTCGTTCAAAAATGAAATATCTGCGGTACTAAGCTCTCGAAGCGATAGGATTAATATGCTGAATGCCCGGAAAACGGGTGAAGTCCAGGTCAGTGGTAGCGACGGTTGCCCCGCACGAAGCGGCCATTGCTGCAACGTGAGCGTCCATAACCAAATTCCCCGTGGCATGGCTTTCGGTCAGCATTCGCGAGAAAATTGGCCAATTCTTCTTTTCCATAGCGACCAAATGGGTGTTCTCGAGCTCTAGCCACTCACTGACGATCAATACTGCTCGATCAAGGCTTAAGGGTGACGCAGAGCCTCGGGAATTGGTGATGATCCTAAGGAAACCGGTGATAGTGTGCCAAGAGAAGTAAACTTCTTCGTTAGATAATATCTCCTCTAGCCACGCGGCCGAACGTTTATGAAAGTCGCTCTCAATATCGTAGGCATATAGAAGCAAATTGACGTCAGGAAAGATCATCGGCGATTGGGCCCTTCCAGGATATCCAACACTTCTTCAATATTATCGAAATTGAGATCTTTCCTTAGACCGAGGTTGTAAGCTTTAACCTTAAACTTCTTTTTTCGTGGTGTTCCCGGTACCATCTTCAAACCGCGCCGCAAATGGTCGTTAACGATCTCTTTGAAAGATTTCTCAGGGTTGTCCTTTTGAGCCTTTTTGAGTCCAAAGACCACATCATCATCTATCGTAAGGGTCGTTCTCATAACGCCTTCACTATAGCAGATGGACATCAAAACATCAACATAATGATGCCTTGATGTCACCGAATGGTCACGGACTGGTCGATCTGCCTCATGTCTTCCTTTGCAAATGCCCGATCCAGCCAGAGATTCGTGAGTTTTTCCTGAACGCTGTTTGCCCGCAAACGTTCGTTGAGGTTTTTAAAATCAACGAAGTCAAGATGCTGGTCCTGGTTAAAGCAGGAGAATACGAAAAATTCCTCACCCGTGTGCGGGTTGACGTGGCGCTGCAGACATTGGGCGCAGACTTCTTTCATCATGCACTGCATTGGGGAG